>JAYQAK010000062.1:0-11685 GCA_038136695.1 Candidatus Poseidonia sp.
AACTTCTACCGTCGTTGGTCAGCGATTGGTTGGCTGCCGAGGGCTGAGTGTTGTTGTGGGTAGCATCGTACATGACCACGAGTCATCGGTACGATGGCGTTAAAACGAACCTGATTGGCCGACTCGTTTGATGTCACGCAGATTTCTGTTCCTTCTGACGTTGCTCACCTTCATCCTCCTTTCCGGACATTCGCTGGCCGACGAGGGGGATGACGAAGATGACGATGACAACGAAGCGACGGTGCTTGGCGTTGACGGTGAAGGGTTGGGTGAAGTGGCCCAAGTACTGCTGATCGCTACCTTGGCCATTGTTGTTTGGAAGCCTGCGTTCAAATGGCTCCGCGCAAACGGAGCAGAACTGTTTGACAAGGAGCCCAGAGCCTTCAAGAAATCGCTCGGTGTTGCCAACCGGCGTTTCATGCGGGTGCACACGTGGTTGGGCTTGGCTATGGCGGTGATCGGTACCGTTCATGGCTATGTGCTCGAATGGCATTGGACGTTGTGGTTGGCCATGGTGTTTTTGTGGGTGTTGGTCATCAGCGGCTACCTGATGCAGTCCAAATGGCCACCAAAGGAATTCCGTAAAGGCACACGCTTGCTGCACATGCAACGCGCCTTCTCTCTTCTTGCAGTGGGCTTTTTGTTGCTCGGCCACAGTTTGGTTGACTGACGGCGTTTCAAATCGTTCATGCACAGTCAATGGCAAACCCTTAACAGGAGGGCAAAAAATGCACTCACATGCATAAGCGATTGGGACTCCTCCTCACGGTTCTCCTCTGCCTCACCTCTCTTACTCAATCGGTGCCGAATCTCCTCACCGAGCAACCCGCTTCGATTCGAACCGATTCAAACGCCGCCGTCCCTCAATTCGGCACGGGCTTTGACGAAACGATCATCGCCACCAGTGCGGATGGCCTCAACGAACCCCGCGACCTTGAATTCCACCCCGGGGCAACCCGTAGCGATGAACTCTGGGTGGTGAATCGGGCGGACGACAGCATTGTAATTCTTCACGACGCTGGAACGCCGAGTCAGACTTCAGAGAAGCGATTGGATTCTTACCGAAATCACTTCATGGAAGAGGTCAGTGCCATTGCTTTTGGAGCGTATCATAGCGAATTTGATTATCAATTTAGCACCGCACAAGAGTCGCGTAACACGTACAACGGCCAAGGCAGTCCCAACAACTTCATGGGTCCTGCGTTGTGGCCTTCCTCCCTCTCACATTTTGCCCGTGAACACCAGAACGACGGCCTGCTTGGAAGCCACACCGACATGCTCCACGAGTCCCCCAACGGCATGGGCGTCGCTCACGACTCTGGAAATGCGTACTGGTACTTTGACGGCTATTACGGGAACCTTGTCTACTATGATTTCCAACAGGACCACGACACCGGTGAAGATGACCATTCTGATGGCATCGTCCGACGACACACGGACATTCAGCTGTCAAGGTACGCTGGTGTGCCGGGCCACATGATCATGGACAAGAGCAACGGTATTCTCTACATCGCCGACACGGGCAACAATCGCATCTTGTGGGTGAACACCGATGACACGGTGATCAGCTCAACCAGCATGATGAACGATGGCTCAAGGCTGGAACCGCTGCAAGAATATTCAGCCATCACTGGACGTGAATACGGGGTATTGTCAACAGGCTTGTCGCGACCGAGTGGCATTGCCCTTGACGGAGACCGGCTTTTTGTGAGTGCGAACGGAAACAACAGCATTTGGGCGTTTGACCTTGCATCAAATGGAAAGTCTGCAACGCTCAACACCGTTGTTCAAACGCAAGCATTGAGCATCATGGGGTTAGAAATCGGATCCAATGGCGCTCTCTACTATGCAGATGGTTCGAGGGACCGCATCGTACGCCTCGATCCTTTTGCAGATGAAGACGGCGACCATGTGCGTGATAGCGCTGACAACTGTCCGAGCGTGGCCAACACCGACCAATTCGACTACGATGGCGATCAAATCGGTGATGCTTGCGACAACGATGGCGACGGCGATGGCGTGGTTGAAGAAGATGATGATTGCGAATTCGGTGCTGGCGACTGGACATCAAACCCTTCCACTGATCACGACGGTGACGGATGCCACGACCTGAGCGAGGACGCAGACGACGACAATGACGGGCGTTCGGACGACGATGATGACTGCCCGACGGGTGTCATCAACACGCCAAGTACCTCCCAATCCGATTTCGATGGTGACGGGTGTTTAGACGCGACCGAAGATGTTGACGACGACAACGACAACGTCCTCGACGTTGACGATGCTTGCCCTACCAGTCCACTGACCTTCCAGTCCAATCCACTCAGCGATCTTGACGGTGATGGCTGCGAGGACGCAACGGAGGACACTGACGATGACGGTGACGGGTACGCAGACGAGCTTGACCTCTGCCCTACCGTCGTGGGAACTTCCAGCGAAGGTGTGTATTTGGGTTGTTTGGACACCGACGGTGATGGTTGGGCGGACCAAGAGGACGTGTATCCGAACAACTCAACGCAGTGGTCTGACACCGACGAAGATGGTTTCGGGGACGAAAGCAACGGAGATTTTGGTGATGCTTGCCCTGGTTTGGCCGGACCGTCCACCGCTGACCGATACGGCTGCCCCGACAGCGACGGCGACGGCTACTCCAACCCATCAGGTGCCCATGGCACTGCAGAAGGCGCCGATGCCTTCCCCTTGGACAGCACACAATGGGCGGATGGTGATGGCGACGGCTTTGGCGATAACCCCGCAGGTGCGTTACCAGATGCCTGTCCTCTCGTTTTTGGCACTTCGAGCGAGGGCGGTCAACTTGGATGTCTGGATGGTGACGGCGATGGGTTCTCTGACGACCTCGATGCTTTCCCTACCGACAACACACAATGGGTGGACAGCGATGGCGACGGTTACGGTGATGCATCATTCGGAACTCAACCAGATGCCTGCCCGCTCGAAATTGGCACCTCCACGCTCGACCGATGGGGATGCATCGATACCGACGGTGATGGTTGGAGCGATGAGGGTGACGCCTTCGTGATGGATGCACAACGATGGAGTGACGCCGATAGCGACGGCTTCCCAGACCAGGAAAATCTGTCCGACACCGATGTTTGTCCTGAGCAGGCTGGTACGTCAAGCAAAGACCGTCTTGGATGTCTTGACAGCGATGGTGATGGCGTATCAGACCAAAATGATGCATATCCTGCTGATGCTGCTCGAAGTGAATTGACCTTCATCGACAGCGTTTCGGTGACCACATGGGTGGCGGTCTTGGGGTTGATTGTCGCTGTACTTGCTCTGATCATCCTCAAGCCGAAGCGGAAGGAAGTCCTCCCTTCCTCCATGATGCCCGACCACGGAGCGTCTTACGGTGCTGAACCTTTCACCGAGCCAATCTCGCCTCCGGTTGTGGTACAGTCATCGAGCATGCCTCCTCTACCACCCGAGGGCCTCCCACCAGGGTGGACCATGGAACAATGGCAACATTACGGCGCTGAGTACCTGCAGCGGATTCGTTAGTGCCTCTCAGGCGCGACGAGAAGCAGCCTGCAATAGGCCCAAAAATGGGGGACTCGGTCGTCCGGGGCGCGACTTGAACTCAGGATGGAATTGAACACCGACGTAATATGGATGGTCGTTGAGTTCAAAAATCTCACACCGTTGTCCAGACTCATCCTTTCCAACGAAGACCAGTCCTGCGCCCTCAATTCGCTCAATGAGGTCGGGGTTCACTTCGTAACGGTGGCGATGGCGCTCGTCCACCGTTTCACCCGGGCCATAGAGGGCCCGTATCTTCGAACCGTCTGATTGCCATATCGTTGGACGGCTACCGAGACGCATCGTCCCGCCAAGGTGTGTTTTTGAGATTTCAGGCATGAAAATCACGGCTGCGTGTTCCGGGTTGTCCTCAAACTCCGTGGAGTTTGCACCCGTCATGCCGAGCACATTCCGACAAAACTCGATGGTGGCGATTTGCAAGCCGAGGCAAATACCGAGATACGGCACCTGCTTGGTTCGAGCATGGTGCGCAGCGAGGATTTTGCCCTCGATGCCCCGGTCGCCAAAGCCACCGGGTACCAACACCCCGTCGGCCTGCCACAACGTTTCCCATGCATTGGTGTGTTCGCTTGCTTCCCACCCATCTTCAAGGTGGCTGGCCTCGATCCAATCAATGACCAGTTTGCGGTCAACGGCCATGGCGGCGTGTTGCAAACTCTTGATGACCGACAGGTAGGCGTCGGAAAGGTCGGTGTACTTCCCCACCATGGCGATGTGGACTTCTTCAGTGAGCGTGTCGAGGTGGAGCGCCATCTTCTCCCATCGGCTGAGTAGGTCCGTAGCGGTGCAATCCACGCCGAGGATGTCACACAAGCCCTGCTGTTGGAGCATCAGCGGGACGTGGTAGATGTTGGGTACATCATGGGTCGACATGACCGCTTGAGGTTTCACATGGCAAAAGGCAGCCAGTTTTTCCCGGGTTTCATCGTTGAGGGGGGCGGAAGAGCGACACACCAGAATATCAGGTGAAATCCCCAACCCCCTCAATTCCTTCACGGTGTGCTGGGTGGGCTTGGTCTTCTGTTCACCTACCGGTCCCATGACAGGAACCAGAGAGACATGGACGAAGGTCACGTTTTCTCGTCCAACCCTGAATTGGAACTGGCGAAGTGCCTCAACGTAGGGTGCGGATTCAATGTCGCCAACGGTCCCACCCAATTCAATGATGCAAGCGTCAGGGGCGTTCCCGCTTCCGTCGGCTGGGCGTGAAGCCACCTCCTCAATCCAATCTTGAACGGCGTCGGTGATGTGCGGAATCACCTGAACCGTTTTGCCCAAGTAGTCGCCTCTTCGTTCGGCTTCAATCACCTTGGCGTAGATTTTTCCCGTGGTGAGGTTGTTATCTTTTGAGAGGTTAATGTCAAGGAAGCGTTCGTAATTGCCGAGGTCCAAATCCACTTCTCCGCCATCGTCCAACACGAAGACCTCCCCGTGTTCAAACGGGGACATTGTCCCTGCGTCGCTGTTGAGGTAGGGGTCGATCTTGATCGAGGTCACCCGTAGACCGGCGGCTTTGAGAAGGACACCGATGCTGCTCGCAGTCACGCCTTTTCCAAGACCTGAGAGCACTCCTCCGCTGACCACGACGTACTTCATTGTACCATCAACGGGATTTGAGGCCGTCGCGCCTCCCTAATCAACATACCGAAGCCATCGAGCGAACCTCTCGCCCAAGTCACGATGAGCGAAGGATGAAAAGGCGTCCAAGCCAAAGGCCTCACGGGGCAAGTCATGGAATCCACGCCAACCACCATGACCGCCTGGACCAAAACCTCGGCGGAAGAAGGTGGATTTTCCCTCGAAGAACACCCTGTTCCAGTGGCCGGTGTTGGCGAAGTGCTGGTCAAAACCCTCTCAACCTCCATCTGCGGAACCGATATCCACATCTGGAAGTGGGATGAATGGAGCCGTTCCAACGTTCCCTTGGGAACGGTGACGGGTCACGAAACGAGCGGTCGCGTTGTTGCGGTTGGTGAAGGTGTTCAATCGCATGCTGTCGGTGATCTGATTGCGGTTGAATGCCACCTTGCTTGCTGGTCGTGTCCGCGATGCGAGGAAGGCAACGCTCACGTGTGTGAAGAGGGATCCATCTTCGGTGTTCACGGTCACGGAGCCTTCGCTCCGTATTTCGTGGTCCCCGCCATCAATGCAAGGCACGTGCCCGAAGGCCTCGATTCAGGTCATGCTTCCGTACAAGACCCGCTCGGAAACGCCATCCACACCTTAACCGGTGGGCCCGTTGAGGGCGCCACGGTGGCTGTTCACGGCTTGGGCCCCATCGGTTTGTTTGCGGTGAATGCTGCAAAGGCAATGGGTGCTCGCACCGTTATCGCTGTGGATTGGGACAACACCTACCGCATGAAGCTCGCCAAGGAATTGGGGGCGGATTTGGTCCTTGGCAAAGACGATGACATCGTTGCCTCCATTCTCGAAGCGACCGAGGGAAGAGGCGTTGACAACAGTTGCGAATTCTCGGGCTCACCAACTGCTCTCTCCAACACCATTCACTCAACACGAATGGGTGGCTATGTCAACATTCTCTCGGTGTACGGGGAATCCATGCCTCCCGTTCCGATGAACGACGTGGTCTTCCGTTACCTGCACTTGAAAGGCATCAACGGTCGGAAGATGTGGTCAACATGGGACACCATGCACGCCTTGTTGGAGAAGAACCTCATTGATGTTGACAAGATTTTGACCCATCGCCTTCCCGTCGATCGTTTCGAAGATGGTATGCGCCTTGCGATGTCGGGGGAATGTGGAAAAGTGGTCCTCGATTTCGAGGCCTAGGCTTTGACCCATCGGTACCTGCGAGCCCCTTCATCCACGCCCTCGTCTCCGATTTCGACAAGCGCAAATTCACCGTTTGGTTCGATAACGCTGGTGTCTTGTGTGCCCTTGTGAAGGTTCTCATAGGTGATGTGGTCGATGGCCACACGAGCAGCAAGGCGTTCAAACAAATGCCATCCAGCGACCACTTCACGCCACCTTGGGTTGACTCGTCCTTCGAAGACCTTGGCCTTGGCGCCAGAACCGTACCCGCACATGCCGAACAACACGTCGTCGAGGTTGGTGTTGTCCTCAAGGTCCGATTCGAACGTGGACATCAACGCGAGGAAAATAGATCCCGTGTATTGGTTGCCGATCAAACTGCTGGCGCGTTGGCCTTTCTCAATTCGGCTGCTGTGAAAGGCGGTGTATTGGGGCGTTTTGGAAATGGCCCTCCTGTAGGCGTCCTTTTCTGCTTCCCATGCCGCCAAGGCTTCCTCGCTTTGATCGCTTGGTTCGGGAGGCATCTCACCGATGTTCTCAATGATGTCCTGCCACATCGGTGTGTCCTTTCTGTCGTGCCGAAACACATCGGGGAACATGCGCTTGGCTTGGTAGGCGTAGGGCAAATGCATGATGATGCGTTCCCACTGTACCGTGAACGGTTGGTCCATTTCCAGGTCGATACGTCCTCGGCGAACGGCCTTGTTTCGGAAGTCGTGGAAGGCTTGTCGAACGGCGTTTTGGTAGCAGAGATTGGAAAATTGGCCGTCAAACACCGGGTCGTCTCGGTGCACGCTCACCTTTTCTTCTCCGTGAGCAAAAATACCCAATTTGCGGACCGTGGACTTCGGTAGGTGACGAATCATGCGTTCAACCAAGCCTTTTTTGACGGTTTGCCCAGCTTCCTGCGCCAGTTGAAGGACGTTGGAAATCACCGACCTTATCGTGACCTCGCGTCGTGGTTTGAAGAAATCGTGAACGGGTGTTGTGGAAACACCTATGCAGTCTGGAATCTCAAGAAGGCGTGGGTTTCGTCGAACGAGCAGCGCACCGCCGCCTGCGCCTTGCGTGTATTCTCCCGAAGATTCCAAGGCGTACTTGGCGTTGTCCGAGAAGATGACAATCCCCATCCGCTCTTCTTGGTCATCGGAGCGAGCCACCCAGTCGAGTGTGGTGTGAAGTGCATCGACTGCACCGATGCATGCAAAGGTCATGTCGACCACGTCGCAGGTTTGGAAGCAGTCATCACCGAACCGTTCACCGTAACGCTGCGTCAACATATCAACGATGTAGGTCGCTGTTGGTTTTGCTCCATCAAGCGCTGATTCGGTGCCGAGGTACATGCGGCCGATGTGCCGAGGATTCAGACCGTTACGGTCGATGAGTTGCATGACTGCCATAGCGCCCATCGTGGCGGTGTCCTCGTGCACGTCGGGGATGGCCATGGCCTCCAAGCCCAAGCCCTTGTTGAGTTTGCCATAATCCGCACCTCGCAGATCGGCAAATTCCTTCATGTCCATGTACAAGCGAGGGAAATGAATGGCGATGTCGTCAATGCCGACGGGAACAGAGGTGCTTTGCATCACCGATTGCCCTTCTCACTTCATATTTGAAGAAGTGGATTATATCGTTCAAAAGTGGACCTTTACTCATCTTGAGGCAGTTCTGGGATGGTGGGGTCTTGCTTTGCCCAAAGAACATCGTCGATGCGAAGAACCGACAGGGCGGCCTCGGTAGCCCCTGCGAGGGCTTGGCGTGTGATACGAAGCGGTTCAACAACACCTTGTTGGACCATGTTTTTTGGTTCTTTTTCGACCACGTCCAAACCAATGAGGTGACCTTGTTCGAGTTTGTCGTTGGTCTGAGCAGCGACCACTTGGAGCAGGGTATCAAGCGGGTCAAGTCCTGCGTTTTGAGCCAGCACACGGGGAATGATCTCCAAGGCATCAGCAAACGCATCAATGGCGAGTTGTTCTCTGCCTGCGAACCCTTCAGCGTATCGTCGAAGATGTCGTGCGAGCGCCACCTGCGTTGCGCCGCCTCCGGCGAGCAATTTTGGTTCTTCGAGTAACTGGCACGCCACGCCTAAGGCATCAGCAAAGCATCGCTCCACTTCCTCAACCGTTTCGTTGGTCGACCCTTTGGCGATGAACGTGGCCCCCCCTTCCTCGGTCTCAACAATCCAATGCATCACGCCGTTCCAGCGTTCGTTTCGACTGCTGATGAAGACGCCAAGGTCGCCGTTGGACAGTCCTTTCACGTCGTTGTTGAGCGTGGCCCCCGTTCCCCGAGCAAGCAAATCAAGGTCGGAACGCGCGACCCGACGGTAGGCTTGGATGCCAACCTCGGCCAAGGCTCCGTGAAGGTCGTCGTCGATGCCTTCTTTGCAAGCCAGCAACGTTACGCCAAGCGAAGAGAGGTGCTTGACTTGGTCGAGGAGCATGCTTTTTTCTTGCTGTCGGAACTGCTCCAACACCCCGGTGTTGGTCACGTTGAGTTTCATGTTGCTCATCAATTCCCGTCGTTCAAGTCCACCGTCGACCAAGGCGACTTTTCCCGAACCGATGTGTTTCGGCATGGCATCCGTTGCCCTTTTTTTGGCCAACACGAGACCGGTCACGAGGTGGGAATCGGTCATGGACCCCCCCGTCTGCGTGAGGACCTTGACGCGAGTTGGGTCGGCAAGCAGACCTGAGGGTCTCTGCTCAAGCACGCATTGCGCTGCTTCCAAGGCAAGCCCGGCGAGGTGTTGCTGCATGGCCGCGTGAATCTTTCCCGAGAGGGACGTGGTGGCAGCGTTCATGCGATGCTCGTCGGTTGCTTCCAACACCAAGTGGTCGAAATGCTTCCTGCAGGCTTCTTCGGCCAATCGATACCCCCTCGCAATGGCGGCAGGATGAACGCCTTGGAGCACCAGTTCCCAAGCATTCTGCAACAATTCTGCGGCGAGCAGGACTGCACTTGTCGTACCGTCTCGTGCGATGCGGTCCTGTGTTGTCGAGGCGTTGATGAGCATTCTTGCGACGGGGTGCTCTACTTTGGCCGACTCAAGCACGGTGACACCGTCGTTGGTGACCATGGTCCGGCCTTCGTCATCGATGAGCAGCTTGTCTTGGCCCAGCGGACCGAGGGTGCTTCGTACGGCTCCAGCAAGCGCCATGGCTGCAGTGATGTTGCTGCGCAATGCGTCCCGACCGGTAGAGCGAGTCGTTTCCTTGAGGATGGGGACTTCGCTCATGGTCAAGCCACCGTGCTTTCAGCCATAAGCCAAGCGCTTTCGCCCGACTCAGGTCGTGTTCAGTCTTCGTCCTCAACGACTTCAAAGTCGGCGTCAACCACGCCGTCGTCCACGTTGATGGCGCCGTCTTCACCGCTTTCCTGTTGAGCCATTTCGGCAGCAGCAGCTTCGTAAAGTTTGGTGGAAACCGCGTGCATGGCCTCTTCGATCTCCTTGACCTTGGCTTGTATGGCAGCGTCGTCCATCGCATCGATGTCAACGGGCTTCCCCTCGTCGTCTTGAACCAACTTTTCAAGCTCGTCCAAGTGGGCCTTCACGGGATCCACGTCAGCGTCCTCGAGTTTGTCGGCAGACTCATCCAACGTTCGTCGGGTCTGGTAGACGATTTGGTCCGCCATGTTGCGTAGTTCAACCTTGCCTTTACGTCGCTGGTCTTCCTCGGCGAACTTCTCGGCTTCAGCGATTTTTTCCTGGATTTCATCTTCGCTGAGCGAGGTTGCGGATTCAATCTTGATGGACTGTTCCTTGCCCGTGCCCATGTCTTTGGCGCTGACGTTCACGATACCGTTGGCATCGATGTCAAAGGTGACCTCAATTTGAGGAACGCCTCGAGGGGCTGGCGGGATGCCAACCAGTTGGAATTGGCCCAGTGTCACGTTGTCTTTGGCGAACTCGCGCTCACCCTGCAACACGTGAATTTCGACCGCAGGTTGGTTGTCGGAGGCCGTGGAGTAAATCTCGGAACGGCGTGCTGGGATGGTGGTGTTTCGCTCGATCATGGTGGTCATCACGCCGCCCAGCGTCTCGATACCCAGGGTCAGCGGGGTAACGTCAAGCAGCAGCACGTCCGACACACCCTCGTCGCCGGCGATAATGCCGGCTTGGAGGGCAGCGCCCATGGCCACGGCCTCGTCGGGGTTGATGCCCTTGTAAGGAGGCTTTCCTGCTTCCTTCTCAACGGCTTCTTGCACGGCCGGTACACGGGTTGAACCGCCAACCAGGATGACCTTGTCGACGTCGCCCTTCTTGAGACCCGCATCCTTCATGGCTTGCCGGGTGGGCACCATCGTTTTCTCGATGAGTTTGGAAATCAGGTCTTCGAACTTGGCGCGAGACAGGGTGAGGTCCATGTGGACGGGTTGGCCGTCTGCCATCGAAATGAAAGGAAGGTTGACCTGTGTTTGTTGGGTTCCCGAGAGTTCGATTTTGGCTTTTTCAGCGGCTTCTTTGAGGCGAGACATGGCTTGCTTGTCCTTCGACAAGTCAATGCCCGTGTCCTTCTTGAACTCGGCGACCATCCAGTCGATGATCTTGTCATCGAAGTCATCGCCACCCAACTTGTTGTTTCCAGCGGTGGCTTTGACTTCGATCTGCGGTTGACCGTCGACTTCGTAGATTTCCAAGACCGAGACGTCGAAGGTTCCGCCGCCCAAATCGTACACCAGGATGGTTTGGTCTTGGGTCTTGTCCACACCGTAGGCAAGCGCCGCTGCCGTGGGCTCGTTGATGATTCGAAGCACATCAAGTCCAGCGATTCGGCCGGCATCCTTGGTGGCCTTGCGCTGCGCATCGGTGAAATAGGCCGGGCAGGTAATGACAGCCTGCTTGACCTCGTGACCGAGGTAAGCTTCGGCGTCGGCCTTGAGTTTTTGGAGGATGAAGGCGGACACTTCCTGAGGCGTGTACTCCGTTTCATCCACGTCGGTCTTCCACTTGGTGCCCATGTGTCGCTTGACCGAAATCATCGTTCGATCGGGGTTGGTCACGGCTTGACGCTTGGCCGTCACGCCGATGAGGCGCTCGCCACCGTCCTTGGCGAAAGCCACGACCGAGGGGGTGGTTCGTGCACCTTCGGCGTTGGGAATCACGACGGGTTCTCCGTTTTCGATGGTGGCTACGCAGCTGTTTGTTGTTCCAAGATCAATTCCAATCACTTTGCTCATGTTTGTTCACTTCCGTTTCAAAAGATGGGGATGCCACCGTCGTCTTCGTCATCGTCGTCGTCGCCGAAGTCGATGCTGACCTCTCCCGGGGCAGGGAGGTCATCGTCATCACCCTCTTCGAGGGCTTTCCCTTGGGGGGTCAGCTTCAGGGTGATGTCGAGAATGCCGTTG
>JAYQAK010000063.1:0-11669 GCA_038136695.1 Candidatus Poseidonia sp.
CGGACCGCCGATACAAGAAGCGCATGCTCAAGTCCCGTGCCAAGCACGACCCGCTCGCAGGGTCCACCCAAGCCAAGGGTATCGTGGTTGAAAAAGTCGGTATTGAAGCCAAGCAACCCAACTCCGGTATTCGCAAAGCGGTCAAGATTTCCCTCATCAAGAACGGAAACAAACTCACTGCCTTCGCTCCCGGCGACGGCGCCATCAACTTCATCGACGAACACGACGAAGTGATGGTCGAAGGTATCGGCGGTCGCATGGGTCGTTCGTACGGTGACATTCCCGGTGTCCGCTACAAGGTCATCCAAGTCAACGGTGTTTCACTCGATGAAATGGTCCGTGGCCGAAAGGAGAAGCCAGTCCGCTGAGGTGTTGAAGATGAGCGACGAAGAATCCAGTGTTGTTGAAGTCAAGCCCATCGCCGGTATCGGTACCAAAGTGTTTGGAAAGTGGGATGCAAGCGAAGTGACGTGCCGAGATCCCGGTCTTGCTCCGTACATCAACCTCACCACCGTGGGTGTGCCTCACACCGGCGGACGACACGCCAACGCTTGGTTCGGCAAGTCAAAGCTCTCCGTCGTTGAACGCTACATCAACAAGCTCATGCGTACCGGTGCTTACACCGGTAAGAAGATGGGTGCAATGAAGGCCTTTGAGGGCGCTCTTGATGCCATCGCAGAGCGAAGTGGAAACAACCCGCTCCAGGTCTTTGTTGACGCCATTTGTTCCGCTGCACCCATGGAAGAGATTACCCGAATCAAGTTCGGTGCCGTTTCCCAACCCAAAGCGGTTGACTCCTCACCCTCTCGTCGCCTCGACCTCGCTCTGGCAAACCTCGCCAAGGGCGCCCAGCAAGGCACGCACAAGTCCAAGCGCACCCTCCAAAACTGCATCATCAACGAGCTGACCAAGGCCAGCGAAGGTGATGTGACGTCCTACGCTGTCAGCAAGAAGGAAGAGTTGGAGCGCATCGCAGCCTCTGCTCGCTGAGCCCAGCCGAATGTATCGTTTCGCCGCTCTGCAGTCGCTTTTGCGTAAGCATGTTGCGAGTCACTTAATTACCCCTTTTCAGTGGGGCGAATCAACGAGAACACGGTGGTAACCATGGGACGCAAAGAAGACAACATCAAGAAAGCAACCGAAGTGATGCACATTCTTCCTCAAATCAGGAACTTGTGCATTGCTGCTCACATTGACCACGGGAAGACAACGCTCTCTGACAACCTGATTGCAGGTGCGGGCATGATGTCCAACGAACTAGCAGGCGCAGCTCGTGTCCTCGACTTTGACGAACAAGAATCGGCTCGTGGTATCACCATCAACGCCGCCTCTGCATCGATGGTCCACGCCGTTGAAGGCACGGACTACCTGATCAACCTCATCGACACACCGGGTCACGTTGACTTCGGCGGTGACGTGACGCGTGCCATGCGTGCAGTTGACGGTTGTTTCATCCTCGCTTGTGCGGTTGAGGGCCCGATGCCTCAGACCGAAACGGTGGTTCGTCAAGCCCTCAAGGAGAAAGTGAAGCCGGTGCTTTTCATCAACAAAGTAGACCGCCTCATCAACGAATTGCAGGTAACACCCGAAGACATGATGGCTCGTTTCACTGAGACCATCAAGAAGGTCAACAAGCTCATCAAGCAGTTTGCTCCTGAAAACAAGAAAAAAGACTGGCAAGTCTCCGTGCAAGACGGAACGGTGGCTTTCGGATCAGCCTATCACAACTGGGGCATTACGGTCCCTTACATGGCCAAATCGGGTATTTCCTTCAAGGAGATTTTCGAATACTGTAACAACGAGGACCAGAAGACCCTCGCTCAGAAAGCACCTGTGCATGAAGTGCTCTTGGACATGGCCGTGACCAAACTCCCCGGCCCCATTGATGCCCAAGAATACCGTATCCCGAACATTTGGACGGGCGACCTCAACTCTGAAATTGGGAAGGCGATGATCAACTGCGACCCAAATGCAGAACTCGCCATGATGGTCACCAAGATTTGGATGGATCCTCACGCCGGTGAAGTGGCTGTGGGCCGTGTCTATTCCGGAGCCATCAACCAAGGTGAATCGGTGTATGCCATCGGCGCTGCCAAGCCCGAGCGTGTGCAACAGGTGGCCATGATGGTCGGTGGCGATCGCATCACCGTCCCCAAGGTCGTTGCTGGTAACATCGCTGCTGTCACCGGTATCCGCTCCGCTGCAGCCGGTGTCACCTTGTCCCGAGACAAGGATTTCACGCCGTTCGAAGCCATTCGCCACTATTCCGACCCTGTCGTGACCGTGGCCGTTGAGCCCAAGAGCATGAAGGACTTGCCCAAGTTCATTGACGCCCTTCGCTCGCTGGCCAAGGCAGACGCTTCGCTTCAGGTCACCACCAATCAGGAGACGGGAGAAGCCCTTCTTGCTGGAATGGGCGAACTCCACCTGGAGATCACCGTGTACCGTATCGAAGAAGAACAGAACATCAAGGTCAAGGTGAGCCCACCCATTGTGGTCTACCGTGAAGGTATCCAAGGAAACAACCGAGGCAACGCTTTCGAGGGCAAGTCCCCCAACCGCCACAACCGCTTCTTCTTTGAGATTGAACCACTTCCCGAAGAAGTGGTCGCTGCTCTGCGAGCCGGTGAACTCGGTGATGGACCTGTCCGAAGCGGTGACGCCAAAGAGGTCGGTAACCGATTTGGTGAGTACGGCATGGACAAGGATGTGATGCGAAAGATCTACGCCATCAACGGCACCAACGTCCTGGTGAACGACACCAAGGGTATTCAGAACCTGCACGAAACCCGTGAATTGATCATCGAGGCGTTCAACGAAGTCTGCGTGAAGGGACCCATTGCTGACGAACCTGTTCAAGGCATGTACGTTCGTTTGGTCGATGCCAAACTCCACGAAGACGCCATCCACCGCGGCCCAGCACAGACCATCCCCGCCGTCCGTAACGGTATCAAAGGTGCCATGATGCGAGCCCGCACGGTTCTGCTTGAACCCATGCAAAAGGCGTTCATTTCGGTGCCCAACGACTGGCTGGGTCAAGTGACCCGTGAGGTCACGACCCGACGTGGTATCATCGAAGACATGCCTGCAGACGGAAATGTCACCACCGTCGTCGGTGTGATTCCCATCGCTGAGACCTTTGGTTTCTCCAACGACATTCGTGCTGCTTCACAAGGTCGCGCTGTTTGGAACACAGAAAACCTCGGTTTCGAGATGCTGCCACCCCAGTTGTTCGACAAGGTTGTCGGTGAAATCCGACAGCGCAAGGGCCTCAAGCCCGAGCCCAACCCCGAGTCCTACTACGCAGACTGAGGCGAACACCAATGCCGGGAACGGTCGTGGGGTTGCACGTCAACCCCATGGGAGGCGTCCCCAAACATGCCGTGCCATCACTTGACATCACGACGACCGGTTGCGTTGGCGACAAGCAAAACGATCGTCGTCATCACGGTGGTCCGTTGAAGGCGGTTTGCCTGATGGAGCGTTCGGTGATGACGGCTTTGCAGTCAGCAGGCCACCCCATTGGCCCGGGAACGACGGGTGAAAACCTCCTTCTTGACGGGCTCGATGATGTCACACTGTCGGCCGGAACGGAGCTTCATGTTGGTCAGGTTCATCTTCGCATCACGGGGGATGCTCCACCGTGCAAAACCATCCGCACCTCGTTTGTTGACGGGTCCTTCGTTTCGCTCAGTCACAAACACCAACCCGGCGTCACCCGTTGGTATGCAGAGGTGTTGAACGAGGGGACGGTTTCTCTGGGAGATGCAGTCCACGCGTTCAATGAAGACGAGCCAGTTGGAAATCCGTGAGTTCACGCAAGGCAACGAGGGCGGGTCCATCGCCAACCTTGTCCAGGCAGGCATGAGCTTGTGCGTGGAAGGATTCAGCCATCTCTTTGGCATAGGCAACCGAACCCAATTCTGCAAGCGCTGCTAGACCGTCAGCCAGTGACTCTGCCGAAACATCATCGCCCTTACCCAGAACGGCGAGGAGGCGGTCTTTCACCGGCCCTTCTGGTTGGCGAAGGGCGTGAATGACCATCAAGGTCCGCTTTCCTTGGGCGATGTCGGACCCCGCAGGCTTGCCGAGGGTTGCCGAATCCGAGAGCACGTCGATGACGTCGTCCATGAGTTGGAAACACAGGCCAAGGGCTTTGCCCCAGTCGGCCATTAGCTGCACAGTTTCTTCATCAGCCCCTGAGATCCGAGCACCAATTTCAGCGCAAATCAAGAACATCACGGCTGTTTTCCCCTCAATCATTTCGAGGTAGTCTTCCTCAGAAACATCCAACCGATCTTCAAATTCAATGTCCAATTGTTGGCCTTCGCTGACCCGACGGACCATCCAAGCAATGCGATTGACGAGCGGTGCCACGTCTTCAGGTTCCAAATTCTCGGCTTGGACGAGGCGCTCGAAAGCAATGGCCAACATCGCATCGCCTGCGTTGATGGCGGTGGGCATGCCGTACTCCACGTGGACGGCGTTGCGACCTCGACGCAGTTCATCGTCGTCCATGATATCGTCGTGAACCAGTGTGAAATTGTGCACGGTTTCAATCGCAGCACCGATGTCGAGCAGCCCTGAATGGGTCTCGCCAACGGCTTTGGCAATGAGCCACGGCAATGTCGCTCGCATGCGCTTTCCGCCCCCTTCAATCAGGTGCATCATGGCGTTGCCGAGGCGTTCATGGCGGGAGGCACGAAGACTTGATTCGATGCGTTCTTCAATCAAAGGTTTGACCTCCATGATGGAAGTAAGCAAATCCGCACCTTCTGCGTTGGGCAACATATGGGTGATGTCTCCCATGTCGTGTATGCGATCATCGGCAAGTTTGGCGAGCGCTGTTGGGTCGTTGTAGGCCGTCCACCAATCTTCGCTCATAATCAAGGCCGCAATGCAACGGAACCATGGTGCAATGGCCTGTTCGGGCGGTCGCTCCTCAATCAGCATGGCCTCAAGTTCCTCTCGTGAAACCCACATCGTGTTGGCGACCTCATTGGGGTTCGGGCTCAGTTCAACATCGGCACACATCACCAGAATGTGGTCAAGCTCACGTTCGATCCAAGATTGGTTCATTCGTGCGGCATACCGCATTTTCGTCATGAAGGTCATGTCCCCAACATCGATGGTGCTGGGGTCAATGCCAAGTTCCTGTTCCAATTTTCGAACGGCTGCTCGCTTCACGCCCATGGCGTTTGTCTCCTCGAGTTCTTCGGCACTGTGGAGCGGGTGTGAACAACACGCATTGGCCCAGACATGCGGGAAAGTGACCTTGTCCCCCGAACGTTGTTGAAGCAACATGTCCCCCTTTGAGTTGAAGAGCAACACGCTGAAGGCACGGTGGAACAAGCCGGAGCCACGATGGGCTTCTAATTTTGATAGCGGGCCAATGACTTCGTCTTTTTCCGTGACTTGAATGACCGCCTCGGCCATCAATTCCGCTTGGGCGGGATCGGCGCCACCAAGCGAGGTTTTCTCGTCCTGACCAAGGTCGAGATGGGGGACATCTCCGATTCCGTACCCCGTCATGTGTTCACCGGTTCTTTGCAGACGCGGCGGCTACATGAAGAGTTCTCTGTTGATTTATGGTACCAAACGGGTGCCTCGAACTTCTCGGCCAAGACACGCATCTCGCACACGTCCTTCGTGCTCTCCACTCACCAGGAGCACCTCAATTCCTGAATCAAGCACCGAGAAACCGCGCTCCACTTTGAGGCCAATGCCACCGGTCACGTCAAGTTCCGAAGCATGTTCTCCCGTGAACGCTTGGTTTCGAGACAGCGTGGGTAGCAGCAACTGTTCCTCGCCCTCCCGCGGTGGTTGTGCCAACACGCCGTCGACACCTCCCATGGCAAAGACCAGCCGGGTCACACCCTCCACTTCCTTGGCAAGACGAACCACCAAATCATCGCCTGAAAGGATGCCAAATCCACGCTCGTCGGTGCAATCAACGACGTCACCGTGTGTGACCATCACGATGCCTTGTGGAGCAGCACCAAACAAGGACACGTCACCGTTGAAGGTCGGCCCGGTGTCGGTGGCCCATGTGTGAGGGGCGAGCGAAACGGCCGAGATATCATAGGTCGTGAGTGCCTTCATGACATGGTCGTTCAATTCCACCATGTCGTTTCGTACCTCTTCAACAGCGTCGAGTTGCGTGTATCCTTGATTGAACAATGCGTCATCAACACGGCCTTCGGCCAAGCGATATTGCTTCGCTTTGAGGTGGCCGAACGAGCCAGCACCGTGAACCAAAATCACGTCAATACCTTCTGCTAGCACATCGGTCAACTGTTCGGCAAGCGACGCCAGAACATCGGTTCGAACGGTCTTGAGTTGGTTCTTTTCCGTGATCAAACCCCCTCCCCATTTGAGGACGACCCGTTCACGCATGGCCTGTGCATCGGTAGGAAGGTGATGAGCCTACCGTCCTCGCCGGGTGGCAAGGTTTGATGAGGCATCGGTCAGGTGGGTGAATCATGGCCGAGGAACCGACCGTTGACGCGTTCATGCGTCACTTGCAGGTTTGCTTAGAAGAAGCGCAAATCATCGCCGATGGCAAAGAGCGAGAACAACGTCTTTGGCAACTGGAATCGGCACTTCAAGAAGCCATCATTTACAAAAATCGGGTGGAAGAACTGCAACGGCACGGCATCGACCCCGTGCGGTTGGTGGATTCAGACGCGAACCAAACGCCAGCCCCTGCCCCGAAAAAGGTGGAGGCATTGATGTCAGGGCATGCTCACTGCCCAACATGTCGAGCGGTCCTTGAACCGGACCTTGCGTTTTGCCCCGCTTGCGGAGCGGAAAAGTGACGTTTCACTCCTCTTCTTCCCGTTCCCATTCTTCGACCATTTCCACGATCATCGGATCGTCATCGTCGACCTTGTACAGGTACTCGCCGGGAACTTCGTCGGTGAGGTAGACCGTGGTGCCTGCTCGGTAAATGGTGTGGCCGTCAGCGATGGCACGAGCGGTATCGATTTCGAGGATGGCTGGGCGGTCGATGCGAACGTGTCCAGCCTCCATGGCGTTGTGGATGGAACGGGAAAGATGGACGTTCTTTCGGTCACCTGCAGTGAGGCCAAATTCGAGAAGTGTGCTCACTTCGTCGTTTTCACACGGGTAGTAGAGCACTTCTGGGATATCATCGGTAGGCAGGTCAAGATCAAGTTCAATCGAGTGGCCGTAGGTCGCTCGAATCATTCCGTTTTCAACTTGATAACGGCCCTTTTCATCAGCGTTAGCGATGGCTTCGAAGTGCCAACCACGCAGCCAGTGATAGTTGCGGCGTTGGTTGCCGATGGCTTCGGACAGTTCACGGGTGTTTACCCAGCCGTTGATGTCCATGTCGACACCGAATTTTTCGGGTGCGTGTCGCAAGACAAGGGCGAGAATACGACCGAGCGAGTTGGCTTCTCGGTCGCTCATGATGAATTTTCCTTCTTCGTTGCAAACGGCACAGTTGGTTCCTGAGAAGTGTCCATGAGCTCTGCATTGGCGTAGCATGTTGTCCATGCGGGTGGGGCCTGTTCAAGAACCCTGCGGGTTCAATTCCCTCAGAACACCGTCCAAAGAGATGAAACGAGCCGTGGGTATGAAATGCCTCTTCCACGTGCACCGACCATGGTGGATGTCGCCGTGGTCGGTGCCGGCCAAACAAAGTACGGGAATCATCCACAAGGGCTCAAAGGAATGTGGGCAGAAGCCGCATCCCACGCTTTTTCGAGTGTTGACGGCGACTTCGACCCTTCGATGATTCAAGAAGCCTTCATCGGGAGTTTGGCTTTTGGTGGTGCTCAGTTGGGGAACACGGCAGCGTTGTTGACCGAACACTCGGCAATGGAGGGCGTATCTGTTCGCCGTGTAGAGAACGCTTGTGCCTCGTCGGGATTTGCGTTTCGTGACGCCTGGATGGCGATCAAAAGCGGCCAGGCCGACGTGGTCGTGGCCGGCGGAATTGAGAAAATGAACGATCTCACCGCTGAACGACGAAGGTATTGGCTCGGGGTCTCGGGTGATACCGAATGGGAGCGTTTGGCAGGACTCACCTTTCCCGGCACCTACGCGCTCATGGCTCGAAGGTACTTTCACGAACACGATTCCACGCACGACGACCTCGTTCACGTCAGCGTGAAAAATCACCTTCACGGTTCGTTGAATCCATTAGCCCATATCCAGAAAGAGGTCACGTTCGAGAAAGCGGCAGGCGGTTTCATGGTCGCCGACCCGCTGACGTTGTACGATTGCTGTCCGACATCCGATGGGGCATCCTGTGTGATTTTAGCGGCTGACCATGTTGCCAAACGCCTGACGGATACGCCCGTTTGGGTGCGGGGTTCCGGCGCCGCCTCCGACCATTTGGCGCTTCACGATCGCCCCTCCATCACGCAGCTCAGAGCCACACAGCAAGCCAGTGCAAAGGCCTACGACATGGCCGGTGTTCAGGCCAGTGACATCCATGTGGCTGAAGTTCACGACTGTTTCACCATCGCCGAAGTTCTTGCGACCGAAGACCTTGGATTCGCTTCACGAGGTACCGGTGGCCGCTTTGCCCGAGAAGGTCAGGGCGTCATCAACCAAGGAGACACAGCCATCAACGCGAGTGGTGGACTAAAAGCGAAAGGACATCCACTCGGGGCGACGGGAACCGGTCAAGTTGTGGAGGTGTTCAAGCAATTGCGAGGCGAAGTCGGCAACGAGCGTCAGGTTCGCGATGCTTCGCTCGGCTTGACCCATAACGTCGGGGGTTCGGGGGCCACATGCGCCGTCCATGTGTTTGGGAGGGACCGGTCATGACCGCAGAAGTTTGGATGGGCTACTTGCTGGACCATGAGCCAGATTTTACCGTGATCCAATCGCCCTTTGTCCTCGACGGCACACGGGTGTTTGGGGCCGACAGCGACGCCACCACCTTGGCCGTTGCTGCGATACTTCATCGCCAACAGCACGAGACCGTGATGGCCGTTAGCGTCCCAGAAGGCATCGATGCTGAGACCGTAGCGGTGGCCTGTGGCCTTGCAACCAGTGGAGAAGACGGTATGGGCGTTGTTGATTGGGACCTTTTGCTCAGCGATGAAGCCACTTTGGTGTTTGCACGAAGTGGAGCGGACGTGGCCATCAGTCCAATGGACGTTGAAATTGAGGTTGATCCTGAATTTCACACAGCCATGGAGGCCGCGTGGGGTGCTGAATTGGCATCATCTCACGTCAGTCAGGGTGCTTATGTGTCCATGGCTCAATACGGAGAGGCTGCCGCACCCCGACTCAATCTCCAAGGCCAACATTCCAGTTCCGGGGTGGTGTGGCCGCCAAGATTCACGGACCAAGCGATGGGACAAGCCAGTACACATCACGAATTGCGTCCGAGGGGTAGCGTCCTTTCGTGGACGACGTTGTCCGCCGCAGGTGCACCGTCTGAATTTTCACTGCGAGCACCTGTTTTGGGCGGTGTAAGCACGGTTCTTTTGGAATTGGAAGATGGGCCCAACGGGGTGTTCTTGACCGTTGATGATGAAGAATGCGACCTGGATTTTGGTCGTTCAATGGAACTTGTCCTCCGCCGAATCTATGCCCAAGAAGGCTTCATTCGGTACGGCCTAAAGGCTCGCGCCATCCAAATCTGACAAAGCATTCATAGAAAGTCAAGGCCACCCAAAATCCATGGCGGGCTTTGGCGGATTGCGAAAAGGTCGGGAAGAGGCGAAAGACAACCTCAGTTACACCGAAGGCGGTGATTGCCCTCGATGCGGTGGAAACGCTCAGGATTCAACCATGGCAGGCTATCTTCAGTGCGGTTCGTGCGGCCATGAATGGGCCGACCCGAACTACGTGGAAACCAAAAAGCGACCCGAGCCGCCCACGCACCGGCGCGACGCTGAATTGATTGAACAATTCAAGCAAGAGATGCAGGCGGGCGAACTCGCCAATGTCCTTGGTGTGAACAAGAACCTCACCGGTGAACAAGAGCAATCACTCAAGCGTCTCGAGGACAAGTGGATGAGCGGCATGCAGGGCCATTACAACGCCGCTGCCGAGGAGCGAAAACCACTCATGATCAGTTTTGACGATGACGATAACATTCTGTCCACAGAAGTGGCGGCCATCACCATCGTTTCAAATGGGTTTGACGGCGGGGAGGAAATTCGTCTCGAATACCCCGGCCGGGGGACCGAATTCTATGCCTACAACGAACGCAGCCCCACAGGATGGAAGCGAGGTCCAAACGCAGAGACAACGGCACGTTCCATCGCCAACGTCATCAATCGGTCGTCGAAGTTGGTTTATGCGAACCTCGACGGCGTCCGCATTTCGTTTGAATTGCGGGATGACAACCTCAATGCTGCTTCGTTCGTGATTTTCGTTGACGATCCTGGGGGCACCGATATCGTGGCTGAAAAGGGCGGTGTTGTCCTTGACCACCGAGATTTCTCAACGATTCAAGATTATCGCAACGTGGTCGAAATGGTCCTCGAAGACGGGATTATTTCACCCAGCGAAGATCAACTGCTCTGGGCCATGCGTGAACAACTCGGTATCGACGATGCCTACCACATCCAGATGGTGATGGATATTTGCGGTGCACAGGCTCTCAAGGAGTGCACCACCTGTGGAGGAATGGCCGAACTCTATCCCGAGTATGCTGCATGGTACTGCCATCCCTGCGAGGCATGGTGCTGAAGTTTTCACTACGTAGCACGGGTTTCTATAGAAATACATCGCCCGCCATTTATCGCATCTGCGAAGCATGACCTGTAAATTCATATGGGCACTCTTCATAAACTCAAGCGGTATCCGAAAGCCAGTGAGCCTATGGCGAAAGATGTGTTGTATATCGGAATTGACTTGGGAACCTTCCGCTCTGTGATGGTTTCTTCAGACAGCCACGAAGTTGAAGAATTGACGGTGATCGGTACGCCCAAAGACCCGATTGCTCGCAACTTCTTGAAGCGAGATGTTCTGTTCGGTCACGATGCACTCAAGAACCGCTTGGCCTTGAACCTCTACCGACCACTCGAACTCGGTGTCATCAAGGACACACCCGAGGACCGAGAGTACATCGCACACTTCATCACCCATCTCATTGGTCTTTCCGACCCTGAGGAGTACGACCGCGTGGTCGCTGTTATCGGTGCCCCAGCCGAGGCAAGCCACGTTGACAAGACGGCCATCTTTGACGCAGCCGCAGGTTCCGTCAACTCCGCCATGATCATCTCCGAGCCCTTCGCTGTTGCTTACGCCCTTGACATGATCAACCACACCTTGGTCATCGACATCGGTGCAGGTACGACCGACCTTTGCCGTGTTTACGGTACCATCCCAGGTCCTGGCGACCAAATGCACACCGGCTACGCTGGCGACTACGTCGACAACGCCCTCATCAAGGAAATCCAGTCCAAGTACAACGGTGCTCAAATCACCAAGGACATGGCACGACGCTGGAAGGAGGAGTTCTCCTTTGTCTCGACCGCCACACCTGACGATCCAATCTTGGTCGACTTCTCCATTGAAGGCAAGGCCATGACGCTCGACATCACCGACTGCATGCAGCGTGCTTGCGAGGCCATCGTCGACCCTATTGTTGAGAATGTCAAGAAGCTCATCGCCGGTTCCAACCCTGAATACCACGACGAGTTCCGCAAGAACATGGTCCTCGCCGGTGGCGG
>JAYQAK010000064.1:0-11316 GCA_038136695.1 Candidatus Poseidonia sp.
CACCTACGGTGCAGGAAGCGGTTCTGTTCGGGCCATCGCTGGTACCATGGACATTCATCTTGAGGCTGAGAAGAAGGTTGCTGAGTTCAAGGGTGTCGAGGCCTCGCTGATTTACTCGGCGGGCTACACCGTGAACGTTGGCCTCATTCCCACACTGGTGGCCGGTCCGCAAGATGTCATCATTTCCGATGAACTCAACCACGGTTCCATCATTGACGGCGTTCGTTTGACCAAAGCTGCCAGAGGCGTGTACGCTCACAACGACATGGGTGAGTTGGAAGCCGTGCTCAAAGCCCACGAAGGAGCTGACCGAAAACTCATCATCACCGACGGCGTGTTTTCGATGGACGGTGATATCGCTCCGCTCGACGAAGTCACCGCTTTGGCAGAAGAACATGGCGCCATGGTCTACGTCGATGACTGCCACGGCGAGGGCGTGTTGGGCGATGCCGGTGCTGGCATCGTTGACCATTTCAAACTCCAAGGAAAGGTGGACTTTGAAACGGGTTCGTTCTCCAAAGCCCTCGGCGTCCAGGGGGGTATTCTTGCTGGAACCGAGATGACACGAACCCATGCGCTCAATCATTCACGTTCCTGGCTCCTCTCTGGCTCTCAACCACCTGGTGTTGCCGCTGCGCAAAAGGCGGCCATTGAGGTGCTGATGGAGGAACCAGAGCATCATGCCCGCCTGTGGGAGAACACGAATTATTTCCGCAAAGAATTGCAATCCATGGGCTTTGACACGGGGGATTCGGTCACCCCCATCATTCCCGTGATGTGCGGTGAGTCCAGCACTGCCAAGGCCATGACGCAGGCACTGGGTGAAGAAGGTGTGATGGCGGGGGCCATCGTTTTCCCGATGGTTGCTCGTGACAAGGCCCGCATTCGAACCCAAATGTCCGCAGGTCTGACCCGCCAAGATTTGGATGACGTGCTCGCCGTGTTTGAGCGGGTTGGCCCGAAGGTCGGTGTGATCTGAGGTCTATTCCGACTCAAACGCATCCACAACTTCGAGCATTTCAGCATCCTCGCCCACCATTTCCTCGGCTTCAGCCCCTGCTTCAGTCTTCATTTCCATGCCTTCGAAGGGGTCCATGCCGTCTTCGATCATGCACAGCAAGCGCCAGCGAGGTGCCCAAGAAAGGTGAACATAAACGGGGCCGGGCAGCAACAACAACGCCCAGACAATGAAGGCCGGGATGGCCATGAGGTCGGTACGGTCGATGGTGAGCAGGGCCAGGCCAATGAACGGCATCGGGTAAAGGATCGCCCTTGGGGGGGTCATCGGCAACCGCTTGGTAAACGAGACCAGCAACAACGAGACAAAACCCGTGATGGCGCACGCCATCAGCAGAAGGGAGGTGTGAAACACCCATTGAACGCCCCATACATCGTTGTCTTTGTCACCAAACGCATAGGGCAACAGCAAGGCCAAGCCCACCAAGAACCCGTAAAAAGCGCCGATATTGGCGGGGTGACTCAGCCAAAGGGGGAGTTGAGAGAAACGACGGGAAAGGGAGGTGCCGAGCAAGGTTTCTTGCTCGTGCACGGCCAATTGCTCGACCTTGCTCATCCAAGCTTCGTTGGTTGGCACAACCCCCGGTCGAAGGAATGGGTTTTGAACATAGAGGGTCAAAAAAGGGCAAAAGGCTCAATCTTTGCGCCGGAAAAACGACACCAGCGGGCTTTCAACTTCCACCTGCTCCTCGTCTTCCATCCACGAACGTTCCAACAGACCGGAATCAATCTTCTCCCTCTCCCTTGCGTCTTCGATGGGGTCGGGAACGTCGTTGACCGCATCCCTCAGCGCAATCGCCTGATTGATCAGCGCAAGGTGGCGCACCATGGTCGGGGTTTTTTCCCGTCGCGTGCTGAAGTGACCAATGACGGGGAAATCAAGGGTGTCCTTTGCCAAACTAAACCCTCCCAGCAATTCATCGGGGATGGCTCGAACACGATGGCTTCCCGGGTCGCACCATGTTCCATCGGACATACGAACGACGAGGGCGGCTTCTCCCATGGGCTCGGTGTCCATGAACGGGTGATTGATGTTCACTGCGAGCGGTGTGCTGGCATGACTTTGGTACCGCATGAGAAGAACCGTTGCATTGACGGCAAGGGTGATGAAACTGGTGATGGCAGCGATGACCGTGTTGAGGTTGATCCAGATCAGCACAAGAAACAAGAGCACGGCAAAACCAACACTGGCAGCAAGTCCTGTGTTTCGTCCGGTGATGAACGGTTGGGCCACGGCGGTCCGAATGAAGGGGATCATTTCGGGCGAACGCTCGCCGTTGTTCCCTGCCATGATGGCAACAGGACAGGGGTTTTCTTGAACCTCACGCCCGAGGGAGCTGATGGTCACTGGCCATCAACGTCCACACTTCGTTGTCCGCCACATAGCGTTCAATGGCTTCCAAGTGCGCCTCGATATCCAAGCCCCATGCCACCGTCCATCCTTCCAGTTTCGGCCGAAGTTTGTCCCATTGCTTCGTCACGCCAGCGACATTTCGCCGCTGATGGTGGAGGAGCAGGGCTGCTGTTTGAATCAATCCTTGAACCAACAACACCTCTTCAATCGCCGCTTCTCTTTGCTTGAGATGGTTCCACAACGTTTCCCAAGATTCGTGGGCATGCCAAAACTGAGCGTTATCGAACAGGTGCAAGCCCTCTTCGAGGAGAGCCGTCTCTTCGGAACCAAGCGGGCCGGCGTCGAATGCCATGTGTTCGGCCGTAGGGAATGGACCTTGAAACAGTTCGTCTCCTGTTCCTCAACGCCGCACTCTTCAAGAGGGGGTTGGGAGAAGCAGGCTCGTAGGGTGCGGATGCATGGTTGAAATCCAGCATGGTGATTTGTTGGAACAGCGACGCGGCGGCGTTGATGTTTTGCGCACCTTGGTTCGGAATCTTGCGATTCACGAACAGTCCGGGGCCGTCCAAATTCGTTCCAATCAAGGTGGGCAATCCCGCACTGGGTGGCTTCTTTTTCGCCTTGGCCATCCCGTGATGGCGTTCCATGATACAGGCGAGGCACGCGAAGGTCTCGAAGCGTTGTTGAGCATTGAAGAAGATGCGATGGACGTCAACAACGACGTGGAACTGTATGAGCTGAGCATGAATTCGCTTCGGTCCGTCATGGCTGCACACCCGTTGAGCGTGTTGCACCTCGAGCACCAACCGGAAGAACACGACGCAGAATCATGGTGGTCCAGCGTACGTCTTCCTTCGACCTCATGGCGTCGTGCCGAGCGTTTGGAAGACATTGAGGAATTGGCACTCAAAAGTGAGTTCAAGAGGCGCCAAGGCGCAGGTAAAGGCGATGTTGGGCTCATGCCGGGCGGCGTGTACATGGTCGATTCCCCCGACCCACACCTGATGCTTTACTTGGGCGTCGAACTTGCCGAGCGTGGGATGCCGCTGCTCGGTTTGTTTGGATTGCCTCATGCGGACACCGATGTCACCAAACGCCTTCCGTTGCCGCAGTGTTTCGCGTTGCTCTCCAAGCATGGTCCGTACGAAGTGCTCGCCGATCGAGAGGCGTTGTTGTCCACGGTGAATGCCTTTCAATGGGGGAGTGAACGAAGCGTCATCGTTCTCGATGGCCTTGACCGACTGGGCAACGCCATGGGGGACAATGTCATGGTTGAACTGTTCAGGTCAATTTGTGATGGAGTTCGGTTCAACGACCACATCCTCCTTTGCACAACGGACCTCGAGATGTTTGAAACAAAAATCCACCATGCGTTGACCAGCGAGTGCACCATGCTACGTCCTTCGAGTCTTGAAGCATGGATAGCCGAACCTGATGCACTTTGGGACCATCCCATTTTGCTCGCCCCCGACGAGGAGGAAGAGCAGTGGCTGGCTGCCCAAATTCAACATCAAGGGGCCATGCTGGGTGCCGAGGAGAGCCAGTTGATGGTCGAGGGCGGTAGTGTTGAAGTGGACGACGTCGAACGTGCAGAGGCCACAGAAGCCCTCTCCTCGGAGATGGCTGCGTGGACAGAAGACTCCACTCCCGAGGTCGCCCCACCGTCCAATGAGCTTCCTGCGACCACCATCGGTGGGACGCCGTGGCGTCCTGGAAACACCGCCTCTCCTGTCATCGAAGGGCGTTTGGTCAGTGATTCGCCTCGCATGCCCTCTGCACCTGTCACGGTGGTTGAGGAACGCGTGCTGAAACGTTCCATTCAGCCCAAGCCCAAACCGGCTCAACGCCCACCTGAGTTGCGCCGTCCGCAGCGTCTTCCTCGAAGAAAAGCACCACCTGCGATGCCGGAGATTCGTCCCGGTTTGGCGGGTGATCGGAGTTCCGCTGTGGTCAAAGCGTCGCCGACTCTGCCAGAGTGGCCGCAACAACGGAAGGTCAAACGCGCCTATCGTAAGGAAAACTTGGATGTCTTCACCACTCGCCAAGATCAGGCGGTCGAGCGTCATCAAGCCATCAAACGACCGCTTCAAACCACGGCCCTGCGTGACAACATCGCCTCTTCTCCTGACTTGGGTGAGAGCGCTTTACCTCCCTCTCATGTCCCGCGCACGGTTGAATTGCCGAGCAAAAATGCCAAGGAAGCCCTTCCAAACAGCCTGCGTGCCGTGGACAAAGACGCCAAGAAACCGGCGCGTGAATCGGCCTCCTTCTCCCAAGCCAGTGGCGACATCGATGAGATGTATGAGAAATGGTCGAGCTTCGAGGACGAAGACGGCTTGGACGCTACGGCCCTCTACAGCGAATCCGGCGAGGCACTCAAGCGTTACAAAGGGGGTTCATGATGACCTCTCCCACCAAACTTCGCTCGGTCCTTGAAGAGGCAAAACAGCATTTGAGGGAAACCATCGAAGAGCACCAACACGTCCCCTCTTCGGCAAAAAAGCCCTCTCCATCTTCACCCAACGACCATGAACCTGCCCGTTCAAAACTGAACACCTTGCTCGGTCGGCAATCGGTGCCGAAACGAAACCTATCGGTGTTCCAGAGCGTTGGCGTTCCACAACGCCCAACCTACGACATGCTTGCCGATAGGGTTCTCGGGCCGCATGTCCCACAACATCGTACGTTTTTGGACGAAGGTTCGGCCTACGCCGATCACGTGGCAGAACGCCTTCGGCATTTGCAAGAACGGTTGCAATCGTCATCACTTGAGGCCGCTACGAACGACCGATCTTCGGCCTATGTTGGTGTGGAAGACGACGGCCAGCCCGTTTGGAGTTATGTTCTCCAGACGCAACGAGGCCAAGCCATCCATCCAATTGAGGGAAACGGTTCAACCTCTGAGGTTGAGGCGTTGATGCCGAAGCAGAGCGTTCCCCACGAACGTCCAGCATGGCCTGCTTCCATGACATGGTCGACCCAGGGCACGTTCAAGCAGTGGTTTGTTGGTGACGAAAATTTCGAAGCAACACAACTGTGCGAGGCAGCCATTGACGAACCCGCCGTTCGCTTCAACCCGATCTTCATCGTAAGCGAACCACAAGCAGGGTGTTCCCTCCTTTTGCACGCCACCGGCCAAGCATGGCTTCGCCGAAGTGAGGGCCATGTGCTTCACATCACGGCCGCCGATGTTGTCTCGGTTGACCCCCTTTCCTCGTTTTGGAAGGATGCGATTCCCGGGGCAACGGCCTTGGTGGTGGACGATGTTCACGAATTTGCTCGCCATGAGACGTGGCGGCACCAACTGGGTGTCCTGCTCGACCATGCGCTCAATCTCGGCGTGCAGGTGCTGGTAGGTGGCCGGATGAACGTCGAGGCGTTCCCTGCTTCTCGCCTCAAGGAGGTGCTTCGCTCGTCCACACCCGCTGACCTCCGCGCACCTTCGGCTGCAACGTTGATGGCCTTTGCCAGATGGCGTTGCGGGCAGAAGAATTTGCTTTTGTCCGATGTTCACTTGGCCCAATTGGCCAGAATGCCACCTGCTGGATGGCGATCTGTGGATCGTCGTCTCGAACAAATTGCCTTGGCATTTTCCAAAGGCGAGGTCTTGTTGGACCATGACGACGTCACCCGCGTGCTCGAACCGAGCCGTGTTACTTCGACTGACCCGTTGGAACACAAGCGGGTTGAGGATGTTGCTGCGACGTTGGTTGGCGAGGTCTTGGACAGCGTCTATTCCTCGGTCGAACCCGGTGGCATTGACCTCCGTGCTTCATTGGAGCCGTGGGGTGAGGATGATTACGAACCACCTGGGTGGGAAGACGGTGTGTTGGCTTCTCACGAGACCGAACGCTTTGAACAAGCCTTGAGCGACACCATCGACAAGGTGACGCCCGGACGCCCCTCGGTGCTCGATGTTCACGAGCGTGAGCAATTTTTGTTGCGTGACCATGAATCCATGGACCTTCAAGATGTTGAACGGGCCGTTGATGTTCTGGTTGATTTGGACCAAACCATCGATGAGCGCATGGCCGTTTCCGACCGTGCTTCCATTTCGGCGACCTCCGAATTGAATCAACTGGAGGAGCAGATGGTCGTCCTCGCCCAGCGAGCGATGGACGCCGATATTGAAACCCTCATCACCATTGCAGACGAATTGCGTGTGCTCGAGGAACGCTTGGTTGAATTGGACCCCGACCGAGCCCCGCTTCCTGCCTTTGAGGACGACGCACCTGTGCGTCAACGTCGCCCAGTCACTCGAAGGAAGACGCCGAAATCCACCCAGGCTGAAAACGACCTCGAGACCTACGAGCCAACGGGTGAATGGAACATCGATGGCAGTGATGTCCACGCAGATGATTTGCTTGAAGACGAGCCATCATCCCCCAAGAAGGTACGACTCGCACGCTTGGAGCGCCGTAAGGTGCTGATGGGTGAAGAAGAATGAGAGCCCCTTGGTGGATGAAAGGCGTTGCTTTCCAATGCCAACCGAACTGCGGCCGGTGTTGTGACGAACCCGGAGGCATGGTCTACCTGTCCCCGGACGATGCGATTCGGCTCGCACAGCATGCCGACGTGAGCGTGGAGGACTGGCTTGAGCGAGACGCTCGAACCACCGCTGATGGCCGTTACATCTTGCGAAGTCGCGAAGAGGACGGTGTCTGCATACACCTCAATGAACGGATGCAGTGCTCCGTCTACGACGTGCGACCGCAGCAATGCCGGGCCTTTCCGTGGTGGGGCGAAAACCTGGCCACACCTGAAGCATGGGCGGCGACGAAAGCAGCGTGTCCGGGCATCGACGCCGAGGATGCCATTTTGGTGGACGGCCACACCATCCGATTGAACGTGTTTGCCGACAGAAACGCAACGAAAGGTTTCAGGGAGTGGCCCGCGGTCAAACGTCGTTGGAAACGGTAGGCTGCGGCGGTGTAGTACGACACACCGTTTATCATCGGAAGTTCATGCAAGAGCCGCATTTATACGAAGCATGGCTCTCGGCTCCTGTGAGGGAGTGAAGATGACGGGAGACGAACCGATGTTCACGGTCCATTCCTCTCATCTGAACACCGGTTTGCGAGGCATCCCCGTTGGCACCTGCCGCACCTCGTTTGTCACACCAACAGAAGGCGTGCACTACTGCGGTTATCCCATCGCTGAGCTGGCGCATCATGCCCCAGAGGACGTGGTGTACCTGCTGTTCAACAAAGAGTTGCCAACACCTGAACAATCCGCGGCTTTCCGTGCTGATTTAGCCGCACGTGGCGCTGTCCCTGAAAGCGTGGCAGCCGTGTTTCACACCTTGCCAAAAGACGGACACCCGATGGACTGGTTGAGCGTGGGCGTGCACACCCTTGGCATGCTCAACACCACCGGGGATTGGAAAGAGGATGCGCTCAACCTCATCGCACGGATGCCCCGAATGATGGGCTTGTTGTTCCGAATCCGAGAGGGCCGTGGTGATGACATTCCAGAAGACGACCTCTCTGCAACGATGGTGCAACGCTTCGTTCGTACCCTTGATGTGGAAGGCGTCGACCGTGAACTGATGGAAAAAATTCTGGCGACCTACCTCGTCCTTCACATGGACCACGGAGGTGGAAATTTGTCAACCTTCACCGGCAAAGCCATCGCCTCGGGCCATGCGACGGTGTATGCTTCCATCGCTGGCGCTATGAACGCGCTGTCCGGACCACTCCATGGACGAGCCAACCAATCTTGTTTGGAGTTCGTGTTGCGAATCGGAACCAGCGATCCCGAAGAGGTTGAGGCCTTCGTTCGAGCCGAACTCGCTGCCAAGCGGCCCGTGTTCGGCTTCGGTCACGCCGTGCTGCGCGCAGAGGACCCACGTGCAACGGTTCAGTTTGCACTCGGAGAGGTGTTGTGCCCCGACGACGAGAACTTCAAGATCATTCGCACGCTTCGCGAAGTGGCTCCCCGAGTGCTCAGCGAAAACAAGAAAATTTCCAACCCCAATGCAAACGTGGACATCGCCAGTGGGGCCCTTCTTCACCACGTTGGGTTCACCGACCCAACCTACTACACGACGTTCTTCGGCTGGGCCCGTGTGGCAGGCATCGGTGCACAAATCCTTGACGAGCGTACCGTGATGCGGGACGGAAAAGGCACCCCCATTTACCGTCCAAAATACATTGCTGAACAGCAACACTTGCGTCACATTGAGTGAGGGCGAAGAACGGGCCGGGAGGTTTTCCCGCAACCACGATGACCGATGAGTCGAGGTGCGGACCACGGCGGCGTGGCCCCTTTGGACCGTTTCAAAATCTCCTCTGTCGTCTCGTTCCACTGCCACCGCTTTCGCCATTCATCGACCAAGAGCCGACGACGTGAAGCATCGCACGCTTCCCAGGTTGGCGTGGTTTGCTTCATCTCTTTCAACAGAGCAACATGGTTCTCTTCCGTGCATGCCGCAAGTTGTGTCCACTGGGCCTCATCCAAGGGCTGTGTTCCGGGTTGGGCCCATCGAGCATGACCAGAGGGAAGCCAGGTCAACTCAGGGTCTGCGTAATCGGTTAACCCCGTCAATCCCGCTCGTAACAAATCGTGTTCGAGCACCGGCTTGGTCGGCCAAACATAGGTGGCCATCCCTTTCCGGATCCGATTCATGCGCTGTGCAGACGGTCCAGTCAACCCCACAGGGCGTCCGAGCTGGAGCCTGCGGGTGCTTGGCTGGAAGTATTCGACTGCGCAGGGCAGCATTGAACTGCCTTGTTGTTGATGTCGATGGACCAATCGTCGAAACGGCATGGTGAGGTATTGCGGGAAGGCTTGGATGCGTTGGGTGGTCCGTGTGCCGTACGGGGCGATGTAGGGTATCAATGCGGCCCACGGACGTTGTGTTTGCGACAGGGCTGCGGAGCGTGGCATGTTTTTGTGAAAAGAATAGTACACGGTGTTTTTTTCAGGAATCTCTGCATCGTTGAGAACCTTATCGGCCAGTTGGATAGCGTCGGCAATGTGCGCGTTGTGCTTTGAGCGACCCAGGTAACCGCCGCCCGTTGCCGCCTTCGGATGCGGTCGCTTGATTTCGATGCACCCCATCTTTCCTTGATCACGCCACGCTTTGAGCACCGTTTCATCCTCAAGAAGGGCCTCAAAACTCAGAAATCCAAGGTCGACCAAGTCATCGTGAGTCCATTCTTCGACCCAAAGTGGCCGACCACGCAACAGTTCAGACGGTACCGAAACGTCCCGGTCGTGATGAACGATCAGGCGCTTGTCTGCGGTGATTCGAATGTCAAATTCAATGCCATCAAACATCGAGATGGCGTGGCGCAAACTTTCGAGGGTGTTTTCAGGCGGAGCTTGCCAAGCAGAGGCTCCAACCATGGCTCTCGCTGGTTGGGCCACCTTGGTGAAGGTTTGCCCTGCTTTCAACAAATTGGAATCATGGTTGCCGACCTTGATTCGTCCGAAGGCATAAAACCAACTTTCAATGCCGCAGAGGCATGGACCCGTACGAAATCATGATGGGCATGATTTTGGTCCTCACGCCAATCATTTGTTGGTTTTTCACGCGCCACCAGCCAGAGCACCGTGTTCATTGGCGGGATTGGGCCACGGAATTTCACAACAAGCGCTACTACCTTCATGCCATGGGTTACATCGTCATCATCCGTTGGAAATCCATCACCGACAAACTGAACGAACCGATGAAATCGAGAACCGGCCATTGGACCTCGTGGGTCCACGGTATCGAAGGTGAATTCACGAAATGGGTTCAAGATGCGTTTCGAAACGATGCGCTGACAGAATTCTTGAATTTTCATTACCTCTTCGTCTACCTTTTCCTCATCTATGTCACCACGGTGTATTTCGCCTTCTCCGGTGACCGAGACATGACCGACAAGGTGACGCTCAACTACCTTCTCATCTACGCTCTGGCAGTCCCTTACTACCTGTTCTTCAACGTCGAAGTGACCTCCTCTTGGATTCCTGATATGGATGCACTGCTGTATCATGAAGGGTGGTACACCGTGTTTTACGCCCTTCACGATCCGTTGGACAATGCTGTCCCAAGTCTTCACGTCGCCATTCCCTTTGGGATTTTGATGCTCAACTACCTCCACGTTCGAGAATCTGGTGGGACCCTGCGTGAATGGCGTCATTGGCCCTATCACCTCTTCGTGTTTGCCAACACCCTGTTGTTCATGTTCACCATCCTCTATCTCGGCATCCATTGGGTTGTCGACATCCCGTTGGGCATCTTGATTGGAGGTATCGGAGCACTGTTCATTCACCATCTTCAACCAAGGCTTCGCAACGATTACGGTCCGGTGTTCAAAGGCATCTCGCGAGAAAAAGTCCGCCGCCACATCCTTGTTGAAGGCGTCGTGATGTTGTTGCTGCTCACAGCCATGATGATGGCGGTCAACTATCAGGAAGAAACGGTTGACGAGCGAGTGTCCTTCCGCCTCGGTTCGGGCGACAGCACCTTCGAAATCATTCAGAAATTCGAACCGGGCGAATTCGTGGTGTCCAATATTTCGAACCTCAACGAACAAGCGACGCTCGAGGTGGTGCTGGTGATGGTCGAAACCAGCGTTCCCGCGATGGAAACAGGCTCCATTGATTGGGAGGTGATGAAAACATTGGGTGAACATCACAGCATCGCCCCTCAAACCACGTTGAGTTTGAACGTCACCTCGCCGAAGATTTACCATTTCATCGTCATGCATTACGATGACGCTTCAGGCGAGGAACCCGTCATGGAGGTCCGCATCATGAACGACTACGGCGACGACAAGATGGGTCAGGCCATGTTCCTGAGCCTCCCTTCGCTGTGGATGACCGGATTCGTGGTCTATCGCTTGTACCGGTTGAAGAAGGAAGGTCGCAGTTGGATTGATTCTACACCCTCATATGTGTGGGCGTCGTCGGTATCTTCGGACGAAGAGGCCTAATCGCATGTCGGACCCATCGCT
>JAYQAK010000065.1:0-11263 GCA_038136695.1 Candidatus Poseidonia sp.
AGCATGGAAAATGTCAGACTGGATTTCATGGCACCTGAGGCACCAGCAACGATGGAGATGTGTCCCTGAGGGATGCCACCTTGCATTTTTTCGTCCAATCCTTCGATGTGGGTAGGGATTCTCTCCAACTCGGACATGTGGCTCACTCATTTCTCGGTGAACCTTCCGATTCTTCAATATCACCCTCGTGACCAATGGGGGCAAGTTCCATGACCTGCCCTGTTAACGTTAGAACATGGACGTTTGGTTGGCCTCATCCTCCCCCCGACGCTTGGCCATGCTCCAGCCGATGTTCCCTGCCATTCATCACGAAGGGGTGCCGGGTGTTGATGAAACACCACCAAAAGGCCCGGTTGAAGAACAGGTGTTGGCTATCTGTCAGCGAAAAGCAGCCGCCGTTCAAACCCACAACCACCAGATCGTCGTCGTGGCCGACACCATGCTCAGCGACCCAGACGACCACTCCCTCAGTTTGGGCAAGCCGAGGGACATCGCTCACGCTGCCACGATGCTGCATCGGCTCAGCGGCAGGCTCCACCAGGTATGGACGGCAACAGGCATCCAATGGAACGGTGCCTGGATGTTTTTTTGCGAAGCCGCCGTCGTCTCCATTCCGGAACTGAGCGCCGAGGTCATGGAGGCGCTGCTCACCTCTGAATCGTGGCGGGGAAAAGCTGGAGGATACGATCTTCACGGGCCCATGGGTGAGCATGCAACGCTTGTCGAAGGGGCGGAATCGACGGTTCTCGGCCTTGCTGGCGAGGCCTTGGCCCATTTGGAAACACTCGCAAACGTGCAGTGAACTCAGAGCAGCGGCGTGAGTCCAAGTTCGTGTTTGTGCATGTCAACGACGACGTTTTGACCAGGGATCATCAGCAACTTGTCTTCAGCATCCAAGGCAAACACGCTGACTCTCGCCTCGTCGGCCATGTGTTTGAGTTCTCGCCGGCACGCCATCTGGTGACTTTCCATGTGGACGAGTGGACGAAGGTCAACGATGGCGGTATCGCCTTGGACGACGCGTTGGAGCGTGGCTTGGGTGGGAATGCGTTTCATCTCGTCGGGAGCGATGTAACGAAGGGCTTTGTTGGGTCGCTGTGCGGGTCGCTGCCGAACCACGCCCATGTCGTGAAAGGGTTCGCCGTCGGGCGTCAACGGGCCCGTCCAACCCAAGGGCGGGGTTCGCACGGCGATCGTGGGTGCTGTTCGGGCAGCAGGAGGGGTCGGCGTCGAGGTTTCAGCAGGCGTTTCTGTGTCGACTGCTTCGTCAGTGGGTGGCGCATTCGATTCCAACGTGACCGGCTCTCCATCGGGTGGGGTCGTGGCTGGTTGGCGCCGGTTGGGGGGCCCGTTTCCCTCGGGGTCAGGGAGTCCGAAAAACTGCCAAAGATTCGCCATCTATCCGCCTCAGAAGTCCAAATCGTCGAGCAACGATTGCAACTCAGCGGAGGCAGGGGTTGGTGGGCTTTGTGAAACTATGGGTTGAACGGGGGCAGGTGCGGGCTGATTTGCAGCCAACCACTGCTCGCCGTAGTAGTTCCACTGTTCCATGGTCCATCCTTGTGGCAGACCCGTGGCGGGAACGGGTGGGCCAGTGTTGGCCGGTTGGGCGTCCATGGGTGGCATGGCAACGGCGGGTGTGGGTTGGGCCACCGCAGGTGCTGCAATTGGAGCAGCAGCGGGGGTGGAAGCAAAGGAGGATTGGTCGTAGATGGCGAGGTTCTCCATGTCCTTGGGGCCTTGTCGTGTGAACAACAAGAACATGACGAGGCCGACGATGATGATGCCGAGCAGACCGATGACGGCCACCATGGTCGTGCCGAGGGCCTCGGAGACACTCTCAAGGATGCCCTGGGCGGGGGCTGGAGCGACCGTGACGATCACCTCGCTTTGGTGGAATTCGCCGTCGTCGTCGGTCACGGTGAGTCGGAACGTCCACGTGCCTGCAGGGAGGTCCTCAACCGTCCATGTCGGGCCGGTGAAATCCACGTCACCGGATTTGCTTCCGTCCAAATCCGTGTCCAGATGGTTGCTGTCCCACTCGTAGAGGAGGGAGGCGTTGTCGGCTTCTGTATCAATCGAGTTGGTTCCGGTGAGGGTCAAGTTGTCGCCTTCGACCAAACCCTCCAGCACGGTCATTTCAGAAATCACCGCCAAAGGAGGCCTGTTGCGAACGGAGACGTTCTTGATTTCTGTGGCGGAGGCCCCATCGTCGTCGGTGACGGTCACGGTGATTTGTCGCACGCCTGTGGTTGACCACGTGGGTTGGGCGCTGAGCCCCGTGGTTTCGCAATCGTTCGTCGTTGAACCGTCCCGGTCAATATCGACGGTAGCGTCGTAATCCCAACACACGACCAGCGTCGTCATGTCGGAGGCCGAGTCCGTGACGTCCACCGTGAGGTTGAGGAACTCCCAATCCTCGAACACCGAGATGGTTGGCTCGAGGGCGAACTGGTCGGTCCATGCAATGGTGGGTTCCACGTTCATGACCATCACCGTCCCCTCGAGGGTGTCGGACGATGCACCGTCGGCGTCGATGGCTCGCACGTTGATGACGTGAAGGCCGGCGTTCGTCCACGACACCGGCTCAGAGGACGAAATGCCTTCGCTGGTGATGGTCCAATTGGCATCGTCAACGGAGGGATGCCATTCGATGAGCAATGTTCCCTGGTCGTTGACCGAATCGAAAGCCGTGGTTCGCAGCAGCACCACCTCGTCTTCATACACGGTCCAAGCTCCGGTTTCGTCCGGAAGCACTTCTTCTCCGCCCTTCCACAGTTCCGGTGGTTGCAGGGTGGGAGCAATATTGAGGACCGTGATCTCGCTGGTCAAGGTCGTGGTGGCGCCGTCGTCATCGGTGGCCACGGCGGTGAAGGTGAGCGGGCCTTCAAACATCGGCGTGATGGTGCAGGTTGGTTGGGTCAGTCCTTCTGCGCATTGGAGCCCAGGCCAAGCGATGGAGACTCGCTGGCCGGAGGGCGAGGAGGTATCGATGTCACTGATGTTGACCGCTCTCAGCGTGATGGGCTGTTCTACGTCAACCGATGAATCATGGGTGAGGTCAAAGACGGGTGGTCGATTGAGCACGTCGACCTGAATCATTTGCTCGGCGGTGTCCAGTTCTTCATCGATCACGAGGACTTTCACGTCCCATGAACCGCTGTTGGTCCAGTTCCATTGCGTGATGCAATTCGGGGCCTCAATCACGTCGATGAGGCCGGCTCTGGATTCAATTTCAAACCGACAATCCACGGAGCCCCCGTCCGGGTCAACACTCGACGAAGCGTCGATGGTGACGTTTTCGTAGGTGTATTTCCCAGCGTCGGCGGTCAAATTGGCCGTTGGTGAACGACCGATGAAGATGGACAACGAAGCTTGGTTGTTGCTTCGGTTGGCATCGGCCGTGACGTTTTCGTCAGGGTCGACCGTGAACGTCAATGAAGCCGTACCTATGCTCATGTTTTCTGGAACGGACCATGAGAAGAGCACCCTCTCCTCCGCATAGGGCTGGATGGCTGGAAGGCTTTCTCTGAGCGTCACGCCATCGGGTGTGACGATTTCCATCGTCGTTGCCGGAGCGGCGAGTACGCCGCGGTTTTGGGCAGGCAGTGAGAAACTCAAGACGTCGCCGGGCAAGGCGTTGTAGCCGATGGATGCCCCGAGGGTCGTGGTTGCTCCTGCACGGGTCCGTTCAGCGATCACCGAACTTGCTTGGGCGACCAAGTCAACACCGACGACGCTCAAGTCCTGAACCACCGTGGTGGCGCCTACGATTTTGTTGATGGGATCGTAAACCACGACCCCGTTGCTCGTGTGGTCGTCGCTGCTGGGCGTGTCGTCGACCTCGTCCGAGACGTTGAGCGCCACTTGGGCGGCTCCGTTGTTGTCGGTGGTCGGGTTGTGGATGGTGTTGGCGATTTCGTAGCGCAGTTGCAAATTGGTGTTTTTGATCGGTAACGAAGGAGAACCGGCCACGGCGTAGTTGATGCTGATTTGCTCGATGGAATCGGGCAAGGTGGCCGAGTAGGCAGTGTACACTTCGATTTGCGTGTTGCGCCCACCGGGGGATGAGCCGGCGATGACGTTGTTGGAGTCGGCTGGGTTGTAGGTCTTAAGCAACCAGTCGATGGTGAACCCGGCCGGGTTGGTGATGCGGTTCCAGACGCTTCCTCGTACCGCAGGGCAGTACCAGTTGAACCCGGCGTTCACTCCGGTTGCGTTCCATTCAGCGATTTTGTAGGAATTGGAACAGCCGCTGTATTGGGGCGATTGCTGGTCTTCGACGGGAGCGCCGGTTTTGATGACTTGCCACGAGTTGTTTTCATCCGTTTCTTGGTCAAAATCGGAGGGGTCAAAGTAATCCGAGGTTCCGGTGACTTCGGTGGACGCTTCAAATTCCATGTACCATTGATCGCCGTTACGAAGCGGGAAATCATGGCGTTCTTTGGCAGGTGTGTACGTGTTGTCAAAGGTCACCACGCCCAAGGTTTGAGACAAGAATCCAAGGTTGAATGGAACAAACACCACTTCCAGCGTAAATTCGCTGTTCATCAGCGCCAAATCCCGCGTTCGGATCAAATCAATGCCGTCGTAGTCAATGTCCAGACGTCCGGTGACGCCTTCAAGCGTGGCACCGCTGTTGCCCGAGGAAAAACTTCCACTGATTTCCATTTCGTAAACCAACACGGTGTCGCCGTTCTCGTCGGTTTCGTAGAGAATGTCGGTGACGATGTTGGTGGTGTCTCCGGTGAGGGTGTTCAGCGAGGCAGACACGTTGGCCTGCGCCAACAATTGAGCAACATCGAATTGCGTTTCGTAGACCCACTTGTCGTTGATGCGGTAGGTCGGTACGTCAACCACGCCGATGGCACCTTGTTGCGTGGCGTGAGGGCGCTGTTCGCTCTCGAGGTTGGTCTGTGGGTCAAGGGCAGCCAACCACGACGAGCAGAGAAAAAGCGCTACGAGGAACAGTGCGTGAACGCCTCGTCGGTGCATGCTCAGCCCTTGTTGTCCTGCTACAAAAGAGAATGTCCTTCATCACGGCCTATCCCTGGCTGTCCAGCCATTGTTGACCGTAGTGTTCCCATTGCTCCATCGTCCATCCCTCCGGCAGGCCAGAGGCAGGAAGCGGTGGACCCGATGGCGAGGGCTGCGTGGTGTTGGCAGGGAGTTGTTGCAGCGATTGCTGGAACAGGTAATCAGGCGGTGGGCCTTCTGGCCGTCGTCGTTGCAATTGTGCTTCCCGGTCGCCAAGGGCATCGGCATCAAGAGCACCGCTGACCTCGTCCCAAGCGTCCCGTTCGACGGGGCGTGATTTGCGACGGGTCAAGAGCATCAAAAGCAACAACACACCCGCCAACAAGCCGAGTTGAGCCAATGGATTGGCTTCCTCACCAACGAGGGCTGCACCAAGGTTTTCCATGGCGTTTCGGTCAGCGGGAAGAACCGTGAAGGTCACCAATTTCGTACCGGGGCGCTCGGGGTCTTCGTCCAACGCGATGACCTTGACGGTCTGCACACCGTCACGCTTGAACACGTGCGTGACCGTTTTTCCGACAATGTCCGCATCGTTGTCGGGAACGCCGTCTTCGTTGCTGTCGAACGTGACGTCAAGGTCCCAGACCACGGTGAGCCCGTCCACATCGTTGACGGCATCGAGCGTGGCGCTGGCATCGAGGATGCACGCTTTGTATGCTGTGCAGGACATGCTGGCGGTTCTCACGATGGGCGGGGTGTTGAGCACCACCACCTCCAGAACTTCGCTGGTGTGCGCTCCGTCGTTGTCCGTCACGTGGTACACCAGCTTGTGCGTTCCGCTTCGGTCCCATGCGATGGTGAGGTTATCGCCCAACACGTCGCAGTCGTCGTCGGCGCTGCCGATGTCGTCGGAGTCCATGCTCGGGTCAACGTCCCAACACTTCAGAAGCGTTCCTTCGTCGGAGGGTGTGTCCGAGGATGAACCGGTGACGCTGATGCTCTGCCCTTCTGCAATCGGCAAGACAGAAGGCAGGGGTTCGATGACGGGTGGGACGTTCTTGACCGTCACCCAGCGCTCTTCAACGCCGCTTGACGCTCCCTCTGTGTCCGTGACCTCCAAACGCATCTTGTGCAAGCCGGCTTCAAACCACACCATCTCAAATTCAGAGATGCGACCGTCGAACACCCGGATGAGCGAGGGTTGTGCATCGTCCGGCCACCATGTGTGGGTCAACGATTCAATGTCATCAACGGAGTCTTGAGCCTGCCCTCGAACGTTGACGTATTGGTCTTCGTTGACGTGCCAGGTGTTCTGGGCGTCCATCAGCACCGGTCCGTTGACATCGGTCATCTGAACGTTGATGCTGTGGGGTCGAATGTTGGTGAATTTGACATCAAAGGTGGCCGTTGAGACGCTGTTATCGTCGTCCGTGCCCACAGCGGTAAAGGTCTTCCAACCCTCTGTTGTAGCGGTCGTCGTGCACACTCGGGTGTAGTAGCCTTCTCTGCAGTTTGCGCCGGGCCAGTGAATGTCCACCACACCCGGCCAAGGCTTCTCGGAGTCGGAATCGTTGGCGTAAGCGTACAGGGTGATGGGGTATTCGACTTTGGCTTCGCTGCGTTGACTTCGAATTTCGATGTTTGGATTCCGGTTTTGAACCGTGACATTGAGGATCATCACCGTTTCGTCCCGTTCTTCATCTTCCACCGTGATTTCAACCGGGTACACGCCATCGTCAATCCACGTGTAATTCAACATGCACGTTGGTGAGACGACACGTTCGTAGCCCCATGTTCGTGTGCCGTCATCAAAAGGAACGTAGAACTCGCATGAAACATCGCCCCCGTCTTCGTCGTAGCTTTCGCTGGCGTCAACGAGGATAGGCTCAAGCGTCATGCCGGTGGCTTCCGATGCACGTGGCGTTGGCAACCTCCCGACAAACAAATCAATGCTTCCAACGTTGTTTTGGAAATTGACATCGGCGGTGTTCAAGCGCGCTCGATCGGCTTCCCAAACGATTTGCAGGGTGCCGATGCTGGCGTCGTCGGGAACCGTCCACACGTACTGCATTTTGTAGGTCTGATATGTTTGCAAGGCAGGCAACTCGGTCGTGGTCGTCACGCCGTCAGGAGCGATCAGTCGAGCATCGCTGACAACGGAGGTCGTGATGCCTCGGTTGTTGAAGGAGACCTCGATGTCAAGAACATCACCTGGCAAGACATTGTATCCGGAAAGAGCGTTGAGTTGGGTGGTTGTGCAATCCTCTCCAACGCATCGTTTTCGCAAGATCACGGCCGCTTCTTCATCGGCGAAGACGTCCAAACCGACCAGATATTGGTCCAAGGTGACGGTTGCCGCACCGACCTTGTTTCCGGATGTTGCTACCAACCCATGGCTGGCGTAGTCGAGGAGCGTGGCGGATGAATCGAGGGCGTCGCCCACGTCAACGGTGGCCCATGCGCTTCCGTTGGCGGCGGTCGTCAGTGTTTGCACGAAGCCTTCCGTTTCATGGTGCAGTTCAACAGAAAGACCTGCGGGGTTGGTGAAACACGAAGAAGAGGCATTGACCCACACCTGCATCGGCGTGTTCAATGCAGTGACCGCACGTTCAGGCACGACCTCCAAACAATCCGACCGCGTGCCGGGGTTGGTGTAGGGCGACACGCCGGTGGCGCCGACCGGATCGTAGCGCTTGAGTCGAAAGTCGATGGTCAAGCCGATGTCGTCGTCGGTGTGGAGCCAGGCATAGTTGCGAACTTCGGGGCAATACCAACGGTAACCCTCTGAAATCCCGTCTTTGTTGTAGGAGGTCATCTCGTAGGAGCCGTTGCATCCACCGTAATCGGTGGACTGGCCAATGGAGTTGACCGGCTTGCCCACGTCCGTGACCACCCAGGTGGTGGTGTTGGTGTCGGTTTTTGGCGGTGGGAACGGCGTGATGTAATCGCTTTGCCCCGACCATTGGGAATAGGAGGTGGTCGTTGTTGACCATCGTTCATCCGCTCGAAGTGGGAAATCGTAATTTTCGTTCACCGGGGAATAGGTCGTGGTGATGGTGATGTCGCCCAAGATCTGTTCAAGGAACGAGATACCACTGGGAACAAAGCGAATGTACAGGTCAAGATCGCTGCGGATGGAACTGAGGTCGCTCACTCGGAGGTATTCGGTCTGCGTGAATTGAATGTAGACGTTGCCCGTGTAACCTTCAAGCCTCACACCGGATTTGTCAAAATTCGCCGAGGTGCGAAGTTCATACGCCAACACCGTCATGTTGTCGACGTTTCGGGTTGTGATGCCCATGACCTCCGATGTCGTATCCCCTTGGATTTCACCAACGGTTGCGTCAACACCGGTATCGGTGATCAAGATGCTGGGGTCGAAGGTGCCAGAGTAGATCCAGCGGTCACCCACCCGCCACACCGGTACATCGGACACGCCGGGGTCAAACCCAGACGTTTCGAGCACCACCGGCTCGTTCTCGAGGACAGGGTGCTGAAGCGGGGCGAGCATGAGCAAGAGCAAGCCCACCAGCCCCACGGCGGCGGTGCGGTGGCCCATGCTTGCGCCCATGGCGGAAGCAGATTGGATGGAGGCCATCAAGACTTCTCTTGGCGCCTTCTGCACCGTTCCTGACTCAGAGGAGGTCAGCCAGTTCGTCCTTGATGATTTCAACGGCTTCGAGAATCTCGTCTTTGTGGCGAGCACCGGTGATCACCATCTTGCCTGATCCGAAGATGAGGCAGACGACCTTGGGCATGTCGAGTCGGTAAATGAGGCCGGGGAATTGCTCGGGCTCGTACTCCACCTTGTCAAAGGGCAAGTGGAAGGTGAGGTGGTTGAGGTTGAGTTTGCGAGGAACGCCTGCTTGAGGCTCACCGGTGAACTTGTCCACGCCGTCGTAGTCTTCGGGGTAGTGGAGGGCGTAGGTGGCAACCATGTTTTGAACTTCAATGGTGACGTCTTTGAGGTCCCACGTCTCGATTCCAGCAGCGCGCAAGTCCTTGATCATGCGGTCAATACCGGTGTGAATGTTGTCTTCGTCCTTTCCACCGGTGCACACTGCACGCCCGGAGCGGAACATCAGGATGGCGAGTTTTGGTTCAGTGACACGGTAGACGACACCAGGGAATTGCTCGGGTTCGTACTCGCAATTGAGCTGGATGGCGATATCGGGGAGGTCAAGTTCCTCAGCAACACGGGTGCTGGCAACGACGTTCACTACAGTTAGGCGTTCTTCATCGGTGGTCATATAAACTCCGAATGAGATTTAGTATATAAAAGGAATTTCGGCACCCAACCGTCATTCAAGACCACCGGTCATGCGCTCAATCTGAACGCCGGGATTGCCGAGTTTGGAGATCAAGGTGCGCCCGCCGGCCAATTCAATGGCTTCACTGGTCGCTTTTGGCTGGCGAGTGAGGGCCACCATGCAACCGCCACCTCCAGCCCCGGTCAGTTTGACACCCAAGGAGGTTGGAGCCGCTGCTTGGATGAGGTTCTCCAGTTCGGGCGATGAAACGCCCAGACCCCTCAGCAGGAGGTGGTTTTCGCTCATGGCGTGACCCACCGCATCGTAATCGCCATCGACCAAGGCCTGCAGACCTCGTCGTGCCACCGTGCCAATGGCCGTGATCTCCTTCATGCGCTCGGGTGTTTCCTGCAAGGCTTGAGCGACCATGGCCACTTGGTGCGATGTCGAGGCATGAACGCCGGTGTTGCCGAGGACAAGAAACACGTCGTCCTCAGGTGGCTGCAAGCGATGAACTTCCCACCGTCGCTCACCTTCCGGTGTGGCCAGTGTTCGGGTGTAGGCCCATTGTGCACAGGCTTCCTTGATGTCAGAGAGCACGACAACGCCGCCTTCGACGCTGGTGGACGTGTCCATCGGGGAGGCTCGCCCCTTTTGGGCCTCGGCTTCAGCCAAGTGGGCTGCTCGGCTGAGATGTTCGGTGTCGTCGACACCCGATTCACGCAATGCGTTCATGGCAGCGGCCACCGCTGCGCTCAACGCGGCGCTGGACCCCAAGCCAGAAGCGCTCGGGATATCGCCTTGGACGTGAATCGCGAACGGAGTGTCGTGGTTGGGATCCAACATTTGTTGGCGCAGCGACACGATGTGAGGGTGCTTGTGTTCGCTCAACGCCCCGCCGTCCACGCTCCACGAAGCGGCCGGTGTCATCGAAACGCTGAGTCGCTGTTCGATGGCCACGGCCACGGCGGGTTGGCCGTACACGACCGCATGTTCGCCAAACAGGATGCATTTGCCGGGGGCGCTGGCCACCAAAATCGGTCTTTGGTCCCCCATGGAATGAACACGGGCCTTGACTTCATATTCCTTCGTGCAGGGTGCCGTGAAATCGTCGGTTTTTGACGGTGCATTGAAAGTGCGTCTTGAACTGGAGAAGTTGAACGCAGGGCAGCGTCTTCGGTGAGGAACATGGAACACCCGTTGTTTATGGAGTACGGACCGCTTCCTGGATGGGTCATTCTTTTGGTGATGGCCGGTGTATCTGGAGGTTTCTTTCTCTATCAGGTTGTCAAGGCCTCTCGGCTCGTCCTCAAGGGCAAACCCGAGAACCGATTTGACAACTGGGGGGCCCGTATTTCCGAAGTCATCACCGGTTGGCTCGGTCAAAAGAAGGTGTTGAAGGACCGCGTCGCTGGTGGCATTCACGTCCTCATGTTTTGGGGATTCCTGATGCTGTCGACCGATATGTTCGACCTGGCCACGGGCAACAAGTTCTCCCAAGAGGTGCTGCCCGACGCTTTGCGAGGGCCATGGAATCTGGTCGTTGAGACTGGATACGCCCTCGCCTTTGTGGGGTGCGTGCTTGCGCTTGTTCGGCGCGTCGTGTTCACGCCCGAGAAACTCAAGGGCAAATCCCAACTGGAAGGCAACGTCATTTTGCTGCTCATCATGACCATCACGACCACCTCCTTCGTGGTGGAAGCCGGTGAATCCACGGTCTCGTCAACCTACGAGCCCATCGGGTACTGGGTGGCCAGCACCCTCGTGCCCTCGACCGCCATGGTGGTCGCCGCCTACTGGGCCCACATGTTGGCCATCTGTATCTTCCTGTTCCTGATTCCACTCTCCAAGCACATGCACTTGGTGATGGCCTTCCCGAACGTGTTCTTCCACGACCTGCGACCGATGGCCACGATGGAGCCTCTTGCCCGTGGCGAGGACGGCAAGGCGGTCATGCTCGACGACCTCGACCTCGAATCCTTTGGTGCCGTGAACTACACCGACTTCACGTGGCGAGACCTCATCGACGGTTGGGC
>JAYQAK010000066.1:0-11166 GCA_038136695.1 Candidatus Poseidonia sp.
CCAACTTGATTACAACAACGATGGATTTGGGGATGCATGCGATGAAGATGACGAGTCCGACGGGGTGGTTGATGTCTCAGATTCTTGTCCAAAAGGTGAAATTGGCTGGCTGTCTGATGAAATGAACGACCACGACGGCGATGGTTGCAAGGATTCGACGGAAGAAGACCTGGACGACGACGGTGATGGTATTCCCGATCTTTCGGATGCATGCCCTATCGGCATCGGTGGAGCAGGATATGATTTGGATGGTGACGGCTGCAAAGATGTCGAAGATTCGGATGACGATGGGGACCAAGTTCGCGATGAATCGGACCTTTGTTCGACGGGCGAAACCGAGTGGTCTTCCGGGACACTCACCGACCACGATGGCGATGGTTGCCAAGACGAAAACCCCGAAGACAGCGACGATGACAACGATGGAATCGCTGATGAGATGGATGCTTGTCCACGTGGTGCAATCGATTGGCCTTCAAACATCAACACCGATTTTGACGGTGACGGTTGCAAAGATGGCTTCGAAGATGAAGACGATGACAACGACGGAATCTCAAACGCAATTGATGACTGCCCCCGTTCCATTGGTGTTGTCAATTCGCAAGGATGTTCGGCCACTCAATCCCTTGATGGCGAAGGTGGTTCCAGCACCGTGTACTATGTTTGCCCAGTAGGAAGCATTGTCGTTCTTGACCCAGCCGATTGCCCTGAGGACACTGGGGCAACTGGCAATTCCAACAATCAGTCTGGACAAAACGATGACACCTTCTACTATGTCTGTCCGGGCGGCTCAGACGTGGTTACCGACCTCTCGGAATGCGAAGGGTCCATCGGTGAGGGAGGTACCAACATTACGCTGGTCATTGACCCATCATCCAACAACTCCGGCGATTACATCACGTGTGAAGGTGGAGCAGCCATTGTATTGGACAGGGCAAATTGTCCCGAATCCAAATCACAGGATTCCACCTCTGGAAGCTCCGAATCCTCTGACAACGGCCTCATGGTTATCTTCATGGCCGGTACATTTGCCATGTCTGCCATTGCCATGGTTGTCGTGTTGGTTCGCCGACCCACCTCGCCTTCAAACGGATTCGCCGCTCTTGACGAATCAGAGCGTTTGTTCAAAGAACAGCCTGCCATTCCTGCGGCCGTCTCTCTCCCCTCTCCTCCACCATCCAATCAAGGTTCGAAATCCAACAATGGACCGTCCAATGATCTCATCGGTGTTTCCCACGATGGAAAGGAATGGATTGAATGGCCAGAAGGTTCAGATAACCACTACTATCGTGAACTTGGCTTTGGTGGAGATTGGACAAAGTACGAATGACCTTGGTCATGGCTGTGAAGTGAGTTCTTGCTCAATGAGAATCATGGCAAAATCGGGCCGCTGTGCCTCGAGAAGCGAAGCGATGGCGCACAGAATCAAGCGGCAGTTGCATGCCTTTGCGACTCCCCAGCGTCCACCATCCCTTTTTGGCCTCGCGGTGTGCGAGTTTTGTTGTGAAAAGCACGACGCAACTGCGTTTGAACACCTTCAATTTCGACTCTCAAATCGAGTGATGATGGTGTTGGTTTGTTGAGAGGGTTCATGAATTGCAAAACAGGTCATTCTAGAAGGTAGTTCTTTTGGCGTGTTTTTTCTTCACAGTGTTGAGGAATGCCTTGGTTGAAATGAGCAAGTGAACGATGACAAGAAGAATGAATAGGTTTGTGTGGGGATTCGCTGGTGGAACTCCTTTTTCGAAGACCAAACCATATATGGAAAGGTCGTAATGCATTGTCACGAAATAAAACATGTGAATGACGACCAAGATGTACACCGTTTTTGAGAGATTCTGTAATCTCTTCCAAGAACCAGATCCTAACCATTTGATTGCCCTATCGCTCGAAATACCCAACAACAACAAGGCGATTGAGAGTGCAACCAAACCAAGAACATTGGCAATACCAAATCCTGGTTGAAGCAATACCGGTTCGTCAATACCTGGTAATTCACTATAACCCAGCAAGCCATCAATGGTCCAACGTGCCCAACCGTCCCAGATTAGGTAGGCATGAAGGCTCATCATTAACGCAGCCCAAATGGAAATTGTTCTACGCCAATTCAGAAGTACCTTCAGTGATGGTTTGAGTTGAACCATGGGTCCGATCATCATCGAACTCCAAAGGAGAATGAAGGCTGAATCGCCTACAGCTTTCCATCTGGCCATCTCAGAGTCCCAATTTTCCCATGAGCTGTAAAAAAAAGCATAGAGGGTTATAGCGGTGATTGCGATGGTAAAATGTTTTTTGTAAAAGCGCTTATCGCTAAGGATCAATCCGCTGGATTCCTCGTCATTGATCCTATTCTGTGATGATTTTTTTCCAATAACCATCACCTCGCCTTGCACTGTTCGGAACTTTCCCATGCCCTTATTTGAAGATGATTGAGTTGGATATTCGTATGACCGGATTTTTATTTTTGGGCGAGAGAAGAATAATCATCATGTCTTCGAAATCACCAAACAGCCCAGTTATGTGGTATTCTTCACCTCACATTCATTCAAGTGTAGTATTGATTAGTAACCGCGTTGTGGAGGTGGCGTGAGGCCTTTTTGGAGGTTGACCACCGCGCATTAAGATAAATCATTCAAAGGGTGTTTTCAGTGATAAAAAAGATGTCAATAATAGTGATAGTTGGAATGATGTTTTTGGTGCTCTTAACCGAACCGGTAAGCGCTGAACACGAATGGGACCACAGATACACCATCTCTGGCGAAATAACCGACTTGGATGGTGAAGTTGTCCGTGGTGCAAAGGTGTTCATTGATTGTTCTGAAGGCATGACCGACCCGAGTCTATGCGAACTCAACGATTCACGCAGTGATTCCAGTAGTTTTTCAGGAGAATATACGCTGATATTGCATGTTCACACTGGCGATGACGGGAAACAGTTGACACTATCAGTCGAAGGTGAAACACACAATCACACGATTGACCTCAAAGGGACAGATGATAATATGGATGAGGTGGACAGACTCGCCGTTCAAGATATTCAACTGTCGAAGAAGGTTTCCTCAATTGGATATTTCATGCCGTTTATCGTAATAGGCGCACTGGTTAGCACAGTTGTCATGATTGTTTTCAAAAAGAAAGGGATGTGGATTTTCAAAGAAAAGGACACCTCAACGATTCACAAAGGTCGAAATCCAAGCCATGTCAATTGCCCAAAGTGCGATGCCTTCGTGAATCCATTGAACATGGAACGTCATTTAAAATCGGTTCATTCAATGAAAAACGAAGAAATATCCTTACTTCTCGGAAAAAATGAGAACGATGCGAAGTGAGTAAGTACGGATTTTTCGGTCCGCACTGATCGTGTAACTGACCCCAGTTGGACAGTTTTTTTCCAATCGTTGAGCAAGCATCAGATGGTATATTTTTTGCTATATTTTGAATCATTCTTTGACAATGATTCAACCGCATACTGTAATTAATTGCGTTTCATATTGTTTTTTGCGCCATGAGACTAAATACCACGTCCGAACAGGATGAACCAACGGAGATATGATACAATCACCCAAATAGAGAACATAATCAAATTGAAGCCTACAAAATTGACCACCTTCGTTCTCATCGCTCTGTTGTTGACCGGGACCCTTGCAGGGTGCCTTGGCGACGATACGGACAGCGAGAACGTGGACACGAATGAGAACACAAACCCCGGAAACGAGACGACAGCTTACCTCTACGACGATCCGGCAATGCCAACCACCGTCAACACGGTTGTTCCGGCAAGTTTTGTGGATGACGCCCCTCTTGCCGCTTGCCTCTTGGAGCAATTTCAATTGACGGGAGCGCTTGAGAACGCTGCATTGCTCTTTGCTCAAGACTACGACGGCGAAGGAGAACCCACAATGGCGGCTGCTTCTGCCTTCTTTGATGATGATGCCAACGCCGACCTGATTGCATCATGGATGGATGCATGTCCTGCTGAATCAATGGGCTATCTCTACGACGACCCGAGCGCTCCGACGACGGTGAACACGGTGGTTTCCACCACCTTCGCCTCCGACGCACCACGCGCTGCTTGCTTCCTTGAAAATTATCAACTCACAGGGGCGCTTGAAAATGCTGCCCTCCTGTTTGCTCAAGACTATGACGGCGAGGGCGAAGCCACCATGGCGGGGGCTCAAGCCTTCTACGAAGACGAAAACAATTCAGCCCTCATCGATGGATGGGTGACGGGATGTGATGCCCAAGAATTGGGCGTTGAGATTCTTGAATTTGGCGTTCCCGCTTGGTCCGGAGAAATGTTCCGTTCCTATCTTGCTCAGATGATTCTCGAAGATGGTGGTTACACCGTCAACCTCAACGAGGGACTTGACCCCGCTGCTATTTACACTGGCATTGCCAACGGCGATTACCATGTCTACTTTGGTTCGTGGTTGCCCGCCCAAGAGGCGACGTTTGGACCGAACGCTGATGCCCTTCACATCATCGGACAAAATCTGGAAAACGGTTCTGCTTTCCTTGCGTTGGCAGTTCCTCAATACACCTGTGACGCCGGCCTTACGAAGTTGAGCCAATTGGCCGACTTTGCTGACGAACTCGACAGCACCATCACCGGTATTGAAGCAGGTGCTGGTATGCAACAAACGGCTGAAACCATGGTTGAAAACGGTGGCTACGGCCTTGATGGTTGGACCGTCACGGCGTCTTCCACGGCCGCTATGCTTTCCGCTTACGACAGCGCAGTGAACAACAACGAACACATCGTTGTCATGACGTGGGCACCTCACGCCATGTACGCTACATGGGAAGGCGATCAAGCCATGTGTGCGCTCGAGGATGACGGTTACCTCATGGGAGGCAACGCCATGGGCGTTGAAGAACTCGAATTTGGCGTTCCTGCTTGGTCGGGCGAAATGTTCCGCTCCTACCTTGGCCAACTTGTGTTGGAAGAAGCCGGTTACTCGGTCAACCTCAACGAGGGACTTGACCCCGCTGCTATTTACACTGGCATTGCCAACGGCGATTACCATGTCTACTTTGGTTCGTGGTTGCCCGCCCAAGAGGCGACGTTTGGACCGAACGCTGATGCCCTTCACATCATCGGACAAAATCTGGAAAACGGTTCTGCTTTCCTTGCGTTGGCAGTTCCTCAATACACCTGTGACGCCGGCCTTACGAAGTTGAGCCAATTGGCCGACTTTGCTGACGAACTCGACAGCACCATCACCGGTATTGAAGCAGGTGCTGGTATGCAACAAACGGCTGAAACCATGGTTGAAAACGGTGGCTACGGCCTTGATGGTTGGACCGTCACGGCGTCTTCCACGGCCGCTATGCTTTCCGCTTACGACAGCGCAGTGAACAACAACGAACACATCGTTGTCATGACGTGGGCACCTCACGCCATGTACGCTACATGGGAAGGCGATCAAGCCATGTGCGCTCTTGAAGACGATGGCTATGTCGTTGTTGAATGAACCAGCTGAGGACAACGTTGTTCTGCGCCTTCGTGGTGTTTCGAAAGCCTTCGGGCCTCGACGTAAATTCAACTTGCGCAAGGGCACTTTTGTTCATCCATGCCAAGAGGCAGTTCGCCGAATCGATGACGGGAGAGCACGGTTTGAAGTTGAATCTGAGTTGGGCGTTAACATCGCACTTCGAGGAATTGATTTCGATGTTCACCAGGGCGAAATCTTCGTCTTGATGGGGCTTTCTGGTTGCGGAAAATCAACACTCCTGCGGTGTGTTAATCGTTTGATTCAACCGACCGAGGGTTCGATTGAATTCTACGGCGAAGACGTTCTCTCAATGGATAAACGTCAATTGCGCGGCATTCGGCGTGAACGCATCAGCATGGTGTTTCAGCATTTCGGCTTGCTTCCGCATCGCAGCGTTTTGCAAAACGTGGCGTTTGGACTGGAAGTTCAAGGCATGCCACGCAGCGAACGGTACGAAAAAGCACGCGCCATGCTCGAGGTGGTCGGCTTGAGTGATCGGGCGGATGCGTTTCCACACGAATTGTCGGGTGGAATGAAACAGCGTGTTGGCCTTGCTCGCGCACTTGTTAATGAACCCGATCTGTTGTTAATGGATGAACCCTTTAGCGCACTTGACCCCTTGATACGGACATCACTTCAGGATGAAATTATCGATTTACAGGAGCGCCTCGGCCTGACCATTCTCTTGGTGACGCACGATTTGGACGAAGCCCTTCGAATGGGCGACCGCATCGCCATCTTGTCCACGCCGGATGAAGCGGGGGGAAACATCATGCAAATTGGAACCCCTGCCGACATTGCTCTGCGGCCTGAGAACGAATACGTGGCTCAATTCGCTCGAGATCTCAATCGGGCAAGGGCATTGAAAGCTTCTGATGTGATGCAGCCACTCAAAGGTACCTGCACGAAGGACGAGCCAGAAACCCAGGTTCTCGAGCGTATGGAAATCCTCGGTCAAGATGCCTTGGTGTGTGTTGGCGATGATGGTGGATTTGTCGGCTCTATGCAGCGGACACCTTCTGTCGATGCCTCACACAGCAGTTCATGCATGTTGGTCGATGCTCAAGCCACACGCGTCGTCAAACAGACCACGTCGGTTGAGGATTTGTTGGCTTTGTTTCTAGCGGATGCAACACCGGTATACGTACTGAACGGCAAGGGTGAACCCGTAGGAACGGTGTTTGGTGAAGATTTGCTCACCGTGTATCAACAAGAGGTGATGTCAGATGAAGAAGAATGAGTACTCACCTTGGCGAACATTGGTGAGCAAATTGACGGATTTCCAATGGAAACAGGCTGCTCCAAAAATCGCGGTTTTCTCCTTCTTTTTGTTCGTTCTCTTCGCACCTGGCACCGTCCCAACCACCCCGTTTGCAATCCACGATGACGACGACGGTGATGGTCTGTTCAACGAGGACGGGGACCAAGACGGACGGGACGACGATAAAGACGGCTTCATAGATGAAGAATCAGGCGAGGGAACTGGAGATGTTGTGCATGACAAAAGAGATTCGGGCATCGACCTCGGAGCCAATGAAATTGACATTGAAGAAAACGTCACGAGCTTTGTTGATTGGGTGCAAGACAATTTCAGAACCCAAACCCAAGCCATCAAAGAGAACCTCACCTTGATTCTCGAAGGCGATAATCAACCTCGTTCGGAGCCTGAAGTCATTGACGGTCTGGAGGAATTCCTGTTGGCCGACCAGGTTCGAGTCTTTTGTTTGATGGTGGGTGGCGCTGTGTTCTCGGGGATGATGCGTGTTCGAATCGTGAGACAAGTTGAGTGGCGTGAAGCATCGAGGGATGTTCGTTCTTACGGTCTTGCGGCCTTCAGCGCCCTCGGTTTGATGCTTATCGACAACATGGAATTGTGGGAAGCCACCATGGAGTCGCTCGCGCTTATCATCGGTGCAAGCATCGTCAGCCTCATGATCGGTTTGCCACTCGGCATTTTTGCTGCGTACAATCGGGTGGCCGACCTCATTATCCGTCCGTGTTTGGATCTGATGCAAACCATGCCCGCCTTCGTTTACCTCATCCCAGCAATCGTGCTGTTCTCCACCGGAATCGTTTCTGCAACACTTGCCACCGTCATTTTTGCGGTTCCTCCACTGGTGCGTTTAACCACACACGGTATCAAAAGTGTTGACAAAGAATTAGTTGAAGCCGGGCGAGCCTTCGGCGCAGGTTGGTTGGAACGTTTGTTCAAAATTGAACTGCCCATGGCTCGTAAGACCATCTTCGTAGGCATTAACCAGATGATCATGCTCAGCCTTTCCATGGTCGTCATCGCTGCCCTCATTGGCGCAGAAGGCCTAGGTAACGAAATCATGAGAGCTATCAATCGGATTAACCCTGGCGCCGGGTTCGAGGCTGGTCTGGCGATTGTTATCTTGGCCATTTACCTGGACCGTCTCGTTGGGGCATACGGGGTCGAAGCCAATTCCATGCAGTGAATGTTGTTGGATTTCTTGGCGTTCCTGCACATCATCGATGCATCCCCGTTGCATTGGTCCTTGTCGCCACGCAAAGCAATTGCATCAATAGCAGAGGTCGGATCTAATTTTTGTCCATCCTGCCTTGGAAAATACATTTTGAAGCGAGCATGTCGTGTTTGCGGACACAATGGCTGGCCGAGTTAAGTTTTTGAATTGAGTTTGTTGTAAGTGAGGTTCAAGGCCAAATCGGGTGCTGTACCTCAATCAGTGTTGCGATTGCATCCAAAATTGACAGGCAGTTGCAGCCCTGTGCGACCACCCTGCATCCACATTGCCTGTCATCGATTTCAGTCGTGGCCGCTTTGCCACGGGTTTCCTTCGCTGCGCTCAGTACAACCCTTTGGCCCAAGCGTCCACCACCTTTCATCAGTCTTGATAGAGGGTCGCCATACAAGGTGAACATGACCCTGTTTGCCCCCGATGAATTGACGCCTGAACACATGATTGCCTTTGGTTCCCAAACCTATGGCGCTGAGTTGCTCATCACGGGGGTGCCCACCAACAGCAACGGAGAACCCTCTTGGGCGACACTGGACGATTTGCTGGCCACCCCCCACGCCCATGGCATGCTCGCTTGCATCGAGACGATTTCCCACATTCACCAGTGGGTTTCCATGACCGCCGATGAGTTGGCATCGCCTTTTCCTCGCCTTAGGGTGCGCTTTGCGACCACCATCGACGAAGCCATTGATGGGAAGGTAACGACCGTCAATCCAGCCGCTTGGATCCACCTCGGCCATGGAACTCTTGAGCACGATTTTAAAGTGGTTGAGGGGCTTGAGCCTTGGGAGGACGAGGAATTTGAAGCCATCCCTGGTCTATCCAACGGGCATGAGGATGAGGATTATCGCTGCGCCACCGACATCGCTCAGCGCATTGTCCATCAGCAGGGAAACATCCTCTTCATGGCCTTGCCGCTGTGTTATGCGCAACAGATTGCCCTCACACTCTGTGAAACCAACCGCATCCATCTCGCCAGTGCCTCAACCGACTTTCGGGTGAACGACACCTTGCAATTTTACGATGGAGCGACCCACGGCGAACGAATGGAACAATCGCTCTCGTCGTGGAGTCAATGGGTGCGTGCTGTCGAAGGAGCATGGCGAGGTGCGGCCAGAATCCTGTTCAAGAACCGACATCCATCAGGATGATGCTTCATCGTCCTGCGTGATCTCGGCGTCGAGGACGAGGTGAACGTCGTATTCCTTTCGTTCGCGAAGCGCATAGCCTGCACCGCCTGCGCCGAGAAGAACGAGGAGCATGAAGAACAACACGGCAAACGGATGGTCGTCGAGAAGGTCGCCAAGCGAGGCAAAGAACCCGTCACTGCCCTCATCACCGCCGGCAGATTTTGGCTGAATCAACGAAACCACCGTTTGCTGGTCATAGGCCAGTCGGGTAAAGGTCAACATGCCGTCCATCGAGGCGTCGTAGTCATCCGAGGGTGGCGCTGGGTCAAGGTCGGAATAGAAGTCTGGTCGTTGCTCGAACATGATGTCGACGGGCGTGGAGAGGTCGAGGGTCAACATCACATCCACCGTGTATGGGATTCGGGATTCGAAGAATTCTGGGTCGTCCAACAGTCCCCACAAGGTTACGGCCTGTCCTGTGGTATCGAAATGGGCCCACTTGCCCCATGACGACTCATCCACGTCAAGTTCGTAATACCACGTGTCACCCAAGCGAACACCTTGTCCACCATCGTTGCTTCCATCGTCACCAAGGTCGATGGAGAGTTGGAGGGTGCCAACCTGTCCTGTGTCGAGGTCGGCTTCCGTTGCAGCAAGTGTTGCTTGCAGGAGTGTCGTTCCGTTGGGTATCCACACGTAGTGGGAATCTTCAGTGTAATACACCGCACCGGTTTGACCGTTGTTGAAGTGGTTCCAATCGCCCTTCCATGCGTGTCGCACTCGGTCGGTGTTGACGGGGATGCTGGTGGTCGTCATCATGGATTCGTAGATGTCATAGGCATCCCAAACGGTGTACTGAGGGTGGTCAACGATGCCGTCGTTGTCCTGATCTCGCATCAACTGGAGGGTACGGGCAAGGGCGACGGCCGCATCCACGTCGGTCAATCCGTGACCGATTCGCCAGTCATGGCACTTGCCGGTTGCGCTTCGATAACATTCGGTGGGGATGTCGTTGCACGAATCCTCGTCGTTGCCGTCCTCGCACGAGTTGGCCATGCCTTCGTAGCGTGCGGTCAGCTCCAGAATGAGTTCGATTTCGTGCACCCGGCTAAAGTTGGCCGTGTTCCAGTCCTCAAATTGTCCGTAAGCCGCCGTTCCGTCACCGCCCACAAGACTGCTTCCGAAATCATGGTCGTCTCGATGGTAATCGGCCACGCCCAGCGAGGGCGCCACGTCAAGCAGAATGCCCGCCATACCGCCGACGTGGGGGGTGGCCATGGACGTGCCTGAAATGGACATGTAATACAGATCGCCTTGGGCGCGAGTGGATGCGTCAATGGCGGTTCCCCGTGGAGCAGTGGCCCAAATGTTCCTTCCAGGTGCGCCCACATCCGGCCACGTGTGCTGTTGGTTCATGCATCCTCGAGACGAAAACGAAGTGACGGCCGTGCCGTCGTGCGTCAGGGCTGCAACGGAGATGGCAGCAGGGGTGTTGGCGTACACGTTGGTTCGTAATCCACCCGAGCATTCGGCACCGGAACCGCCTGAGTTGGACGCTGCGAAAATGACCGCCACGCCGTTTTCGTAGGTGAGTCGGTCGGTGAGTTGTGCGATGACGCCGTCCGGGTCGTAGTCGCCGTCGGTGCCCCACGAGTTCGAGACCACACGAATGTGGTAGGGGTTCTGGCCGGGCACGGAGTGTGCGAAGGTCCATTCAAGTCCCTGCTCGGCGGCAAAGATGGAAGCACCATCACCTGTGCCAAGGGCCACCAGTTGGCCGCCCTTGGCGACCCCTGCTCGACGGCCAGCCGAGGCGTCACCGTTACCGGCGATGGTGCCACCAACGTGCGTGCCGTGACCCGATGAGGTGTCGGAATTTCTCGTCTCAACCCAACCGCTTGGACCAAACTTCGCTGAATAGAGCGTCTTTTCACCGCTCCACGGTTCAAGGTAGTCGTAGTCAGGGTGACCTGCATCAACGCCGGTGTCGAGGTCGACGATCGCCGTACCGTCACCGTCCCATTCGGAAAACGAGAGGTCGGT
>JAYQAK010000067.1:0-11058 GCA_038136695.1 Candidatus Poseidonia sp.
CCGACGATTTCGACCACTTCTGCTGGCCATCCACCAAGTTCTTCACTCATGTTGATCATCTCGTGAACGAATTCAGTTCTTCTTCAGCTTGCTGATCTCTTCCACAACTTCGTGGAACTTCTCTTCAGCGGCTTTGGTGATGTCCATCACGGCGACGGAAGCAGCGGAAGCGCCTTTTGCAAGACCAACGGCTTTGGCAAGGAATTCTTGGTCGGCGACGTAGCCGTAGGGAATTTCTTTCTCTTCGCAAATCAACGGAATGTGGGCAAGAAGTTCGGGAGGGTTCACATCCTCTGCGAGGATGATGAACTGAGCCGTTCCGCGCTCGGCGGCTTTGGTCACTTCGTTGCTGCCTTTCTTGACTCGACCGTTCTTGTTCAAGTCAAGCATTTCGTAAATCTTGTTGGCGACGTCTTCTGGGGTTTCAAATTGCACGTGTACACTCATTGGAATCTCTCCTTCCTCGTGATAGGGGCAGGCCTCCGCAGAACCACGCGGATATAAACGCAACGGAAGCCAAACTGGAGTGCCTCGTCGGTGTTATTCCATGGAATGTGATGCAGTACAACGATTTCTCTCAATCCAGACCGATCGACGAAAGGAGTTCATTGACGCCCCGAGCCAACGCCGGGCCCCCCGAAATGTTGTCTCGTGCATTTGGTAGCGAACCCGTTGCGTGAACACCATCGACGTACCGCAACAAGCGGGCGATGGCGCCGCCGGTGAACAAACCGTGGCAGCAGGCGGCATGAACTTGAACTGCTCCCTGGCTGCGAAGGGCTTCTGCTGCACGACAAATGGTACCGCCGGTGGCTATCATGTCGTCGACGATGGTGACGCGCTTCCCTGCAACATCCAAATCCTTGGCCTTGTGAACGATGGTGTGGGCGTCAATTCGGGTTTTTTCGAGATACGAAAACTCGCATCCAATTTGGGTTGCTACGCTGGAGGCTCGGTCGATGGCGCCTTTGTCAGGTGACAGAATAAAGTCCGGGTCAACGGTCTCTTTGAGGTGTTGAGCGAGTTCGGGCATCGCTGACGTAAAGGCAACGGGAACGCTCAGGTCTTCGAGGACGGCCGGAGCATGCAAATCCAGCACCACGATGCCGTCGCAACGCGTAGCGAGCATTTCGGCGATGGCCTTGGCTGAGATCGATTCACCGGGCTTGAAGCGCTTGTCTTGGCGAGAGTAGCCAAAATAAGGAATCGCCAAAATGATGCCTTTTCCTGTATCAGGGAGGGTCTGAGGGCCAATTTCTCGCAAATTTTCCAACTGGCCTTTCCGGACGTCTTGAATGGCGTCCAACATCAACAAGGTCTCAACGATACCCGAGTCAGGAAACGTGTTTGACACCAGCACAACGGGTTCGGACCGTATCGCCTCAATGGTCTCGGTTGGAATCCGTATGTATCCTTCCGTGTCCGGGAACCGTCGCGTCTCGAGGGGATGGTGGGCCCAGCCCAAGGTGGTGGCGAGTTGTTGAGCCATCGGCCCAGCGTTGCTCCCGGATACGACGACCATGCGTTCCCCTTGTTGTTGGCGAAAGGCTGACCCTTCATCTTCTTTGCGAGGACGCTCGGCGCTTCAAATGGTGCGCGAGGCAGGACTTGAACCTGCGACCTCCCGGTTATCAGCCGGGTGCTCTAACCGACTAAGCCACCCGCGCAAGGGTAACCCGGCCGACAAAACCCCCCGTCATAAGCATGACGGCATCGATGACACCCGTCCGCTGAGAACGCGTTCACTCTTCTTCCATGCTGTTGACCGTGATGTACGAAGGCAACTGCAAGACTTTCTCGAAGGTTCGCGACAGCACCACTTCATCCAATCGCTCGCGCGTGCGGGCAAGGGCTGAAATCGGCACTCGAATCTGCTCTTCGACGCCAAACTGCGTCTGAATTCGCATGCGGGTGGTCACGATGACGCCTTTGTACGTTCGCTTCACTCGGAACAAACCGGTGATGACGCCGATCTCTTCGCCTTGGTTGTCCAAAACGGCTCGGTCCAGCATTTCGTCCGGTGCGTACAATTTTTCATCAATGCGCACGGTGTTTCGCCAGCGGCGTTGCAGCTCTCGCATCGACTTTGACAGTTTCACTGTCCCATCGCCGCGAATGCTGTGCACCAGTTCTTTTGGAAGCGGTGCAAGTTCCGCTGGTTTTCGCATGTACTCATCAGCGACGCCAGGCACAACTTGGATCCGCATGGATTTCACGCGGGCCTCGTTGGGGTGGTGGCGTTCACCGACAATGGTTCCTACCAATGTATCGTTGACATAGACATCCCGTTGGAGCAACTCCTGGATGTCGAAATCTGTGTTTTTCATTTCCCATCTCTCCTTGCCGATTTTCTTCGGCTTGCTCGATGGTCTCCCTCGGCACCTAATATAATCTTCGCAGAAAAAAATATCATTTCCAATTACATTTGACGCATAATAGAATGTTCAAGCAATTGAAATATAGAAAAAAATTGATTTTTTTATGTCGCATAACGCGTTCAATTTCAATAGGAAAACGACGATCATTGCTATGGAGGTGATTCGGTTTTTCAATTGAACCCAGTTCGTTCTGTCGATCATCCTACCCTGGCCGACAAAATTCACACGTTGCAGAGAGATTTTCTTAATTTCCAATTGAAAATACTCTTTTTTTGGTCTCAAATTTTGAAAATGTAGCCACCATCCTTGTCAAAGGAGGCTTGAAGAAGCGAAGCGGCCAGGCGGCACCATGGCCCTCGATGTGGCGATGCTGGGAGACATCGATGGCTTGCACGAGGCACTCTTGTACCGAGGCATCCTCGCAGGCTACCGTTTTTATCTCCCAACCTCTATCTTCAACGAGGTGGAGGAACGACTGGCAGGAGAATTGAGGTCGTTCCCCGGCGCCGTGCAAGCCTTGGAACACGCACCCACCTCATGCGTGTGGGTGGGGACGGCTGCGACATCTGAGGATCGTTTTCCGGCAGATGGCACCAACGTGAGAATTCAATTCACTTCAGAACCATTCAACGAGGCATTCAACGGCACCGTCCTTGTCATCCACGACCTGCTTCCCGCCGCTCGCAACAGCGAGGATGGCGTCATGTTCAACCAATGGGTTCGAGCATGCCAAGCCAACGAAGCACCTTCACTCCCCAACCAACGAAGGTTTTGGTGCAGCATCACAGATGTGGCAACGGCGCTGATTCGGTGTCTGCCCCACCTCCGTGGAACGAACACCTACCATCTCTCAGGGCGAAGAGGATGGACCTTGCCCGATACCTTTGCCGAATTTTCCAAGCTCGCCCAACGAACCTTCGCGGGTGCCACTGGAGCGTTTCGTCAAGAGCATCTCTTGGCTGACAGCGGCCCTGTCGTCCAGGCGACCTCCGTTGCTGATGAAGAAGCTCAAGAAGGAATTCGACCCGATATTGCGCCGTTCCATCGCTTCTTGGAGGAAACCACGGGCGAGGGATGGCGACCCTCCATGCCGCTCAGGCAAACACTGATGTTGGTCCTCGCAGCGATGGACGAGGTTCATGCATGAGGCTCGCTGAACAGGTCGGCCCCCAAGAGAGGGAGCAGCAAGCTCGCATCGCCTTCAACGCACACGTGGGGGGCTTCTGGTCGCATTTTCCCCCATGAAATCGCCTCACGGAGGCGGGCACCGGACAAACTCCCATCGTGCTCAGGCGCTGTGGTGATGTACACCGCACTGTCGAGGCCGCCTCGGTACTGATTCCACCAGATCACGTGGTGCTTGGAAATACCCCCTCCAACCATGAGGGCGTTTGAGGTGCCAACATCCCAGGTCATATCGCTCATCACCTGCTCGTCAGCCAGGGTGTCGAGATGGAAGTCGCGGTGCTTTTGCCTGAACATGAACAATTGTGCACCAATGGAGCCGTCGGTGATGCCCGGTATGCACACCGGAATGCGATGTTTGGCCGCCCAATAGATCAGGGTGTTGGGTGTTCCAATTCGCTCACCCAACTCCCACACAAGGTGAATGGATCCAAACCCAAGCCATGCGTCAGCACCGGTCTTTCCTGTTTCCTTCAAGCGATCGACGTAAATGTCCTCCAAAACCGGCATGAGAACGGCTTCCAAAATCTCACCGTAGGATGCGTTTGGAACGATGACGTTGCCCAACCGCATGAGGGAATGCTCCCCCAGTTCCACATCGTCAAGATCAAACGAACCGTGGTAGTAGTCCTTGTACGCCCTTGCAATGTCGTGGTCCAGCGTTCCACAAGTGGTGGAAACGACGTTGAACATGCGGCGTTTAAGCGCTTCGACAAAGAAACCACGCGTGCCGGTTGCGCACAAGCATGCGGGGAAGGAAAGCCAATTGGTGACCTGCGTGGGATCAGCATCAACGCGTTGAATTTCGGTGTTCATATCGGCCAGAATCGTCCTCGCTTCTGCGAATTTCGTGGCGGTGAATCCACCGGCTGAAGCCATTTGCTCAATCAACGCACGTGGCGTGCTGGCTTTGGAAAAGTCGTAGTCCACCACCGGTGCATCGAAGGCTTCTGGGTCAACGGCCATGAAACGACCTTGCGCCTTTGCTTCAAGAAGATGTGCCTGTACATCCCTCAATCTTCCCATCGTTCAAGTTCGTGGAGACGGTCTCGCAACCGGGCCGCTTGTTCGAAATCCAAGTCCTTGGCCGCTTGTTGCATCGCTTCGCGCAATTCCTCCATCAGGGCCGCGCGCTCCTCGGAAGACAAGTGATGGTGAAGGTCGTCGGGTTCGTCATACGTCAATTGATTTTTTGAATTTTCAATTGGAATATCATTGTTTGACGACGCCCAAGCCCCTGCACCGAGATTGAGGCGCTGCGCCCAATCTCCGTCCCTTCGTCCTCCCTTTTTGGCAATCAATCGCTTGGTTCCGTCACCCGCCGTCGTGGTGCCGCTGATCAACGAGTCTTCGGTTTCTCCCATCACGGGCAACGCTTTGACAATCGTCTTGGGAACGATACCGAGGGCCTCGTTGTTGGCGTGCTGGCGTTGTCGCCGTTCGAGCGTTTGTTGGATGGCGGCCTCCATCGCCGGAGAAAAGCCATCAGCGTACAGCAACACTTTCCCGTTCTCGTTTCGAGCCGCACGACCGATGGTCTGCAGCAAACTGCGTTCATTTCGGAGGAAGCCTTGGCGGTCAGCATCAAAAATCGCTACCAAACTGACCTCGGGAATGTCGAGACCCTCCCTGAGGAGATTGATGCCGACAATGACATCGATGTGGCCGAGACGAAGGGCATTGATGATCTCCGTTCGCTCAATGGTGTCAATTTCCGAATGGAGGTGATGCGCTTTTACCCCCATTCGATTGAGATAGGCGGCCACTTCTTCGGCGAATTTGATGGTCATCACCGTGACCAAACACCGCTCTTGACGTTCAACACGGAGGTTGATTTCGGTCAGCAAATCGTTGACCTGCCCTGCCGTTGGACGCACTTCGAGTTCGGGGTCCAACAACCCGGTTGGACGCAATTCCATTTTGGCAATGCCCTGAATGCGCTGAAGCATGTGATACATGGATTCCGCCTCGGGGTGTTTCTTGGCCAAATCGGACGCACCCGCCCCTCCACCCGACGGGGCGTGGAGCAAACCGTTGGGAACGGCCTGCTTGGTGACCTCGCACAAGTGGCGAAGTTCACGCTCTCCGGGCGTGGCCGAAACATAGACCATTTGTGGGACCAAGGACTGGAATTCAGGCAACTTGAGCGGGCGATTATCCGCAGCCGTTGGAAGTCGGAAACCGTGCTCGATCAGACTGTCTTTGCGTGATTTATCACCGTGGTACATGCCACCGACCTGGGGCAGACTGACGTGAGATTCGTCCATGATGACCAAGAATTTCTTCGGGTCGCCGTGAAATTGGTTGGCGCAAGCTGAGAAGAAATCGAGCAAACAGTAGGGTCGCTGGCCGGGCACGCGACCGTCAAAATGGAGTGAGTAGTTCTCAATCGATTGGCAGTGGCCGATTTCGCGAAGCATCTCCAAATCGTACTCTGTTTTTTGTTCCAGTCGGTAGCGTTCGAGTTCTTTTCCTTGGTTGGCAAACCACTTTGACCGCTCGTTCAATTCGGCCTCGATGGATGCCAGGGCGGCTTCGAAGCGCTCAGGGCTGGTCATGAAGAACTCCTTGGGGTGGATCCAGGCTTCCTCGAGATGATCGAGGGGTTCCCACGACACCGGGTCACAAATCTGAATGCTCCTGATGCCGTCGAAATCGAAGACGATGCGCAACGGATCGTCTCGGCTCGGCATCCAGATATCGACCACTTCTCCACGAACCCTGCATTCACCGCGAGAAAGGTCGGAGGTGGTTCTTCGGTATTGAAGTTCAATGAGTTCGCGAAGAAGATCGCTCGTTTCGATGGCTTGGCCGACGTGACAGCGAAGGTGGTACTCGAGGAACGTTTCGGGGGGATTGAGACCGTAAATACACGAAACCGAAGAGACGACGACGCAATCCGGTCGTGAGACGAGCGAGGCAACGGCAGCAAAGCGTTCCTGTTCAATCCGTTCGTTGATGCTGAGTTCTTTGTCGATGTACAAGTCTCGCTTGGCAAGGTAGGCCTCGGGCTGGTAGTAGTCGTAATGCGAAACGAAATATTCGACCGCATTGTTCGGAAAATACCCGACCATTTCTTGATGCAATTGCCGAGCAAGGGTCTTGTTGTGGCTCATGATCAACGTGGGCATGTTCAACCGTTCGATGATGTGTGCCATGGCGAATGTTTTGCCGCTGCCCGTGACCCCAAGCAACACGCACCTTTCTTGCCCATTTTCCAATTGAGAAATTAATTTTTCAATTGCTTTTGGCTGGTCGCCTCCGGGCTCGAACTCCGCACGAAGTTCAAACCGTTTCACGCGAGGGTTCAATTCGTCCAACGCTGCTCCTTCCAGGGCCTTTGAGAGGTCAAACGGATTCCGTTGCGACAAATCGACTTCAAGCAGTGGCTGATTCGCAAGGGATTCAAACGAACCGTCATCGTCCCATTCGTCAACCATGCCTTCACCCATTGTTGGCTCGCTTCAGGGGAGATAAAGTCCCCCGTTCACGTGGAGAATGGCTCCGGTGATGTAGGATGAATCCGGGCCGACCAAGAACGACACCGTCGAGGCCATGTCCTCGGGCGTCCCCACGCGTTGTAGCGGAACCTCGTTTTCACGCTGCGAGCGCTTTTCGGGCGAATCGCCCGAGAGGATGTCGGTGTCCACGTACCCGGGGGCGAGGATGTTCACGCGCTTTCCTTCCGGGCCCACCGATTGTGCCAAGGAGCGAGCCCAGGTGGAAAGCGCTGCTTTTGAGGCGGCATAATCGGCCCCGTGAGGCGATCCTCTGGTGCCAAGTTGTGATCCGACCACCACCATTCGAGCCTGCTCGGTCAAGTAGGGTTGAACCGCTTTCCAAACGGCCACGGCCCCTTCGAAATTGGTTTTCATGGTGACCGTTAATTCCTCAAGGGTCATGGCATGACCCTGGACTCGGCGGTAAACGCCATGATTGAGCACAAGGACATCGATGCCACGTTCCATCCACGGGTGATTGGCGAGCAAGCCCACCTCACCGAGGTCGGAACAATCAACCTTGACCGCCAGCGCATCATCTCCTCGTTCACGGATGGTGTCGACCACCATCTCCGCTGGCTTGGATGACGTGTTGTAGGTGAGGAGCACATCGTAGCCGTCGCTGGCCAAGCGATCGGAAATGGCAGCACCGATGCCTCGACCTCCACCGGTCACCAAGGCTACGGGACGGCTCATGGAAGAGGCAACGCCTCATCGTTCATGAAACCATGTGAAGCCGTTCACTGTTCGTTGGGAAGGAATTGAGCGAGTTGAGGAGGTTGCCAGCCCTCCGGCTTCAGGACCTTGCCGTCTTCTCTGCGCAGGACTTTCCCGTCAACCAGTTTCGCCATGTTGGAGCGATGGACTTCGTTGAACGCGTCGTCGTAGATGGCCTGCATGCCGTGGTTGATGATGGTTCCAGCGAGGATGTAGCCAATGTCGGCTAAGGCGTCAAGAACCTCGACCAAATCGCCAGCGCGGGCGGCCTCAGCGTATTCTTGCACTTCTTCGGTGAGAAGTTTGATGCGAAGCTCGATCAGTTCGTCCGGGCCCAAACCGGGCGATTCAAGTTTGGGAATTTCAAAGGCTTGATTGAACTCAAGCAGGGAGGCAACGATGGGGTTCATGGTCGTGGTTTCCTGAGTCGGCTCAAGAACCTTCCACCTTCCAATGAACGCGGCTTGAAGGATGGGCTTCAATCGAGGCCGGAGCCCACTGGTTCCAACCCGAAACCGACCACCAGCGATGCGAGGAGTACCCAGCCGGTCAGCATGGACACACGAAACAGCACCGTTTGGAAGTCGGCAAACCGGTTCATGCGAAGCACGACGTAGATGTTGGCCAGCGCCGTGACGGCGGCGGCTGCAAGGAACCAAATGCCGTCCATAGGGTCTGAGATAGCAAAACATGCGAACCACAGAAGAGAGAGTTGAACCGTTGTTCGCGTGGTTGCCTTATCTCCAAATTTCGACGGGAAAGAATGGATGCCTTGCTCGCGGTCGCTCTCCATGTCCATGCGGGCGTAATTGATGTCAAAGGCGGCAATCCACAACGCAACACCGATGGAGATGGGAAGGATGGTCGGCGCCCACAAGAACTCGGTGCCCACGGGGAGCAAACCCGTGATGGCGCCCCAACCGTGGACATCAGCAGCAATCGCGACCCAAGCTCCTGCTGGTGCAAGGCCGAGGCACAGTCCGAGCCAGAAGTGGCACCCCCAGGTGAAGCGTTTCATGTACGGGTAAATGACGAAGGTGAGTACGGGCAACCACGCCATCATCAACGCCACCTCATTGAGCAAGCCAGCGCTGATCAGAAGCATGGCTAGGAACACCGCAGCCAACATCCATGCGGTGCGCAACGACATGGCTCCAGAGGCAAGGTGACGCCCTTGGGTACGAGGATTGGCGGCGTCAATGTCTCGATCGATGATGCGATTGAGTGCCATGGCCAAGCCTCGAGCCCCCACCGCGGCCAGCAAAATCCACAGAAGGTCCATTCCAGGCTCGATGTTGAATTGGCGAAGGGCGATCAGGTAGCCGATGAGGACGAAGGGGAGCGAAAACAAGGTGTGCTCGATTTTGATGAAGGACAAGACCTGCTTGACGTCCATCACTCAGGGCCCCCAAAGGAAAGGTGGGGTGGCCATTCGTATTTACTGAGTTCGGGATGTGAGGCGACCTTCGCCAGCGTTTCCTCGTCGTGCAGGGTGACGGCCGGCCAGCGGCGCACGCCGTGTTCCTCGGAGGGAATCGGTGTGGTGGCGTCCCAACACAAACGCGTGCGGTCGTCATCAAAGGTCAGGCCTCGCCCCACATCAAACCGAGAGGTGAGTTGCCAGAGCAGTCGACGGCGGGCTTTCGTGTGGGTCATGTCGAGGTCGTCGTTGGTGATGAACAACCACCGCAGATTCTTTTCAGAATCCAATTGCCAAATTGAATTCCTCAACTGAATTATCTTCTCCAAACGAGCCTGTTCCTGAGCATCGTTGCCGTCGTGTTGCCCCGTCAACGGCGATGGCGTGCCCTCGATGGAGGTGGAGACCACCAACATGTTGTTGCGCAGCATTCTCGCTTGCTTCACGTCGCCCAAGGCCTGTACGGCGTCAAGACCATCAAAGGGTGGCGAAGCGGTGCCTCGCTGGCGCCATTCCGGCGTGGGCTGGTTGTAGGACCCTTCCAAGGGGTCATCGGGAGAGCGAGGATCGGTGGAAACGATGGAAGTTGCATCGATGAGCAACTTGTCGTGGACGTTCTCGAACGGCGAGGCGGCCTCAAGCGCGTCGGCGACCATGCCAGGCAAGACCACGATGTCTTCGCTGATTTCCACCTTATCGTTGAGCGCATCCAAAAAGGCCTCGAGGTCTTTTGGATTCTGATCGGGGTCGATGGCTGCGATGACTTTGAGGAACATCATTTGGCCCGCACCCAACAAACCCAGCGCCGTTTTTCGCCCCTGGCGCGGATAGCGTTGCTTTGAGGAGACGATGGCGAGGTTGTGGAAGCCGGTTTCCAACGGAAGATGGACGCTTCGAACATCGCGGTGCTGAAACTGAAGCACAGGTGAGAACTGACGCCCGATGGCCTCGCCGAGGTAGCCGTCTTCCATCGGCGGGAGGCCAACGATGGTTGCCGGCAGAACAGCGTCTTTGCGGCACGTAATGGCGGTCACGTGGAGGACCGGGTATTGCCCGGTCAGGGAATAAAAGCCGTAGTGATCGCCAAAAGGCCCCTCAAGTTTGGTCTCGGTTGGATCGCAGTATCCTTCAATGACGATGTCCGCTTCGGCCGGCACCCAGAGATCTTGGGTGAGTGCTTTGGTGATGGGAAGCGATTTTTGACCGAGAATGCCCGCGAATTGGTACTCCGAAAGGTTGTCCGGCAACGGCGATATCGCCGAAAAAATCAGTTCTGGCGGGCCACCGATGCACACAGCGACGGGCATGCGCTCGCCTTTCGCAGCGTGCTCTGCCCCGTGCTTGTGGATTTGCCAGTGAAGTCCCAGCTCCGTTTCGCTGTGAACCTGCGCACGGTACATTCCCAAATTGTGCTCACCGTTGCTGTCCTTGGTCACCACCAACGGGAGGGTGACAAAATGTCCACCGTCCATGGGCCAGGTTTTGGGAATGGGTAATTTGGTGAGGTCGGTGTCCAAGCGAACCCGCTGGCACTTGCCCTTTCGGACCTTCTTGGGAGGCATCGCCAACGCATCGCGAAGCAACGGGAGGCCTTTCCACGGCTTGCGCATGTAGAGACCGATATCGGGCTTCATCATGGCGACCATGCGATCACCGACTTCGGTTTCATGGCTCGCACCCAAGGCCCGCAGCGTTCGGTCGTGGCTCCCAAAGGCGTTCATCAACAGGGGAATGGAAGCAATCGTGCCGTCGGCAAGCCGTGGTTGTTCAAACAGGACCGCTGGACCATCGTTTTTGACCAGGAGGTCGGCGATGGCCCCCGCCTCGTACACCACATCGACCGGTCGTTGGATGCGAA
>JAYQAK010000068.1:0-10478 GCA_038136695.1 Candidatus Poseidonia sp.
TGTTGATGGTCACGGTGCCCGTTTGCGGCATGATGAGTTCGCTCCACGGGTTGAGGGCAGGCTCGAAATCGACCACCAACACCGGGGCGAAATTGACCAGTTCGATGGTTCGGGACTCAGACACACAGTGGCTTGGGTCGCAAATCTCCAACGTGATTTGGTGAATGCCGTCGCTCAACGAAAATCCGGTGTTGGGGTCGTTAACGACAAAGGAATCGGTTTGCGATGCAAACACACCGTCGATGGAGGACGACCAAGAATACGTGAGGGTGTCGTTGTCCAGGTCCCATGAATCCGAGGCGTTGAATTCGACTTGGGACTGAGAAGGATAGACGCTGCTGTCTTCAGGCGAGGTCCACATCAGGAACGGGGCTTGGTTGTCAAGGGGAAGCAGGCACATCACGAGTTGGTCAGCATCGAGGGTGGTGCTGGTGGAGTTGAACACGCTGTCGTAGCCACAGGATGCATTCACCGTGTTGTAGGCGCTCGCCCCGGAAGCCGTCCAACGTTGACCAACAAAATCAGGGAGGAAGACATACCCCAAATCGGTCGTCATCATGACAACGGACGGTTCAAAATCCGAAAAGGAAACGTTCACCGCTGCGTTGGGGATGCCGTTGGAGTAGTTGTTCACCACCCAAACCATCACGTCCCAAGCCACGTCGATGACGGCACCTGTGGCGATGGAGGCTGACGTGAGAGAAACGTCCACCGGTTGGTGAAGGTGGAGCGATGAGGTGGCGTCGAGGGAAATCACGTGGGGGTTGGGGGAGGTGCCAAGGTCGTCGGTGAAGCCCGACCAATTCACCGCACTGTTCTCCAACGCAACGGTCCCCGTACAGGCTGCTGAAACACGGTTACCGACGCCCCCCAGCGCGGTGTGACCAACGAGTTGAACACAACCGGTACCCGACAAGACGCTGTTGGAAAGGCTGGAGGGATAGTTGCCGTTGTTGTCTCCGCGCCAATACAGGCCGGTGTGGTTGCCCGACATGGTCAATTGGTCAACCAGGGCGCCGACACGCTCGAGAGAAACGGCTGGTTGGCCGGGACTTTCGGCAGTAATGTTCGCCGTTGAGATGTACACCTGCCCGGACGAGCCAGCAGGCAAGGTGTCGCTGTTGTCAATGTTCAATGCGGGGAGGGCGGGATTGTTGTCGTTCAAGGTCAGGTCGTCAAACCACAAATCAACGGAGTTCACAGCGTAGACACCGGCACCCGTGGATCCTGAAATGTGACAGTGACGGCAACGCACATCCCCCGAGGCGGATTCAATGTCGTTGGCATCCTCAAAGTACAGACCAGCCTGATTTTTTGCCAACGGATTGCTGGTGGGGTCGCCACCGTTGTCCACCGCCGTGAGGTTCTCAAGAATCACGTAGCGGGCGTCGAGGATGTGGGCAGCGGATTGACCGTTGTCGTTCAGGGACAGGCCGTTGATGTGAACCGTGGCTCGGTCGACGAGCAACCCCTGCTTGGTGTTGTTGTGCAAGGACCAATCGGAGCCTTGCATCGCTCCGCCGGATGTCGAGGAGACGCCCGGACCAACCGAACCGCTGATTTCCAAGCCTTCAAAACGAGGAGCAAAAAACGACGATCGCACCGCTAAACCGGCCTCATGCGGCCCTTGGCCTGGGTCCCCTGAATCGCGTATGGTCAGGTTTCGGAAGGTGGTCGTGCTGTCGACGAAGTAGAGACGAACCCCGACGGTGGTGGAGTTTGCCACCAAGGTGTCGTCAAACCACGCACCGGTGGCGTTGACCTCGATGGCTGCATAGCCGATGTTGGCTGTTTTTGCCCCTGAGCCACCGGTGCCGAGAACGGTGAGATTGGTGAAGTCAGCCGTTTCGTAATTGGTGTAATTGGTGTGGTTGTTCTTGTCAACATAGACACCACGGTACATCGAATTGTTGATGAGCGCATTGCGAACGACACCCCGGGTGTAACCGCCGTCGTCGATGTGCCGAATGACGATGCCCGTGTCCGAGGTATCGATGCTGATGTTGGTCAGCAGCGGCTGGCTGTCCTCAACCCAAATACCGGCGACCATGGACCACGACGACCCCGAGCAGTTGTCGACGGTGATGCCATCAAACAGGCCCCCAGAAGCGCCCCAAATGTTGACCGCACGTGTCAAGATATCACTGAAGACCGCCCTCTTGACAATGGGCGTTGAGCCGGCCCCCACCGAGAGGCCCAAGCCGTAGCGCCAGTCACCTTGGAAGGCAAGGTCGCGCCCCGCTTGATCGACGAACAAATCGGTGATACGTGGGGCAGCCGAGTTGAACAGATCCACCGCCACACGGTCGGGATTCACGACCGTGAGGTTCTCGATGACGGGATTCGAACCAAAGATGGTGATGCCGTAAATGGCGTCCTCGATGGTGAGGTTCTGAATCAATGAGCCCCTTCCCGAAGAATTCGTGTTGAACTGGATACCTTCGTGGTCGCCCAATCCACTGGCTTGGAGCATCACAGGGCAGGAGGTCGTGCCGAGTACGGTCAATCGCCCTTCGACGATGATGCGTTCGTTGGAGGGGAGCTGGACGACCGTGCAGGCTTGGATGATGAGTTCGTCGGTGACGCTCACGGTGTAAGATCCCGACAGGACTTGGGTTCCCGACCACGTTGTTTGAGCTCTGCCTTGAGCATCGGCTGCAGGTTGGGATGGGGGCAACGCCCCCGTTGTTGCATCGTGGGGGAAGACGTGAAGAGTGAGGGGCATCAAAAACAAAGCAACGACCCACAAGGTGCGTGCCGTTGATGGTGTCCCTCCCTTCATCAATCTCAACCCTGTGCAATCCCTCTTCAAAGGTTCCCTCTCCTGTGACGGTGCTTCGTTGTCTTGAGGAAGCCATAAAACCCGATTTGGAATGGGGATTTCATGCCTGACGCCTTTGTGTTGTTCAAGACCGAACCCACGCACGAACGCGATGTATACATGGCCCTCTCCGACCACGAAGGCGTCGCTGAAGTGCATGCGCTCTATGGCGAATTTGACCTCTTGGTCCGCATCAGTTCACCAAATTCAAAAGAACTCTCACAAATGCTCATGCAAACGTTTCGGCGGATTGACGGGGTGAAAGAAACACAGACTCTGATCGCTGTGGAGGGATGAAAGGATGGCCATTGGATTCGTGCTGATGACAACGCTACCGGGCCAGGAAAGCATGGTTCGCAAAGCCCTCGAGAACATCGATTTGGTGACGGGCCACTGGATGCTGTTCGGTGAGTACGACCTGATTGCCAGGGTCCAAGCCGAAGAGGAATTCGCCTTGACGAGATGCATCGTCGAAGAAATTCGACAACTGCCCGGCATCAAAGACACGAAGACCCTCATCGGGGCTGAATTGTGACTCAAAGCAGTCGATGCAGCCGTCGAGCGACCGCTTTCGAAGCGTTGACGCAACCGGCAGCACGGAAGCAACGAGCCGATTCACGGAGCGCCATCGCCGCACGGTCGGGCTGCAACCTCCCCTGAAGGTACCACCAACGACCGGCATAACGTTGCACAGGAGCACCGGTCATCACAAACGCATCCGGAGAAGGTAAGTCGGCGACGACCTCCTTGGCGTTCTGTGAGGTGTTCACAAGGTGTTCAGCGTAGGTTAGGCCGATGACTGCTCGATGGAAGGGGGTTGGTTGTGCGTCCATCGCTTGCTGAACGATGGTTTCCAAATCCTGCGAGGAAGGACCCGATGAGGAGCCCAGTGCATGAATGCTGGCTTTGGCCCTCAAGGCCAGCACCACCGGGTCGGTGGGTGAACTGATGGCTTCCAAGCCCTCAACGAGGTCGGCCGCACGCCCCTCGTCATCTTCCGTGAGGGCGATGGTGTGCTGAATCATGCTCATGCTGACCATGATCGACGAACGCAGGGCTGCCTCATCGGGAAGCGTCACGGCATCGAGCAGCGCATGGATCGCAGCGACATCAACCGGTTGTTCTTCGTCGAACAAGCGGTCATCGATGCGTTGAACAGCCGCTCGAAGAATCAACCGAGCGCGCTCGAGAGAGGCCGCTTGCTTGAGTTGACGGTCAAGAAGGCGTTGAGCCTCGTCCTCATCACCAACCAACAGCGCAAGTTGGTGGCCGAGTTCATCCTTCATGGCCTCGGATTGGATGTGAGCGATGTGATGACGAGCATGGTCAAGTTCGTGCCGCTGCAGGGCCACACGACTCGCCCAGTAGTGAAGCCGTTCCTCATCGGGTCGCTCCTGGGTTGCTCGGTCGAACAGGACGGCGAGCGCTGAGCTTTCACTGGCCATGAAGCGGTCAAAGTGCCCGTCCATCAGCGAGTCGACCTCTTCGGATTCCAAGGCCATGGCGTGGTAGAGTTTCAAGACGGCGTAGGCTGGATGCTCGGCATGCTGCGCCCAATGGGCCAAAGCGTCCTCGTGCAGTTGACGAAGTTGATCTTCGCTCAGCATCGTTCGACGAACGTTGCGAACCAAATGTTGCACTTCAAAGGCGCTGGAATTGGCCGACCAACGCAGAAGCGCACGGTCGTCAAGCGAGCCGACCCAATCCGTACCGGGGGCGACATCGGCAGGCAGCGGGCGAGGGAACAAGACCATGGCGTCAAGAGCCGACTGTTCATCTTCGCCCAGTTCGCTGAGCATGGTCTCCTCCACGAACGCTTGGATATCTGCGCCTGCCTCGGGAAGCGGTGCGCCCTCCTGATAGAGATGGAGCGCCATCGGATGACCGCCCAACGCCTTGGCGATGTCCAGCCGAGTGGTTTCGTCAAGATGCGCACCCAAGAGGTGGATAGCCTCCTTCGGTTCGAGGTTGCTCAAGCGCAAAAGCGGCCAATCAAAGCCTTCAACCAAGGGCAATCGTCCGGCCACAACGAGATGTTGGCCGCGTTCGTGGAGGGCGTTGAGGTAGGTCAACACCGTGTCAAAATGACGCGGGGAGAGCCGGTGTATGTCGTCAAGAACAAACAAGGTGTTCTCGCCCTGTTCGAGCGTCCATTCAACCATCGCTTCCGCATCGCTCGGCTGCCCGGAGAGGCCGGGAAACCACGCTGCAAGGACCCCTTCGGCGTCCGTGAATTCATCGGCATCTGCCCAATGAACGGCTTGATACTCGCTTGTCACCATCGTGGCAAACACGCGCAGCATCGCTGTTTTGCCAATTCCCGAAAGCCCACCAACAACGGCTCGTCGGTGTTCGTTGAGCAAGCGCTTCAAGTCGGACAACGCCTCTTGGCGTCCGACCAACGAGGAGGGGGGTTCGGTGTCCGTTGGTTCCAGAGCGGGGCCAACAGCAGGGTGTTCTGCAAGCCAGGCACGGCCCTTCTCGGTGATGTGGTAGACTTGGCGACGGCGACTTCCTCCGCCGATCACGTGAGCGATGCGAACGCTGATGTAGCCATCGTCCAACAACCCTGTGAGCGGCTGGTTGAGTCCCGAACGCACGACCCCCATGGCTTCCGAAAGGCCGGGAAGCGAAACTTCTCTGGGAACATCCCATGCTTGCTCGAGGGCTTGTGGAAAGCCACCCAAGTAACGAAGCAATCGTTCTTGCGACCGGTTGAACATGGACTCTTCGGAGGAAAGGTGAGGCGCCTCCTTCATCAATCATCCCCACGCCCGTGCGGTTGAAATCGGTGGGGTGGCCTTTTGAGTCACGGCCTCCGTGCGCAAGGTATGCCCGTGGACTTGGCTTCGGCCGACTTACCCAATGAACCGGGCGTCTATTTGTTCAAAACAAACCAAGGGCGAGTGCTCTACGTTGGAAAAGCCACCCGCTTGAACGAACGCATTCGTTCCTATTTTTCCTCCAATCCGGACCGTCACATGATTCCCGAATTGGTGGCGAGGGCCGACGACATCGAATGCATCGTGACCCAGACACCTCAAGCAGCGTTGGTGCTTGAACGCCAACTCATTCGAGAGCACATGCCTCGCTTCAATTCGATGTTAAAGGACGGGAAATCGTTCCCGTACCTTGCGATGACCAACGATGAATACCCGCGCATCCTGTACACGAGACACCCGCCCAAGTCAGCCGAACAATGGGGCCCGTTCCCAAATGCCGGAGCTGCCAAACAGGTCATGCAGTTGTTGCGCAGGCAATTCGGGATTCGGGATTGCAAGGAATTGTTGCCGCAGGGATGCCTGTCCATGCACATCGGCCTGTGTGCGGGCCCGTGCATCAACGGTGAGGGGTACGGTGACCGCGTGAAAGCGGTACGGCGGGTCCTCAACGGCGATGCTGCACCGTTGCTTGAGGAGTTGGTGGCCGACATGGAAGCGGCCTCGGAGGCGCAAGCCTACGAAGTGGCCGGGCAACACAGGGACATGATACGCGCCGTGCGAGCGACGACCAGTCAACACGTGGTTTCAAGCAAAGTCTACCGGGATTGCGATGCCATCGGGTTTGCCGCTGAAGGCGACCTCGCCGCGCTGGTCGTGCTTCACGCCGACGAAGGCATGGTGCAAGGTCAGGAAGCATGGCCTGCGGTCCATCGTGGCGATATCGGCGAGACCGTCTCGATGTTCATCGCTGAACATTACACCCACCGAACACCACCCCGGCTGTTGCTTTCGCCGGTCCCCATTTTCGATGGTCTGCAAAGCTGGCTGGACGAGCGAAGGGGAAGTTCGGTGGAGGTGCGCACACCTCAACGAGGTGACTTGGAAAGCCTCGCCACCTTGGCCCGACAAAACGCCGACATCCAACTGCAGCGGATGGCGAACAAATCGAGCGGCTCGCTTGAACAACGCGCCGCTGATGAAGGGGCTGAGGTGCTGGGCATGAACGCCCTCGACCATATCGTGTGTTTTGACATGGCCCAACTCCAAGGTGACGAACGGGTCGGTGCCAGCGTCGTGATGCGAAACGGCCGACCCTCCAAAGACGAATACCGAAAGTACGTGGTCAAAGGCGAGGCCATCGACGACCTTCGCATGATGAAAGAAGTCGTTGTGCGTTGGGCGAAACGTCAGGAAGAATGGCCGGATTTGTTGCTCATCGACGGCGGCGAGACCCATCTCAGCACCATCCGTCAGGCGCTTGAAGAACACGGATGGGCCGATCGCTTCCCGTTGGCCGCCCTCGCAAAACGGGAAGAGACGATTTTCAGGCACGAACAGGAGCCGATTGTCTTGGACCGGAGCGGCCGTGTGCTCGTTCATGCGAGGGACGAAGCCCACCGATTCGTCAACACCTTCCATCGACGACGACGCAGCCGGTCTCGGCTGGCCGACCCCCTTGAAGAGGTGGAGGGTTTGGGTGCCAAGAAACTCCAGACCTTGCTTCGCCATTTTGGTGGGCGAAAGGGCATCGAACACGCCTCTGAGGCTGAATTAACGACCGTCCCTGGCATCGGTTCCGCTTTGGCGGAGCGCATTTACCAGGCCCTTCACTAGCGTGACAATTCATCGATGAACGCCATGTCCTCGATGGTTTCCCCGTGACGCAACGCCGGACTTGAGTACCCGGCGAGGTCGGCAAATTCACTGTCACCGATCTGGGCCTTGTTGATGCTGTTCTCGCGGTTGGCCATGGCTGCCTTCTTTTTCTTCTTCTTTCGGCGGCGGCGCCGGATAAACAGCACCAAGAGAATGAGCACGATGGTTGGATAGACCCAGAACTGGATGAGGAAATACAGCCAACCCACCTGAATTCGGTACGTGATTTCGTCAGAAAATTCACCGGGTGGAACGACATAGGTCACGGTTTGGCGGCCACCGTCTTCGGTCAGAATCAAATTACCAGAACTCGAGGAGGCATCGACCAGTTGAATGCCACGTGGCAAGGTAAATTGAATCGGTCCCGTGTAAGCGAGCCCGTTTTCCTCGAGCAGCGTGGTGTTGACCGTTCCGGTTTCAACGGTGATGGTTTCCTGATTGGTTGGAGGATAGGAAAGACCGCTGCCGCTGACATAAGAGGCCCGCAAGCCGTTGGTAAACGCATTGGAAGCCATCATCAGCGGTTGATGGAAGATCGATTGAAGGCTGCTGGTCACCACGCTCAGTTGAAGTTCAGAGGGGTCGCTGTTTGCCATTTCAGACCAACCCATTCCGGTGCCGATGGTGAAGGTGACCTCGGGGATCGAAAGCGAGAGGATGATCGGTTCGTCGTCACTCACCACATCATCGGGCGCATCAATGCCGGAAATAGACGTTCGAATCTCAAACGACGAGAGGTCCATGGCCGCAACGTTGCCGTCTTCTTCAGCCAATTTACCCGACTGGTGAATCAGGTCGGTCACCGAGGTGCCAATCAATTCGGTGAAGTCCTTCAGCCCCTGCCGAGTCGCCGTTAATTCGATGGGTTCATCGCAAATTTGCATCTCGTACTCGCCGGGATCGCACAGTGAAACTTCTCCCGAACTCAATGGGTCACTCATTCGACTTGACAAATCGATAACGAGGCGAACCAAGTCGGACGGAATGGCCTCCATCGTGACCTTGGTGTCGCCTTGCTGAGGGATGTCATCGGTGGGGATGCCGATACGGTAAACGCTCAATTCCGCCTCCAGCGACAGCGTGAAGGACATGGACGCACTCCATTCGTTGAAATTGATGGATGAGAGGTCGAAGGTCACGTCGGAATACACACAGGAACTTTGGTTGGCGAAACAGATCACTTGGTCGTCATCGTCTTTGATTTCGTGCTCCCAATTGTACGGATTGGTACCAGTGAACGAGATATCCGTGGCTTGTGTTCCCTCGACGGTTTTCTGAAGCACAATCTTCGAGGTGCCGTCAATCGTGGTTACCCACGACGGCATGATGATCTCCACGGTCAACTCGGAGGGGGGCAAATTGGACGGAATAATGGTGTCCAAATAACTCGAATCAAGCACCGTCTCCAACGCAATGCCCGAATTCATCAAACGCTCAAGGTCGCTGGTTTGGACCCCATCGAGGAAGTCATCGATCATCTCGTTGGTGTTGTAGGCCTTCAAGATGTCAATCAGACTCATTGAGAAGGGTTGGCTGGTGGTTTGCAAGTAAACGGGGTAGGTGGCACTCATCGCTTCGGTGCCTTCCAAGCAATAGTGCAGCACCTGTTCTGCTGCGACGGGTTCGGTGCATCCCGTGCTGTGGGTGTAGTTCAGACCGCCCGGCGTTTCGAAATTCCCCGTGCCGTCGGTTTGGCCAACCCACTGCAAATCGCTCATCGTGATTTCTCCGACGCCTGCAACGGTATCGCCAAGACCGGAAACGATGTCACCGACTGGAAACTGGTCCGTGAATTGGGTCAGGTCAACGATGCCGTTGTGATAAGCCAAGCGAACACCATCCGAGGTGATCACCGGAATCGTGGCCATCGAGGACACGTCAAACATGTTGATGCCCCAGTCGTTGAGCGTGTCTGCGTCAAGGTAGTGCAAGCCAGCAACAAAATCAACCGTAGCGGCGTACTCGTCGCTCAAATCCAACACGAGGTTGATGTCAAGGGCCTTGGTTCCGTCTTCAATCCAAACGGTCGGCGTAGCAGAAGAGTTGCGATGGCCCATGCGTAGGTCAACTGCCTGCACCAAATCTTCGTCGGTTTCAAGCGCATTGAGGTGGTCCATGGACCACTCTGCTGCCATGAAACTCGGCGGCCCTGCACGGGCAGCGAGGGTTCCGCTCGCATCAACGCTCAACACCGTCGAGTAGGAAGGTGGGTTGATGACAAACGCTGCTTTGTGGCCCGGTTGTGTGGTCAAATCAAACGTGGTGTTGATCTCTGCACCCATGGTCAACAAGCCCCGATAGGTGCGTTCAAGGTCGAGGTTGGATGTGCCAACCAGGTTGAAATTGCTCGCCAGCAACTCCACAGAGGCCGTGGCAGTGAAACAGACAGGCGGCTCGAAGACGTTGTCCTGACTGGCACCTTCCGCAAGCGCATCCGTGGTGTCGTCGGTGGAACAGGCTACGGTCTGACCACCGCTGGTGAAACTGTTGGTGTAGTCCGTGGAAAGGCTGGTCACGGTTCCAAATCCGGATTCCAATGCGGATTGAATGGCATCATTGACCTCCGATTTGAGTTTTTGACCCACGGTGGGCGAACCAGGACCGGCCGTTTCTTGGTTGAAGCTGTGGCGAATCAAATCTGCAGGAGCGCCGTCGTTGGCGTCCAGTCCATCGGTTTGTTCCAATGTATCGCCGACGATGGTACCCGAACCCAAACCAAGCGAGTCTCGCTCGAACTCCCGTACGGCCCACGTCAGTTGCAAATCGATGCTTGAGGTGGACACCAAATCAAACACATAACTGCCCTCAACCCAGTCCTGCCGGTTTGGGGTCATGTCATCGGCGTGGTCGTATTCATCGCAGGTCCCCCCCGTGCTGCTGCACGACTGCATGCCTGCTGCGCTGGCCACGGGTGCCATGAACTGCAACGCGAACAAACTCACGAGGAGCAAAGGAAGGGTTGGTGACGCTGCTGAGGGGCGGCCGCGGGACGACATCGTTTCTGGCTGGGGTCGGGAACTTGAAAGGAGTTCCCCTCATCGTCCCATCATGGACAACCC
>JAYQAK010000069.1:0-10231 GCA_038136695.1 Candidatus Poseidonia sp.
GAGCCCGCATCATCGGCCGACAGGGAAAAATTCGCAAGTTGATCGAACAACTGACCCAGACCCAAATCAGCATTTACAACTCGACGGTGGTCCTCGTCGGCGAAGAAAGCGGCTTGTTCGCTGCTCGACAAGCGATTGAAATGCTCGCCGGAGGCGCTGAGCACGGGACCGTCATGGGCTTCTTGGAACGAGACCGAAAGCGTGCCCGTTTGGAGGCGCGTTCGTTGGACCATCACGAGGAGCGAGAGGAACGCCGCCCAGACACCGATGGTTTCGAAGGGCTTGTCCCGGGATTGGCCGAAATCGCCAATCGTCGTGACCGCCGAATGCGGGCCGCCCAGGTTGACCCCGATGACGACGAAGCGGTGGCTGAAATGATGGAACTGGCCGATGACGAAGCCATCACCTGGGAAGAAGAGTGATCATTCCTCTTCTCTGTCAACTTGGACCAACGTTTCCAAATCCATGTTGAGCACGTCGTACATGGCTTCGGCAAGGTCGACCGCCAACCCGTATTTCTGCCCCCATTCCACCAGACGTGTCACGTCTCGCACGAGGAACTCTTGGGCCTTCGGATGGCTTTCGACCACGGCTTGACCGACGTCGATCACACAGGCACGGCCGTCGTGCCAGAGGATGTTGTAGGGTGAAAAATCGCCGTGGACCATCTCGGCCTTCTGCCACGAGACGGCCAGGAAGCGCAACAGGTCATCGTACACGGTTTGTACGTCGTCAACGTCCACCTCTCGCAGTTTGGGTGAAGGAGAGGTTGCGGTTCCAATGTACTCCATGACGAGGACGTTCTTGTGCACACCCAACGGCTCGGGGACATTGAGTCCCCAACGGGCCAATCGATTCAGATTGCGGTACTCCTTTCGAACCCAAACCTCGACCAAATCACGGTGTTTTCGACGCAAACCCGTGAAGCGAGGGTCACCTTCGATGTATTGAATGAGGTTCTTGAAAACAGCGTTGGAGGTATGGAAAATCTTCACCGCCACGGGTTGGCCTGCAAGGTTGGTGCCGTGAAAGACGTGGGCCTCTTTCCCTCGAGCCACCGGGAAATCCAGGGTTTCGATGATGCCCGATTTCATCAACTTGTACAAGGCCATCAAGGTCAGTCGGTCGAACACCTGATCGAAGACACGTCGGTCAACCCAATCGTACCCTCCTGCACCCATGGCGCCCTGAATTTTGGCTTCGATGTCCCGAAACATCGTGTTGTAGCGTTTCTCCCTCATCCATTCGTAGCGACCGCCTTTGTCACCCAAACTCTGAATGAACTTCGATTCCTCAGCGCGGTGGTGTTCAGCGTCCAGTTCATCCTCGGTGGGCTTGGACGAACGACGTTGGCGGCGCTTGCGTTGTTTTCTGGGACGCCCTGAGAGCTCGTCCCAGTCGTCCTCTCGAACCATGCTGCTACCTCATCGTCTCAAGAAAACAGGGCGTCGATGTCTTCGTCATCGTCGTCATCGTCGAACACATCGTCGTCTTCGACCGCTGGAGCAGCAGCCACTTCCACCGGTTCCTCGGGCGTGGCTTCCTCAGTAGCCTCCTCTTCTCCGTCGTCGGCGAACAGGTCATCATCATCGCCGTCATCAGCAAACAGGTCGTCGTCACCATCGTCATCATCGGCAAACAGGTCGTCGTCGGCATCTTCCGCAACGATTGGTTCGTCTTCTTCCGGGTCACCAAAGGCAAAGAGATCGTCGTGCTCGCTGTCTTCATCAAACGAGGCGCCCATGCCAAACATGTCCACATCATCGGGAAGAACGCCCTTACGAGACAAATACATGGCTTGTGTTTTGGTATATCGGTGTTTCACATCGGCTTTGGAGTCTTGGAAATCCCACGGCCAAACGATGATCAAGTCGCCCTCACGAACCCATTGTCGGCGGCGCATTTTTCCGGGTATGCGAGCCATACGGGTCTCGCCATCCTCGCAAAGAACCGTCACTCGGCGACCACCAAGGAGTTGTTGAGCCAAGGCGAACATTTCGTTGACCCGCTTGTTGGGCATTTTGACACGGATCTTTCCGTCGCTTGCATCATCAGGACTCTCGAGACGGGCAAGTTCTTCCGCGTCCACCTTTTCCTCAAATCTGCGACCCAATCAGTCTCACCTGCTCCTCCCAGCGGCCAACCCTTCTTGAAGTCATCACCCAAAATCGGGGTGTTGAGCCGTGAGGTGCTTACCAAGCCCCAACCAGTGCGTTGGCAGCGGATTCACACAGCGCAAGCAGTGGACCGGCACCGACACCGAAGTACACCGTGGTGATGAGGCAGGCGACGATGGCCATGCGGACCGGCGAACCCTTTGGCAGCGGTCCTTCGCGACCTTCTTCGGGTTCGTGGAAGAACATCACCAGGCCGACGCGGAGGTAATAGAACACCGAGATGGCCGAGTTGATGACCATCAACAACGCAAGGTACCAGACCCAGTGAATGTCACCGAAGGCCAGGTCGCTGTTGACGGTCACATCGAGCAGCGCCACCTTCACGATACCCATGATGACCAACAACTTCGAAACGAAGCCTGAGAGCGGTGGGACACCGGCCAAGGACATCATGAAGATGAACATGGCCACGGCAAGGAAGGGTTCTCGCTTGGCCAAACCGCCCAGCGACTCCAAGGTGTGACCGCCTTTTTCCGACTCCAACAAGGACAGCACGAGGAAGGCACCGAGTTTGAAGCACACGAGGACGGTGAGGTGGAAGATGAGCGCCGTCACGACGACCAAGGCTGCGTCGTTGCTGAGGTCGATGTGACCGTCCTCCCAGTTCAAGGCACCAATTGCCGTAATGGCCGCCATCATGTACCCGGCGTGCGCCACCGAAGAGTAGGCGAGCATGCGCTTGGGGTTGGTTGAGCCAAGAGCGGCGAGGTTGCCCCACGTCATGGTCACGACCGAGAGAACACCCAGTGCCACCAGCCACACGGCCGATCCGTCGGTGGCCTCTGGCGAGGCGATGACGAAGAGAAGACGGAGCAACCCCAAGACACCCATGGCTTTGCTGGCGGTTGCAAGCACACCCGCCACCGGCGAGGTGGCACCAGCGTAGGCGTCAGGAGCTGCGAAATGGAACGGTGCTGCACTCACCTTAAAGCCGAAACCAACAAGCAACATGCCCAAGGCAATGAGCGGGAGCGCTTCCATGCCGTTGCTGGCAAAGGCAGCGGAGAGTTCGGTGAACTGGAGCGAGCCCGACCAAAGGTAGAGCAACGACAAACCGTACAGCCCAACGCCCGAGGCTACGGAGCCGACGATGAAATACTTCATACCGGCCTCGGTGCCTTCTTTGCTTTCCTTCATGAAGGACACGAGCACGTAGGTGGAGAACGAGGCCAATTCCAATCCGATGAACAGCAAGAACAGGTCTTGGGCGAGGGCAACAACGGACATGCCAATGCCCGTGGTCATCAGGAGGATGTAGAAGTCAACCTGGCGGCGGTTGTTGTACAAACCGGCGGCGCTGCGATCGTTTCGGTTGGTCGCTGGAAGACGGTTGACCGAGGCAGCGCTGGCCAGAGCCAAGGCGCCGTAAAAGATGAGTTCGAACATTCGGCTGAACTCGTCGATTTGCAACATGGTGTTCTCGCCTGAGACGATTTGCGTCTTGTTCATTCCACCGAAGAACGAGGCCACGGCCAGAAGGAAGGCGATGGTGAAGAACACGGTCGCGAAGAGGCCGGGCAGTCGTGGGTCGCTGTCGAGCTTGCCTCGCTTCCCGCCCATGAACCACGGAATACGAATCTGCGACAGAGGCAGGCGGAATTTCGCATCGCCGAGGTTCGGCACGATCATGAGCGTGAACAGCCCGATGACGAGCACGAATTCAGGGGCCAGAGCGAGGACAAAGCCTTCGCCAAAGGGTTCAATCGTCTCCATCTCAGGCACCTCCCGTTAGAATCGGAATCAAGAGCGTTTCAAAGAACGCCACGGTCCACCCGTTCATCATGTCGAGGGCAATCCACGGCATGACACCGAACAGGATGGTGAACGCTGCCATGATCACCATGGCCCACTTTTCTGCATCGGAGATGTCGGGCACAGGCTGACCGTGCAGGCTTTCGGGAGGTTGGGTCTTGTCACCGCCTTCGAAGATGGTGCGCTGCATCGACCAGAGGTAGTACGCAGCGGTGATGGCCAACACAAAGGCAGGACCAACCATCCACAAGACGCTCCATCCTTCAGCGGCGATGAAGTGCCACAGAGCGAGGAACATCATCAGTTCAGCCACGAAGCCAGCGAGCAAGGGGAGGCCAAGCGAAGCCATCCATGCGAACATCATTGAGGTCGCCAGCCAAGGTGAGTGCTTGGCCATGCCTCGCATGGCGCCAATTTCCATGCTGTGGTAGTGGTGCTTGAAGGCACCACACACAGCGAAGAGCATGGGGCTGATGATGCCGTGAGCGAACATCATGAAGAGGGCTGCAGCCCAACCGAGCGGTTGCATGGTCGCAATGCCGATGAGGATAACACCCATGTGAGACACAGAGGAATAGGCGACCATTTTCTTGAGGTTCGTCTGGCCCAAACAGACCACGGCGCCCCATACGAGCGAGACCATACCGAGCGCCAACAACCAGAACTGGAAGTGTTCTGCAGCGTGCGGGAAGAACGCCAGCGGAAGACGGAACATACCGTAGGCACCCATCTTCAGCATGACACCTGCCAGCAGCATCGAGCCACCCGTTGGGGCTTGAACGTGGGCGTCGGGCAACCAGGTGTGGAAGGGAACCGATGGCAACTTGACGAGGAACCCGATCATCAACATCACGAAGAGAATCTTCTGAAGGCTTTCACCGAGGAACCACGCGCCGCCGGCGTTCGCCGCTTGAGCGTGCGCCGTCAGGGTTGGAATGTCGAACGTTCGACCCGTCCAGGTGCCTGCATGGCTCAGGTTTTCAGGTTGCAAAAAGTACACCGTCACCAAACCGAGGAGCATGATGACCGAGGCCGTGAAGGTGTAGATGAAGAACTTCTGAGAGGCGTACTTTCGGTCGTAGCCACCCCACTTGAGGATGAGGAAGAACATCGGGATCAGCGTCAGTTCCCAGAACACGTAGAACATGAACAGGTCCAAAGCGACAAAGACGCCGATGAGTGCCCCGCCCATCATCAAAATGAGGGGGAAGTACACGGCAGCGTTCTTCTCATGCCAGGTGGCCACGATGGTGATGGGCAGAAGGAACGTGGTAAGCCACACCATGGGGAACGACAAGGCGTCCATGCCCACGGTCCAGTTGATGCCCAAGGATTCAATCCACGTGTAACGGAATTCGTAGTTGAAACTGCCAAAAGACAGCGTCGCCCAATCAAGCGTTCCTTCGATGTATTGGTTCCCAAAGAACATCGCCGTGGTGAGCGCGAGCATCACCAACGAAAAGACGAGGGTCGCCATGCGGATGGTGGAACCCATGCGTTCCCTGGCTTCAGGAGAACACGCACCGACGTAGACCAGCAACACGATGCTGCTGATCAGCGGAAGCCCGACAAGCGGGAGAGAAATCCAGTCGGTCGTCAAGCGACCACCCCCCAAATCAAGCCGAACAGAACCAAGGTCCCAAGCGCCGCCATGAGGATGTAGTCGCGTGCAGAGCCCGTGGTCAAGGCTCGCAGTTTGGTGGAGAGTTGCTGCGAAGTGCGCTCAATGGTCTTGACCGTTCCATCGATGACGGTGGAGTCGGCTTCAGCGGCCTTGAACGAGAAGGCGGCCACGATCTTCAACATGGCCATGTCGTAGTAATGGTCGAAGTACAAGCGGTTGCTGAGCGCAGTCGAGAAACCCGATTGGGCAAAGGAACTGTTGTCCCAATGGTAGCGACCTTTGATGGCCTCGTTGATGGCCAATACAGGGCCAAACCAGGGCTTGACGGTCTCGCCTTCATCGAGCTTCCCACCGTACAGGGAGAGGGCCAAACCAGGACCGACCACGGCGCCAATGAACAACGCCACGTAGGTCAAGATGAAGAAGAAGGCCTTCTCGTTGGCGAACACGTGGTCGAGTTCGTACAGAATACCGCCGAGCAAACCGCCGTGGTCCGACATCAAGCCGTATTCAATGTCCGGCGCCCAGTGGGTAAAGCCCATACCGGCGAACAAAATACCTGCCAGACTGAAGAATGTCAGGATGAACAGCGGGGTCTTGATCCACGTGTTGGTTGGATGGACATGGGCGGCGACCTCGGTCTTTGGAGAGCCTGCAAAGGTCTTGAGCCACATGCGTGACATGTAGAATCCGGTCATGCCGGCACCGATCAGCACGCACATGGCCGGATAGAAGAAGCGTGGGTCCTCAAGGGCCACGCGCCAGGTGTTGGCGATGATGCCTTCCTTTGACCAAAATCCACCGATGAGCGGGAAGCCCATGATGGAAAGCGAACCGACCAGCATGGCCGTGGCCGTGACCGGCATCTTGGAGGCGAGGCCACCCATGTTCTCCATCGATTGAGCGTCAAACTCGTCGTGGTGGTCGTGGTGGTCGTCACCGGCAAGAGAAGCCAAGTGGACACGGCCGAGTGTGAGTTCCAGTTCGGGGACGTTGATGGTTCCGTTACCGTCCATGTCAAGCGCCTTCATCAGGGGCTGCATTTCCCAAGGTGGAAGGTCAGCGATATCGGCCTTCTTGAGGGCCGTTTGGAACTCGTAGGTGTCCACTTCGCCCGATTGGTCCAAGTCAATGGAATTGAAGAAGCCAAAGACGGACTGACCGGTTTCGGCCAAATAGTTGGCGAGCATCAAGAGTTCCTTGGGGTCCTCCTCGTGGTGGTGGTCGTCGTGAGGATGGAGGTGGTGGTGGGCATGGTGCACTTCGTGAATCACCGCACCGCTGGCCATGAAGAGCATGCCCTTCGCCATGGCGTGGTTGAACAGGTGGAAGAGGGCGGCGCCAAAGGCGACGACGACGATGGCGTGAGCCTTGTAGTCGTGGTGCCAGTCAAGCGTGTTGGCGAGATAGAGTGCTGCACCAAGGCCGGTGAAGATGTAAGCCAGTTGCGACATCGTCGAGTAGGCGAGGACCTTCTTCAGGTCGTGCTGGACAAAGGCGATGGCGGCAGCCATGACCGCCGTGGTACCACCGATGGCGGCGATGATGAAGGCCAAATCGGCCAGTTCGCCGTGCATGGATTCTGCACCGAAGAACGGGAACATGCGAGCGACGAGGTAGAGGCCGGCGTTCACCATCGTTGCAGCGTGGATGAGGGCCGACACGGGCGTTGGCCCTTCCATAGCGTCAGGCAACCAAACGTGGAGCGGGAATTGGGCCGACTTGCCCACCGCACCGATGAACATGAGCCCGAGTGCCCAAGCGAGCGTGCCGGGGTTGGAAGCAGCGACCTTGTCGATGTTGTACTCGTTGAAGACCACAGCGTAGTCCAACGAACCGAAGAGGTCCCACAGCACCGCCAAACCGACCATGAGGAAGACGTCACCCACACGGGTGGTCAGGAACGCCTTCTTGGCGGCATAGGCAGCGCTCGGGCGTTCGTAATAGAAACCGATGAGCAGGTAGGAACACAGACCCATCAGTTCCCAGAAGATGAACAACCAGAGGAACGAGTCAGCGAGCACCATGCCAAGCATACCTGAACAGAAGAGCACGAACTCGGCGTAGAAGCGGTGGTTTCGGTTGTCGTTGATGGGATCGGTGTTCATGTAGCCCACCGCAAAGGTGTTGATGAGCAAACAGAGGAACGAGGCGATAAACAACAACATCACGGTGATGTGGTCAACGTGGACACCGAAACCGAAGCTGATCTCGGTGGTAACCACGCCCGAAGTCCACATGCTTGAGGTGAACCACGTCCAATCGGAGAGCGTCTCTACACCGCCGTAGGCCCCAATAAAATCACTGATGAGCCACAGGGAGAGGCCGAGGCTGGCAGCCATGAACGCCAGAGCGATGAGCCCACCTTCCTTGAGGGTCTCTTTCCACACCTTGTTGCCGTTGAACATCTTGCCGAGGAAAAGGATGACGGGGAACGCCAACATGGGCAAGAGGAGAATGTAGGGGGCGTATTGCAACGCCGTGCTGTGAACGATTTCTGAACTTCCTGAACCTGCCATCATCTCACCTCAGTTCTTCAGGACGTTCACGTCGTCCAGCGTAATCGATTCGTGTTGGCCGTACATCGCCAAGAAGATGGCCAATCCAATGGCCACTTCGCTGGCTGCGATGGCGATGGCGAAGATGGTGTAGACCCATCCCGTCGTGTCGCCGTGGTGCACGGCTGCCGCAGCGAACTGCATGTTGGCAGCGTTGAGCATCAATTCAATGCACATCAAGACAATGATGGCGTTCTTTCGGGTGAACGCACCGGCAAGGCCGATCACGAACAAGAGGGCGGAAAGACCGGACACCCATGCTGGATCGATCATTCTTCTTCACCTCCGAACTCCCAGAGCAAGTTTTCCATTCGCTCGTCGCGAACCAAGTAGGCGGCACCCATCATGGCCATGGCCATCAAAAGACCGAGCACGAGAAGCCCAAAGCCCCAATCGTGGAGCAGAGCATCAGCAAGGCCTGAGGTGGTTGGTTGTTCTTCGCTTGGGTTGTCCCAAACGCCCTCTGCGTTCACGGCGGCCACGAGGATGAACCCGAGAGCGAGCAAGCCCAACCGGGTGAACAGCGAGATGAACTTCATTCGAAGTCCTCCTCGAGAATTTGACGACGGGTGAGCATGATGCCGAACAGCACCACCAACCCGACACTCGCCAAGTAGACCAGAATTTGGATGGCGGCGAGGAATTCAGCCCCCAGGAGGATGAAAATTCCAGAAACGGCCATGAAACAGAAGATGAGCGAGAGCATGGAATGGGCCACACGCTGCGCAAAGATGAGGCCGAGGGCCCCCCCGAGCGTAATGGCTGCGAACAGGAAGAACACGCCGGTTTCTGCAGCGCTGGCAACATCCATCTCAAGCATCCCCCTGTGCCGCTTCCTTGGCCGCCTTCTTGGCGCGCTTGTCGCGTTCCTTGGAGGCGCGTTTTGCGAGTTCAGCATCCACCGCTTCTTGGTGGACGCCGGGGAGCACACGGGTGCGAGAAGCGTCAAACCACAAGTCTTGGCGAGTGAATCCGGACATACCGTCGTATTCGTTGGTCATGAAGAAGGAAGTAAAGCCACACGCTTCCATGCACAGTCCACAGAACATGCAACGGCCCAAATCAATGCGTCCCGAGACGATTTGGTCGTCGGCGGGGTAGAGTTCACTGGTCGCCACCACGGCTTCTTCGCCGGAATCGTTCCATCGCACGGTCGCAGAATCGCCAGACAGGTCCAAGACCTCGGCGAAGCGCCATTCCTCGGGTGGGGCGGTGTGGGCCGTGACGTGGTTGAAGGTGTCAAGGGTCTCCAAGACTTCTGGCACTTCCACGGCGGCGTACTTGCCGACTTCAAGTTCAGCACCAAAGCCTGCGTTCTCGCCTTCTGCGTTGTCGAGAACGTCGACACGAAGTTCCGTCGTCATGTGAAGACAGTCGTTGGGACAGATGTTGACACACATCTTACAGGCCGTGCACGTTTCCCAAATGACACCAATACGACCGTTGTAATTGCCGGGGACGAACAGCCAGGGTTCCATGTCCTCGAGACGTTCATACGGGTATTGGACGGTCTGTGGCTTCCACAGGGTCGGCTTGAGGTCAGAGGTCACACGGTCGGGTGCGAATTCTTGCCGAGAGATGTCGTTCATCGTTGCAGATGAGGCCGCTCGTGCCCGGCTTCCGTCGTCAAGGAATTCAGGGTGGGTCGTGTTGTGATAGGCACCGAGTTTCTTGCCGAAGCGCTTGCCGATGAACGGGAAGGTTCGTAGGGCCGTGATCAGCGTGATCTTGAACGGGTACCAAAACAGGTTTCTGAAATTCGGTTGTGCGTGTGGATGCATTGGCATGGTCTTCACCTCACTCCTGCCCCGGGGTGACCGTTCCCGCAGGCTTGTCTGTATGGACGTGGAACATACGTTCCTGATTGACCGATTTGTCCTCATCGTTGAGGTAGACCCAGAACACACCGAGCCAGAACAACGTGGTCAGGATGGGGACGAGGTAGGGGATGCCGAACGCATCCCAAGCCATGCCGCCTGCCACGTCGTTTTGGGCCGACATGCCCTCAGGGTCGAAGAGGTACAATCGGTAGACGAGGGCGAGCACCACTTGCAACACCGCAAGTGGGAGCAGCATGCGCCAGCCAAACTCGAGAATCTGGTCCGTTCGGATACGAGCGA
>JAYQAK010000070.1:0-9892 GCA_038136695.1 Candidatus Poseidonia sp.
GCCCATGTGAAAACATGGTCGCTTCCCCTTTGAAAGGTCAGCGGTGCAAACGATGTGTGAGCATCAAAGGTTTTCGAGGTCAAGCATACCAGGAACGGCGGCTTCTTGGGCTGCTTGCTGCTGCATCTCGTATTGCTTCCATTCGGGCAATCCTTCGGTACCTTCCCACCCTAAGGCTCGGGCTTCGGCGTAATTCCCTTCAGCGATGTAGTGCTGAATCCATGCTTGACGTCGTTCTTCTTCCTCTGCAAAGGAGGCTTGAACCAGTTGCTCCTCTCGCTTTGCTGCAACCGCCTTGCGCTTTCCAGCAGCCCGCGCGAATTGAGCGACAATGATGAGGGCGAGCATGAAGATGATGACGCCGCCCATCCACACCAGGGTGTCGTTGTTACCGCTGAGGAAGGAACCCGTGTCGGCATCTTCGCCCTTGGCACTTGGGTCGGAGGTAATGGTGCACTTCGCTTTGTCCGCCACAAGGGAAAAAGCGGGATCCCAAGGACAAGCATCGGCATCGTCAGCAACGCCGTCGTTGTCGGCATCGGGACAACCGTACCACTCTTCTTCCAGTCCGGAAGTGGAGGTGCCCGGAACCCGTTGACACATGTCGGCGCGATAGCCGGTCACGTTGTCTCCGTAGCCATCACCATCGAAGTCGAGCCACTGGCTGACTCGTAGCGGGAACATGTCGACACGGTTCGAACTGTTGGTGTTGTCACCCCATCCGTCACCATCGATGTCGGACCACTGGGAAGCGATGTCAGGGAAGGCGTCGCCGCGCTGCTCACGTATCACGATGAAGGTTCCAGGGTTTTCGGAATCCTCGACGGTGATGTTTTCCCAGAAATAATTGTCACCGTAGCCGTCACCGTCCGAGTCTTCCCACTGTTCCTGATCGGCTGGGAAGGCATCGTCTTCGTCAGCGTACCCGTCGAGGTCGGCATCCGGACAACCCTGCCGACCTTTTTCGGTGGATTTCCCGAATTCTTCAACACAATCGTCGCCGCTTGGGACGTTGGTGTTGTCACCAAAGCCGTCACCATCGGAATCGGCCCACTGGAAGGGGTCGCTTGGGAAGGCATCGAGCGGGTCGGTGACGCCATCCAAATCACTGTCTGGACATCCTCGGCTGAGGGGCTCCTGAGATTCACCGTACTCCAGCGGACAGACGTCGCCATCGGTTCCTTCGGTGTTGTCGCCATAGCCGTCGCCGTCCTCATCACTCCACTGCGTCGAATCGGTCGGGAACGCGTCCCCGTTGTTGCCACCGGGGTTGTCGCCGTAGCCGTCGCCATCGGTGTCTTTCCACTGACTGGTGTCGTCGGGGAAGGCATCGGGGTTGTTGCCGCTGGCGTTGTCACCTCGGTTGTCGCCGTCACGGTCAGACCATTGGGTGGCGTCGTCGGGGAAGGGGTCGCCGGCGTTGGAATAACCGTCGCCGTCTCGGTCAGCACACCCCGTGCGGTCGATGGAGGAGGTGCCCGCCGTTGAGGGGCAGTCATCGGGATTGTTGCCGTTGGGGTTGCTTCCAAACCCATCGTTGTCCTCATCGCACCATTGCGTGGGGTCGTCGGGAAACGCATCGGCACCGAAGCAATCGGTGGTGCTCGGCCACGTGGCGGAGGGATCCGAATACCCGTCACCGTCAGCATCCGGGCACCCGAGGCGGTCGTACTGGGAGTCGCCCCACTCGTTGGGGCACATGTCAGCGCGGTCGCTGTTGGGGTTGTCCCCTACCCAGTCGCCGTCGCTGTCCATGTGTTGTGTTCGGTCAAGGGGGAAAACATCGGGTTCGTTGGCTGACGTGAGGAGCACGCCAGGCCATTCACTCGGACGGTAGGTGTCCCACGAGGCATTCTCGTAATTGTCACCGTAGCCGTCGCCGTCCGTATCGTTCCACTGGGTGGCATCGTTGGGGAAGGCGTCCCCTGATTGATTGACATGCATCTGGTATGCATTCAATTCAAAGAGGTAGTTGTCGCCATGACCGTCGCCGTCTGCGTCAACCCACTGGTCCGGATTTGCGGGAGCCCAGTCGCCGGCGTCAGACCAACCATCACCATCGGCATCGGGACAACCGTAGCGGTCCTCGGTCGACGTGCCCGAAACGGTCACGCATTCGTCAGGTTGGTAGGCAGGCGCAGGGTTGTCACCGTAACCGTCACCGTCGGTGTCGTTCCATTGGGTTCCTTCGTCGGGGAAGGCATCGACGATGCCATCGCCCTGGTCGGTGGAGTTGTAGCCGTCGTTATCGCTGTCAAGGTCAGCAAACAGGAAATAGACCCCGTTGAAGTTACGACTGACCGCAGAAACAATGTGGACGCCGTCGGGATGCCATGAAGCCCCGTTGACGTTGCCGCAGGGGTTCTGTCCTCCGCTCTGCGTGCAAGCATTGTTTCCACGAGCGAGAGAAATACCGTCGACCAACAGCGAGGTCGAAATTTCGTAGGTCAGCAATTTTCCGCCGTCGGTGCTGTAGTAGCCGATGGCAAACACAACTTGGGTGCCATCGGGCGAGATATCTGTGCCGTAACAAGAGCTGGTCGCTTGTTGATTGAACAACGAAGCCCCGGACGAAGCGTTGAACACGCGCAGACGGCTGTTCCCGTTGTCATAGCCCGTGCACATGGCGATGGCGTTCCCGTCGGGAGAGAAATCAATCCCGTGGACACTCGCCCCTGCACCGGGATTCATGGCTCGGACCGTGGTCCAACCCGCCGTTTCAAGGAGGTAAGCGGTGCCGTCACCGCCCACGGCCATACGGGAGCCATCGGGAGAAAAGGCCACAGAGGAATATTCCCCGTTGTTGCCTCCAGGGGTCACCTCACGCCAAATTTGACCGTCGGCCACGCTGACCAACATGATGGAACAACCCGAACACGTGCCACCGCCCCAGCCGCCCGATGCTTCATCGACCACGGCGAACGAGGTGCTGTTGGCCATGAACGCAACATCGGAGAAGGTTCGGCTGGAGCCGGTGTGGGTGATATCGTCGTGAATGACGGTCAGGTTGTTGGCCCACATCACCACGGCTGTGTCGTCGGACAAGGTGGCAGCAACGTAACTGTCGTCGGGGCTCCAATCCAAGCCGGTCACGTAGGAATTCTGGCCGTCAACCAAATCTTGACTGCTCACGGACACGGTGAACGTTGAGGTGTCGATGATGCGGACGCGGTCACCGTGAGCCACGGCCACGAGGCTCCCATCAGCGTTGTGATCAACCGCATAGGCCGATGTGCCGCTGATGTGGAAGTCTTGAGCAAAATTCGGGTTGGTGGACGTCCAAGCATCGTTGAGATCGGACGTGCCATCACCATCACGGTCGGGGCATCCTGTGAGGTCAACCGTGCTCGTTCCCGCTGCGTACGGGCAATCATCAACGGTGTCATCGACCCCGTCGCCGTCGGTGTCTGCACCGCTTGCAAGCGGGAGGACAGACACCAACATGAGCATCATCATGGCGATGGCAAACGGTCGCCGATTGCTGTGGCCCTGAACAGAATTTCCTGCCATGCTTTCCCATTCCTGTCCAAATAAAAGGATTGGTGTCAATATGCGCAAACATGCATCACGGGGATACGGTGAAGGATACTGCGGAGAGGCAAGTCTTGAACAGGCAACACCCGCACCCACACCCATGGCGGGGGACATTCCCAAGGTCAATGTCGCCGCCAAGGACCGCATCTTGCTGCATTTACTCGCCAACGATGCATGGGCGGACCGTTACATGGTACCGCCCAGCCTTACCCGTCCGGGCATTGCTGAAGCCTGTGCTCAACACCCCCCCAACGTCAGTCGAACCATGCGAGACCTGTTGAGGGAAGCGCTCGTTGAGGAACACACGCGGGCGGTTCAAGGCGATGAACGCCGACAGAAAACCTGGCAGTTAACCGAGGAAGGGCGTCACGCAGCACATCAACGCCAAGCCGCACTGAACGCCACGAAAGTGTTGGTCAGAAACGTGGACGGCGACCTCTTGGAGGTCAAGGCAGAGGAAGTTTCGCAGTTGCTCGCCACCGAATTGTCGCTGCTTCAAATTCTTCTCCATGCACAACATGAAGGTGTGCTCACCTACGGCGATATTCGGTTTGGAACCATCAAGAAAGCCGACCAGTCCGAAGGCATGCCCCAACCAGGAAGGCTCACGCCGCTGGTGGGCGTTCACGCCACCTACGCCAATCAACCACCCATCACCCGACCCGTCTACGGCCGAGATGTGGAACTCAACGAGTTGCACACATGGTTCGGCGACCGCCACCCGTGCATGGTGGTTCACGGAATCGCTGGCATCGGGAAATCGACGCTGGTCGCCCATTGGCTGCACCAACACATGGAAAACGACCCCTACCTGTCGGTGTGCTGGTACACTTGTCAACCGTGGGACCGAGCCCTCGGATTGGCCACCAGCCTGCTGCATCGGTTCGGCATTGACGAATCCCACGACCCCTACAACATCATCGAGACGTTGCCCCTTACACCCGGCGCCGACATGGACGTCGATGCTTGGCGCCGTCGCCTTTTGGCCTACATGACCGATGCCAACACCATCCGTGAGCGCTTCAAAGACAGCGCTGGAGGGCCTCCGCCGTACTGGCTTATTGTGCTCGATGACGTGCATCACATCGCCAAGAACGCACGACATTTGCTCGGGTCCTTGCTTCAGCTTGCGCAAAAAGCACCCCTCAGGATGCTGCTTGTGTCCCGAACCGAAATGGACGTGTACGACCGGAGGGACGTCCATATTCGCAACACGGTGAGGGAGATGCCGCTGAAGGGCTTGACCCTTGAAGCGACTCAGGCGTGGCTAGCGACCTTGGACAGCGAGGACGCTCCACCTGCCGACGAAGTGCATGCTGCCACCGGGGGTCACCCGTTGGCACTGGAGTTGCTGGAACTGTACGGCCAACCGACGCACAAAGATTGGCTTCGCTTTTTGGACGAAGAAATCTTGACCCGATTGCCCGACCAGGAGAAGGAGATGTTGGCCACGCTATCGGTGGCCGAAGCGCCGATTCCTTGGGAAACCTTGGCCGCCAGCGTCGAATGGAACGGTCCTCCGCCATCCAACCTCCTCCAGCACGGCTTGCTGCTCGAACTCGAAGAAGGCATGTGGTTGCACGAAGCGTTGCGAGAGCGCCTGCTGCGCGATGTTGGAGAAAACAAGCAAGCGAGGCTTGATCGGCTGAAGTAAATCAGAAATCGTCGGCGTTCATGACTTCGTCAATCCACGCCAACAACTTGGGCTTGGGCATACCGCCCGTCTTGCTGGAGACCATGGTCCCGTTTCGATACATGAACAAAGCAGGAATGCTTCGTACACCCAGTTGGCCGGCGGTCGCTTGGTTTTGGTCGGTGTCAACCTTGGCCACCAAAAGATCGCGTTCTTCAGCAACGGCGGCGAGGACGGGTCCAATGGCTTTGCACGGGGCACACCAAGGCGCCCAAAAGTCGACAATCACCCATTCAGTTTCATTGATGGTGTCGTTGAATTCGCTGTCCGTCACGTCTCGTACTTCGCCCATAGGGTCACCAAGCGCTGGCTTCAAATGACGCATTATAGGCGTTTGGACGCCTTTGCATGGAGCAAGAACCCATGGCAAGTCTCTTCAAATGGCATCGTTTGGCAGGGCTGAGGGACATCATGATCATCGCACCAAGCGTCCTCACAGCCAACCTCGCCGACTTGGCCACCGACTGCCAAGAAGCCATGGAAGCCGGCCTTGACTGGTTGCACCTCGATGTGATGGATGGTAATTTTGTTCCCAACCTCACCTTTGGCCCGCCGGTGATTCGCAGCCTGCGAAAAGCCCTCGGCGAGAAGGCGGTGTTTGACGCCCACTTGATGGTGGAGAACGCTGAGGCGTGTTTTCAAGACTACATTGATGCTGGATGCAACCACCTTTCCGTTCACGTTGAAGCCGTGAAACATCTGCACCGATTGCTCACCGCCATCCGTGCTGCCGGTGCTACCGTGGGCGTTGTGCTCAACCCTGCAACGCCGGTTGACGCGGCCTTGGAGGTGCTCAGCGAGGTGGACCTGGTCCTCATCATGAGCGTGAATCCAGGCTTTGGTGGACAATCCTTCATCCCCAGCGTGGAAGCAAAGATCCGGCGACTGGCAACCGCCATTGACGAGCAAGTCGCCTCCGGTGGTCGCCCTGTTCAAATCCAAGTGGACGGAGGCGTGAAAGCGCACAACATCGCTATGCTGCGAGACTGGGGCGTCACGAATTGCGTGGTTGGTTCCGGGTTGTTCAACGACCGTGCCAGCGTGGCCGACAACCTCGCTGAGATTCACACGGCACTTCAATGATGGAGGGTTCACCGTCAAGCTCCTTGTCGTGAGTTTGCTGCACCCCGTTCCGACGAACGGAAGCCGAGGCGTGTTTGTCGACGACCACGTCCAACTCCTACGCCAACTCGGCCACGATGTTCGCGTGGTCAACCCACTGCCCCGAATGCCAGCCTACGCCGAAGCGAGGCGTTCGACCATGAAGGGGGTGGCGAAGACACCGCGTCGCTGGCAGCACCGAGACCAAACCGTTCTCGTCCCTCGTTTTTTTGCCCTGCCCGACCACCCTTATCCGGGTCTGACTCGAGGAAGCGTGCGACGAAAGGCGGCTTGGGTCGAGCGCCAACTTGGCTCGTGGCGCCCTGACATCATCGTCTGCCACACCCTCTATCCTGTCGGCTACATGGCCGAGCGATTGGCTCACCGATGGAAGGTGCCCTGGGTCGGGGTTGTCCACGGTCACGACTTCGACGTGGCCTTGAACACCGGAGGTCTGCGCAAACATGTGGAGCGCCTCGCCGCCTCGTGCAACGCGCTGGTCTGCGCAACCCAGCGGCTGGAGGGTATCGCCCGATCCTTGACTCGCCCTCCTCAACAAACGCTGTCCATCCCCTGTTTGACCGAGGTGGACCGAGAGTGGCGGCGGCCGGTCAAGCCTTACGCGAAACCGTGGCAAAAGGAAGCGATTGACATCCTCTTTCCAGCCGACCCTCGCCGGCCAGAGAAACGGCATCTCTTGGCCTTGCAAACCGGTGAAGAGCTCGAACAACGCGGCTGGATGGTGGGCATCACCTCGTTGCGTCATCAGCCGCGCAACATCGTGTTCGACCGCATGCTGGTGGCTGATGTGACGCTGGTGACCTCGCTACGCGAAGCCGGGCCGCTGGTCGCCCGCGAATCCTTGTTGTGCGGCACGCCCGTGGTCAGCGTTGAGGTGGGCGAAGTTGGCGATTATCTTCCCGAGGCATGGATTTGTGAGGCCACGCCCCAAGCCCTGGCCGACGGCATCGAACACGCGCTTCGCAACGGTTGGACCGAAGCGACGACACCCGAGGAACGGTTGATGTTCGCCGGTCGAGAGGCCGTCAGCGAAGCGTGGAACGAACTGCTCGCCACCCTTGTGGCGTAAAGCAAAACAGCGGCAGGCCCAGCACCCACCAGAAAGTGCTGGTGACCAATCCGACCACGATGAACGCACTGCCCAGCAAGGCCAGCGTCCACTCGTCCCGACGTTGTCGAACAAAAGCGGTGTGCCGACTCATCCACCAGGAGAGCACCAAGAGGACGCCGGCGGAAAGAGCGCTCGCAACCGCAGCGGCATACAGAATCACTCCGTCAGCGGTGGCGAACTCAACGACCAAAAGGTAGCCGAACACCACAGCCCCAGCAAGCACGGTGAAGATGAACTGCGTGAATCGCCAGGGTTGTGGGCCGGCCATCAGGCTCGTGTACGTCGGTGTGGCCAGCAGGGTGAGGGCCCAACCCGCCAACAACACCGCAAACAGATCGACCGCCGAGGCCCCGTAGGTGCCGTCGAGGTAGGCTTGGGGAAACGCCAACGGCGCCAACAACGCCACCATCGCGTACCCTCCGAACAAACCGACAGGCAACAACCCAAAGCACATGTCAAGGGCCTGGTTCATCTCGCGTTGATACCGCACCGGTTCATGACGATGACGCCCAAGCACGGGCAGCAGGGCTGAGCGCATGGCTGCAGGGACAACCAATCCGGCCAGCCACGCCAATTGGGCAACGTGGAACACGGCCGCCAATTCGGCTCCCCCGTCGTAGGCCACGAGAAACTTCTCGAGGCGAATCACATACGGGAGCACCCCCAAGGTGATGGCAAACGGCAAGGCCGACATCAGCAGGGTGGTGGTAGACGACCACGAGGCTGAGAGGTCGGTCCACGTGGCCTCGGGTGACGCAGGTGGAGAGACCTTCCAGAGCCATCCGAGAGCCAACAACCATCCAGCCGTAGCCCCGAGCAAAAACGCACCGGCAAAAGCGGTGACGGACGTCGAGCCTTGAGCGGCAAGAACCGCGTATCCACCGACCGTCACCGCCCGCTCAACCACTTTTGTCTGCGCTTCGAGCCGTGCTTCGCCAAGAGCCCGCAACCCCGAACGCGGAGCATAAGAAGCGACATGCACGAGTGCAATGGCACCGGCCACCACCAACAACAGGGTGGGCGCCTCGATGTTCAACCAGCGGTCTGGATGAAGGACGACGGTGAGCAACACGAAAGGCACAGCCGCCAAGGCTTGCCATCGGTAGGTTCGCTTGACGGCGGGTGCCACCATGGAAGGTGCGTGGGCGCCGTCCCTGGCGATCAAGGTCGGCAGACCCAAGTCGACCACCAAGAACAGCGAAGCGTAGAGGTCAATGGCCAGCACCATCCATCCGTACGACTCAGCAGCCAGCGTTCGGGCCAACAAGATTTGTCCAAGGAAGGCCAACCCCACGGCCAGCAAATCAGCACCAACCAACCATCCAGCATCGCGCCCGCTCGAGGGGGTGCGCCCGGGGCTGTCGCTCATGCCGTTTCCATTCATCGGCGGCTTTCAACACCTTCCTCAAACAAAGGCGTCACCCGTCCTCTTCCACGCCCCACGCCCAAACGCTCACGACGCCCCGTTCGCTTTCGGTCTTCCCCACGAGGTGAACGAAGGGGGAGCGACGAAGGGCTCGTTGCAGGATGTGGGCGCGGACCTCGCGCCCTTCCGCTTGGAGCGCTGCGATGATGTCCGGAGTAGAAGCCGGTCCGTGACGGCGCAACCAACCAACGATCCACTCCGCTTGTTCACGGTTGGCTTGACGCTCTTCGCTCCAGCGGGAAGGACGTGCCATGAACACACATCTTGGCACTCGGCCATGAAGATTTGTCAACGCTCGTCGTCAACCGTGTGTTCGACCGTTCAGCCCTGACGACCTGCATCAAACATTTCGCGCAGGCTGCCGTCTTGAAGCATTTCCAACGCAATGTCGGACCCGCCGATGAGTTCGCCGTGTACGAACACTTGCGGCATGGTGGGGAAATCCGACCATGCGCAAATGGAAGGGATGGCTCGAGGATCGCTGAGCACGTTGACGGAGGCGAATTCTTCGCCGAGGCTCTGGAGCACTTGTGCCGCACGGTTCGAAAATCCACACTGAGGTTGGTTGGGACTGCCCTTCATGAACAGGACAATCGGGTGGTCGTCAACGAGGCTTTGCAATTCTTCGGGGGTCCAATTCATGGGGTTCACTCCTGGTTTCTTTGAATTCGGCGAATGTGCACACCTTGACCGCCGCCGTGCGGGTCAAAGGCCGTATCACCTGCGGTTTCGGCCTGTGCAGGGGTCATGCACTTGAGGTCAAGCGCGTGAACGGGATGAGGGATGTGCTGCTTCATCACAGCGAGGACTTGCTTTTGTCGTTGAAGCGGTCGTACGCCTTCGAAGGATTCGGAAATGACACGGACGTGGAAATGATCGCCCGAACCGTGCAAATCAATGACCTCCACCACAGCATCGGGAACCGCCTTGAGGACTTCGGACTCAACCCAAGTGGCTTCAACCATGCGCTCGCCTCGTTCTGTCCTTGCGTTCTTGCCTCTATGAA
>JAYQAK010000071.1:0-9827 GCA_038136695.1 Candidatus Poseidonia sp.
AGCACCGCTGGACGCTCTATGGTCTCCGCTTGGGCGACCCCGTCTACGTGCTCGGTGAGACCAAACCAAGGCCTTCTGAGGAACTTCAAGCCGAAGGTTTGGACGGTACACTTGGCAACAGCACCATCGAAGTCTGGGGCAACGAGGATGCCCCCGGAACCAAGTGCACCTTGATGCGGGGTTCTGAACTGTCAAACATCGGAAAATCACGCTCTGGCCTCGAAATGATGCTCCCTGCCTTGCTCATCATGTTGGGTGGCCTTGCGATGATCGGGCTCATTTAACCCGTTACCGCCTTGGAGATGATCATGCGTGGTTGAGCCTGGTGAAGTCGCCACCGATGCCCTCCGGTTGGTGGTCAGTGGTGGTTGGTTGTACGCCATCCCCTTGTTTGTTCTCTCGTTGCTGATGGTCGTCGAGGGCCGAAAACGAATTCCGATGACCGTGGGCCTGGTTGGTTTCTTTCTTGCCTTTGGGATGATCGGGCCACTGTATTCCTTGCTGGGGGACGATCCTGCAGTGGGTGAAGGTTTGTTCCGATTGGCGGGTGCCGCCCTGGTCGGGGTTGTGTGCGTTAGCGTTGCAGAGATGTCCATGCGTTTTCTTGCTGCAGGCCTGGTGTACATCGTGATCACCAACCTGATCGCTGGAGGGCAAAATGTGGGCCTCGATCTCGAAGGCGATGCGTTTCTTTCAGGAGTCTTAACGCTCGTGGCGTTCTTCTTTAGTTTCGCATTCCGCCGTTTGGTACCGGCTTTGATGGCCGGCTTGGTCGGCACCCTGGGCATGATGCTCGCCCTCTACATCTTCCTCGGGTGGCCGGTCGAACGATTGAACGGCGTCGATGCACCCGATGCCTATCTCGCTCTGGTTGGCATGGTGGTCAGCGCCTACCTGCAACTCAATCACATCAAAGAGGCGAGTGAAAAAGAAGCCGAGCCCGAAGTGGAAAAGGAATACATCTTCTGATTCAAACAGCGAGCATGGTGCTGAGGCCTTTGCCCATGGCAAAGGAAATCAGCGTCATCATGGCGAGGATACCAAGCATTTCGAGAAAACGAGGCAGGAATGGTTGCTGTTGCCGGCTGGTCAGCCAACCGTTGAACCCGGCCACAACAGCGATACCCAAGAACAACGTGATCGCCATGGCGGCCACGTGCTCTTCAAGTCCAAACAGCGCTTGGTCGACGATCAAATACGGCGTCACCAGCACCACCACGACGCCAACATAGGCCGCCCATGTCGCAAAAGCGGCTTTGAGGGGCGAGTCTCCGCCGGCTTCGGTTCGTTTGGAAAGAAATTCGGAAGCGCCCATGCTGAACGATGCGGCGATGCCCGTCACCAAACCGGAGAGGGCGATGAGATTCATCTCCTCGAGAGCGAAGGTTAGACCGACCAAAATGCCGGTCATTTCGATGAGGGCATCGGAGATACCCAGCACGACGCTGCTGGCATAATCTTCCTCCTCATCCATGGCTCTCCGACGCAAGACTCCGTCAAAAAGGCGTTCGTCAACGGTCGCCGCTCTCAATGAACCAAGCCTTATACGCGAGTCTTGCAAGCCATTTTCATGCCTGTTGCCCTTGTGACTGGAGCGAATCGTGGTATCGGATTGGAACTCACGCGACAACTCCTCAATGCGGGATACACCGTTCATGCCACGTACCGAAACGCTCTGGGCGGGCTGGCTGACCTTGCAACGACCAATCTCCAAACACACACCATGGAGGTGCGCAGTGAGGATTCGGTGCGTTCAGTGATGGGCAGCATCACCGAACCCTTGGACCTGCTCGTCAACAATGCAGGCATTTCCGACGGGCGTTGGCCAAGCATTGACGAGATCGATTTTGAGGTCGTTTCGAACGTTTTGGAAGTCAACGCCATCGCTCCTGTGCGAGTGACGCAGCACGCCCTGCCCTTGTTGGACCGGGCCGGAGGCGGTACCGTGGTGATGATCACCAGTTTGATGGGGAGTATCGAAGACTGCATGAGTGGCAAGTCCTATGCCTACCGGGCTTCAAAGACGGCCCTGAACATGTTCACCACATCGATGAAAAACGAATTGATTGAACGCAACATCTCGCTCTTGTTGATTCATCCCGGATGGGTCGAAACCGACATGGGCGGCCCTCGTGCGCCGGTGTCTCCCGAGGAAAGCGTGCGCGGCATCCTCGAGCGAGTCGAAGAACAGACGCTCGCAACGTCGGGTCGTTTTGTCGAATACACCGGCCGGCCGTTGCCGTGGTGAGGGGTTCACAACCAACTCGGACTTCAGAAACGATCGGCGTTCATGACCTTGTTCCAGGCTGCGATGAAATCACCGACGAACTTGTCGTTGTTGTCGTCCTGAGCGTAGACCTCGGCGATGGCTCGCAGTTGCGAGTTGCTTCCGAACACCAAGTCGTAGCGGGTGGCGGTTCGTACATCTGCACCGGTGGACCGATCCTTGGCTTGGTAGGAGTTGCTGCCGGTGGGCGTCCATGCCACGTTCATGTCGAGAAGCGTCGTGAAGAACGAGTTGTCCAGCGAGTCGCCGCTTCCCCAGAGGCCGCGGTCGTCGGAACTGACGCCGAGTGAGCGCAGGCCGCCAACCAAGACGGTCATCTCGGGGGCGGTGAGGCCGAGGAGTTGGGCCTTGTCGAGCATCATCTCTTCGGGCGTCACGGCGTAGTTCTTCTTCAGGTAGTTGCGGAAACCGCAGGAAACGGGTTCAAGCACAGCGAAGGAGGCTGCGTCGGTTTGCTCTTCGGTGGCGTCGCCACGGCCGGGCGTGAACGGAACGGAAACGCCGGAGGCGGTCTCGATGCCCACGCATCCTGCGAGAACGATGGTGTCGGCCACACTGGCGCCGTGAGCGGTAGCAAGCGGTTCGAGCACGCCAAGCACCTTCTGGAGTTGGGCGGGCTTGTTGGCTTCCCAGTCCTTCTGCGGAGCGAGACGGATGCGAGCGCCGTTGGCGCCTCCACGCATGTCAGAGCCACGGAAGGTGGATGCGCTGGCCCATGCGGTTTCGACCATTTCGCTGATGGAGAGTCCACTGGATTTGATGGCGTCTTTGAGGGCGTTGACGTCGTACGAAGTCGAGCCGGGCGAAACAGGGTCTTGCCAAATGAGGTCTTCTTCAGGAACATCGGGGCCGAGGTAACGTGCCTTTGGTCCCATGTCTCGGTGAAGGAGTTTGAACCATGCTCGAGCAAAGGCGTCGGCGAACACGTCGGGGTTCTCATGGAAGTGCTTCGAAATCTTACGGTATTCGGGATCTCGAATCATGGCCATGTCGGCCGTGGTCATCATGGTTGGAACCTTGATGGATGGGTCTTCGGCGTCGGGTGCCAAGTCTTCTTCGTCGGGGTTCTCAGGCGTCCACTGGTGAGCTCCGGCGGGGCTCTTGGTCAGCACCCAAGAATCGTCGTACTTGAACAACAAATCGAAGTAACCGTTGTCCCATTGGGTGGGGTTGGAGGTCCATGCGCCTTCGATGCCGCTGGTGATGGTGTCTCGGCCCTTTCCTGAGCCGTGCGTGCTGATCCAGCCGAAGCCTTGCTCCTCGATGCTGGCCCCTTCGGGTTCAGCACCCACGTGGGATTCCTCGCCTGCGCCGTGTGCTTTTCCGAAGGTGTGGCCGCCGGCCGTCAAGGCAACGGTTTCTTCGTCGTTCATGGCCATGCGAGCGAAAGTCTCGCGGATGTCTTGAGCGCTCAACAGCGGGTCGGGGTTGGCGTTGGGGCCTTGTGGGTTGACGTAAATCAATCCCATTTGGACCGCAGCGAGGGGGTTCTCGAGGTCTTGGCGGGTGTCGCCGTAGCGGTTGTCACCAAGCCATTCGTCTTCTGCACCCCAGTAGATGTCTTCTTCGGGATGCCAAATGTCAGCGCGCCCTCCGCCGAAACCAAACACAGGTCCGCCCATGGATTCAATGGCGACCATGCCGGTCAACACAAGCAGGTCGGCCCAACTGATCTTGTTGCCGTACTTCTGCTTGATGGGCCAGAGGAGGCGGCGTGCCTTGTCGAGGTTGCCGTTGTCAGGCCAGCTGTTGAGGGGAGCAAAGCGTTGGGCGCCGGTACCAGCACCGCCACGGCCGTCACCAATTCGGTACGTTCCAGCAGCGTGCCAGGTCATGCGAATGAAGAACGGGCCGTAGTGGCCGTAGTCGGCAGGCCACCAGTCTTGACTGTCCGTCATCAGGGCGTGCAGGTCGGCCTTTAGCGCTGCGTAGTCCAGCGATTTGAAAGCCTCCGTGTAGCTGAAGTTGGGGTCCATGGGGTTGGACTTTCGGTCGTGTTGGTGGAGGATGTTCAGGTTAAGATTTCCAGGCCACCAATCTTGATTGGAGCGCTTCTCGGAGGTCGAGGAGGTCATCCCGCCGTGCATGACGGGGCATTTTGCATCGCTGTCGTGGTGGTGCATGTACAGGTGCAATTTTTTGAGATTTATAAGCCTGAGTTTGCTTGTGTTTGTACGAATGTTCATGCAATGTGTGAGGGTGCCACAAGGCATGGTGGACGAGGTCCCGCTGGTGACGTTGGTGAAGCAACGCGAACTTGATGCGCGGCCCGATCTCCATGCCGCCAGCCAAGCCCTCGAGTCCACGTTGAGCATGTTGTGCTCCTTTCTTTCTCTGGAAGATTTGTGTTCCTTCCTCCGCTCTGACCCGTTCACAGCCCTCGCTCGCCACCCAACCCCTTGGGTCGCATTCGAACTGGGATTGTATCTCGACCACACCAAGACGTTGCAGTTGATTCCGGAAGCCGGTTGTTTGACGCTCGCCGATGATGCGATGACGGGTGCCATGGACGGTCATGTTTGGCAAGGTGAGCCTGACAACGCCATGCTCGAGGTGTTGAGCCGCTGGGTCTCAATGGTTGCTTGAGAGCCTCAATAGAAAATCGAGCAGCACGTCAGCGAACCGTCGGCAGCTCGGATTTCGCTCATGTCAAGTTCAACCAATTCAAGTCCACGGTCCCGCAGGGTTTGGTGAACCGTTGGATAGCCCTTGGCCACCAAGACCTTGCCGTTTGGCAGGCCAATTGTGTTGCACCCGTACGCTTCCTCGCTCGGAATGATCACAACTTCCGAGCCTTCGGGAAGTTCGCCAAAATCATCCGCCGTGAGGTAGCCTTCGGGAATGAGAATGAGGCGATCCGTGGGTGTTGAGGAGATGCTGGTGAGGTGCAACGCCGTCGGGGGAATGTCCACAACACGGAGTTCAAACCCGTAGTCATCCAACAAACTGCGAAGGCTGTTGATGCCAAGATCGTTGGTTCTTGTGGAACGCCCCACGAAGAAAATGTCGCCCAACCGGAGGATGTCGCCGCCGTCCATCCGGGCTTCTCCGCCCATGGTGCACGTTTGAACGCCGTCAAGTTCCGCCATCAAGAAGTTGGCAATGGGCGGTTGTTCGGCGACGCGGCTTGGGTGCCCGGGCAGGGGCAAGAGCATGCGACCGTCAATCACAACCGCCTGATCTTCGACGAAAATGCAGTCGGGGTGGTTGTCGTCTGCGTCAATGCGATGGACGGAGACGCCGTTGTCTTCAAGCGCTTGGATGTAGGCTTGATGTTGCTGGATTGCTCGTGAGACATCGGTTGGCCCGGAGCCGAAGTACTTGGCGAGGGCTTTGGTGAATGAAGAGGGGACGTCTCGTACCAGTGCCCTCTTTTTTTGGTCCACCCGAACGGAGGCCATGCTTGTTCGGACGGCGGGGGCCCCTTAACCCTTCGCCTTTTTTCGGTAGTGGGTTTCCATAGAGCGGAAAGTCGGCCGCCACGTTTGGTTCGCCGTTGACTTCAACAGGGGGTGATGGGTGGCCATCCCATGGCCAACCACCGACTCCAAGCGCTCTTGCTTGTTTGGTTAATGCTCGTCGCTCCGCTCGCCGGGTGTTTTGGTGAGGAAGAAACCTCTGGGGTTGGAACGGATGCGTTGGTGGTGGCAGAAGCCGACCGCCTTGAAGGGGGCATGTGGCAAACCATCACCCTCACGGCAAAAGAGGACGTGGCGGTCTACATCCCTTACTTCATTCAAGATCCGGGATCGTTGCGGGCGCAGAACGGAACGGTTCTCGACCTCGAGCAAGGTGAATCCGTGGCTGTTCCCATTCTCTTCCCACCTCGCAACGACGATGTGGTGTTCTTCCTCGGCGAACTGGGCCGAACCAATTGGCCCATTCGCGCAGCCAACATTTCGTGGATGACATGGTTGGAGAACGGTCAAGCCGGCTCCGCCGTCGAAGCCGTGGAAAACCAAGACGGGGGCAGTTGGCCTTGGCTTGTTCCGGGCAACGACACCGGCGGTGAAGCGGTCGCACTCGTGATGGAAACGGTGCGCCCGCAACGAAGTGATTTGACCGAGGAGAACGGTGTTGGAGCCAGCGATGGATGGTTGAACGGTCGGGACGTGTACGAGTGGGTGGAGTTCATCACCGATGACACCCCTTGTGCAACCTGTGGGCCCGATGGGGCTGTTGGCTACCTTGACCGTTGGATTGGAAATGCCAACCCCTCCTACGAGCACGCCATCACGTATTTCGAAGGGGTCATGCAGGGATACGGCCTCGATGTCCGCGTTCAACGCTTCCAATCCAACACCGCATGGGCGGTGAACATTTGCGGTTACAAGGAAGGAACGGTGTACCCCGACGAGTGGTTGGTCTTCGGAGCACATTTCGATATCGCGCCCCCCGTGCTGTTTACGCCAGGGCCAGACATTCCTGGGTACGGCACCCGCCACGGCGCCTACGACAATGCTGCAGGGTCAAGCATGGTGTTAACCACAGCGAGTGTTCTTGCAGAGTTCGATGCCCGGCGAACCATGGTGTTCTGCTTGTGGTCCTCAGAAGAAGAGGGGTTGTGGGGGTCTCGTTCGTTTGCCAACGATGTGCCGGACGGCGTCACCATCAGCAATTACCTGAACCTCGACATGGCGGGCATCAACTACCCCGGCGACTACGCTCTGTCCGTCTACCTCGGGCCTGACGGTACCGGCGATGTGATCGACCAGGCGGGCATGTTCCATCTCGCTGAATGGATCGGTGCCGATGCGTTTGACCTGGGGTATCAAATGGAGCGTGGCCGAGCAGAATGGCTCGCATCGGGAGAAAGTCCACTCTGGCAAAACCAGTACGAGGACGTGGTGGCGATTTACGAATCGCCGACGGCTCGAAGTGACCACCAGCCCTTCCAAGACATCGGCGTTGCGACGCTTGGATGGAACGGGGTGGTGGACGGTTACCCGTGCTACCATCGCAATTGCGACCAGCTCCCTACGATGGAAGAATACATGGTGACGGAGGCTGCAACGGGTGAAGCGAACCTTGTCCATTCATGGGACATCGTCACCTGGTGGGCCGTCTATGCCTTCCTGCACATGGATCAAACTCCGGTGCCAAACGAATTGTGACGTTTTCTCGGGGTTGGCGTTGCTTCCTGCATGATGTTATCGCGTAAGCAGAGGGTACCGTTTGCCCAGACGGGCAGGCAAAGGGGCCCCTCTAATTCAGTTGAGAGTTCAGGAAATTCACCTCGAGTGTCATGTGCAGGAAAACAGTTTATTCATCCACAGGCAATGGTTCAGACATGTCCGATGACCATTTAACCCTCAGAGGGGTGTTGATAAGCATTGGATTGTCGATATTGGTCTTTTTTGTTTTCTCTGGTTCTCTTGGGGATTGGTTGGATGATTACCTCAGCGATGAATTCAGTCCGTTAGCTGTTGTCTTGTTTGTTGTGTTTCTCGGAGGTGCCCTTTACGTAGAATATCAAAAGGAACAAGCCAGAGAGAAGGAAGGAAAAATTCACCATTGGTTTTCCAAAGAAACCCATGAGTTATGGAATTCAATGGACACCAAGGGAAAAGTAGTTCATGTCCTTGGATACATTATTGCCACCATCATTGCCGTGGTCTTGGCCTGGTATGCTCTTATCTTCTCTGTGGGTTGGTTCTTTTCACAAGTCCCGTGATCGCTTCTGTATGAGTGGTTGATTCGATCCTCATTCTAACGAATCAAAGGGTCAATACACAAACCCACTGATTCGTTTTGACCTCATCAGAGGGCTTGCAATGGGTCGAATCACTCGCTACCCCTGCTCACACAGGAGTTGAGGGTGCTTCATTCCATGAGGAAAAATTCAGGAAAGAAAAAGGACAGGGGCATGGCGAGGAAAAATCCAGTGATGCGAAGAACATCCCGTGCCATAATACACTAACTTTGAGAAGTCCTCATAATGCTTTGTGTTCAAGTCCCATCAAAGGGTGTGAAGATGACGCAGATCTTCGAGGAAAAGATCCAGAATCCAATCGTTGTCGCCCCACCACACGCGAAGGTGGCCAAACACCCTGAATGGCGTTCATGGATGGGTTGTCGCTGGTGTTGTGCAGCACGGCGAGGTGCAAAGAGCACCTACAACCGATACGGAAGGTCGATGTCGAGTTGAACCAAATAGAGGCCGGTGGAGATGCACGAAGCATAGGTGATGCCGTCGTGGTGTTCAACCGCCCAAAGGAACGGAACCCAACCAAAGTCGTAGAAGCTGGAGTCCAGGGGCGTTCCGTCTTCACCGTTGGGAAGGTAGTACGCCACCGTGGCTTCTTCATGAACGGCGACTCGATCGTCGGGGTTGGTCGGGTCGACGAGTGTCTCAATGTCCACCACCCAGAGGCCGGCGTGGTAGTGCGAAATGTAGAGCCGTCCGTCCCATCCACCACCGTGACTTTGGTCGGTGGTTTCATCGGTCTCAAAGTAGGTGCTGTCGAGATTGTGAGGTGAGAACAGAAGCCATTCGTCGCTGTTGGGGTGTGCTTCGCAATCACCACCGTAACAGTGGTCCTCCGCGTACGGAATCTCCCAATCGCGTATCAGTTTTGGTTTGAATTTGAATTGGCCGTCTTCCATCGTGTAATCGGTGGTGTCGATGAGGTAGATGATGCCGGTTCCTACAGAGGTGCTCAGCACTTCCACGGCTGCCGTCACCATGTGAACGGGTTCATCGGAATAGCCGACGTGGGACAAATCCACCATGGTTGGGAAAGGTTCTGCATAATGGATGTAGGAAACTCGCCCGCCGTTTTCGTTCCCTGTTGTTCCGCTATCGGGTTGGCCGTCCTCGTCCAAATCGAGGAAGTCCATCCACAAACCGACTTCTGGGGCGCGCCATCGACACATGAGGGGGTTGCCAAAGCCGGTACGACACGCTGTCGCATGCAGCGTGTAGGCTTCGGGTGAGTTGACGGGGTGGGGAACGTCGGTCACATCGCCGATTCGAAGGCCTGCTTCCCAGTAACTGCCATAGATGAAGGTGCGACCGTAACGCGGGTCGTTTGGATCCTCTCCCGGCCACAATTGAACGGTCATGTCGTGAATGTAAATCCAGCCTCCTCGCGTTGTTTCCCACGACACTTCGTATTCGCCAACTTTGATGATGGTGTGGCCGACTCCAGAAAGGACGCCCTGAAGGTTTCGAGCCGCTGAGCCATCCAGATTGAGGTGAGCAATGGTCACGCCGCCGCACGCCTCGCCGATCGCATCGTTGCAGTTGTTGTAATCGGGGTTCGCCACGAAAATGTACCATTCTCCATCGATCATGTGGGTGTAGAGGTTGTGCGGCCCGCTTGGGTGGTCGGCATCGTACCAGCTGTCGATCAGCGTAGGGTTGGTCTTGTCCGTGACATCGATGAGAAGGACAGAAACTTGTGTGGGGTCGTTCCATTCTCCAACGTTTGGGTCTGCGTTTCCCGGGTCGACCAGTTGATTTTGCTGGATGATGTACTCTCTGCCGTTGTACTCGAGGTATTTGACGTCCAAAACCTGGGTGTTTGGGTCGTTAAAC
>JAYQAK010000072.1:0-9558 GCA_038136695.1 Candidatus Poseidonia sp.
CAACCAACGAAGATGTCAGCCGGGTAGGATTCACCGGTCTCACCGTTGATCATCATCTCACGACCGGTGTGAGCCAGGCCGTTGCGAACCAGACCGTCACGCAGGCTGGATTCTTTCTCACCACGGAACGCCGTTCCGTCAATGCGTCGTCCTTCCATGGCACCGACCTTGCCGCCGATCATTTCGAGAACGTGAGCAACCGTCATTCGGGATGGAATTGCGTGCGGGTTGATGATGAGGTCGGGCACAACACCGTCGGGGGTGAACGGCATGTCCTCTGGCTCAACCAAGCGTCCAATCACACCTTTTTGCCCGTGACGTGAAGCGAACTTGTCACCGACTTCGGGGACCTTGTGGCTTCGCACCATCACACGGACGAGACGGCCGGAGTCAAGGGATTCGGTGACGTAGACGTTGTCGACCCATCCTTTCTCGCCGTGGCGAACCAGCATGGAAGATTCACGGCGTTCTTGTGCGGTCAAGAAGGCTCCACCTGAGGATTCCTCAAGGAACCGGGGTGGGCTGGTCTTACCGACCAAGACGTCGCCGCCAACCAGTTCAGACTCTGGCACAGGCAAACCGTCGGCTTCCAAGTGGAGGTAGGCCTCGGGTGTCTTGAGTCCCTTGATTTCCTCCTTGGACGTGCCGGGCTTCTCGATTTCCTCAACCTGTCCGCCAGGGAATCGGCGTCGCTCTGCGTTGTACGTTCGGTTGAAGGTCGAGCGGCCGAGTGCGCGGTCAATCGAGCCCTTGTTCATGATGACAGCGTCTTGCATGTTGTAGCCGTGGAGCGACATGATGGCGACGATGAAGTTCTGGCCACCGGGACGGTCGTCGAAATGCGTGGTTTCCATGGCTCGCGTCTTGGTGATGGAGCGTTGTGGGTAGTGAAGGATGTGGGCGCGCGTGTCGGGGCGCATGCGGTAGTTGGCACTTGGTAGGCCAAGCGATTGCTTGACCATCGCCGTACCACCCGTAACACGAGGCGTGGAGTTGTGTTCTGGGTAAGGGATGAGCGATGCACAGACGCCGAGCACAAGCTGCGGGTCAATTTCGCAGTGCGTGTGTTCTTCCGTGTAGAGCAGATCAACTTCGAATTCCGTGGTTTGCACTTCACCGTTTGGCATGCTGATTTTTGCACGGAGTTGAGCCTTCGTGGCGCGAGGTTCACCGAGGTTGGTCCATTCCACGTCCTCGTACTTGACGACACGACCGGCAAGGCCAGCGGAGTCGCCTTCAGGGACCGTTTCAGGAAGGACGAAGGGTCGTGGTGCGATGTAGAGGTCTTCCTCTTCTTCGGCATCGACCCATTCCACAACGCCTTCAATGACCAACGAACGGAAGTTCATTTCGCCGCTGGACAGTTTGCTGAGGTGTTCTTGGGTGAGCCGAGGGGAACCGTCGTAGAGGATGAGCAAGGGTCGCAAGATGCGACCCTTATCGGTGTTGATGAAGATGTCCTTGTTCTCGACATCGTGGCGAATCGAGACTTCTGAAGGAATCACGCCACGACGTCGGGACGACTTGAAGTGGCTGACCAATTTGGTCCCGCGCTTGTGAATGCCGTAAATGTCGCCGTTCACGTGAACACGGTCACCGTCCGTCCAGTCGTCGGGTTGGTACACATCAAGTTCATCAAGACGTTCTCGGATTTCGATTTCGTTGACGTCTTCGGAGATGTCGATCATTTGAGCAGCGTTCTTCACAAGTCCACAATTCTGACCTTCAGGGGTCTCGTTGGGACACAATCGGCCCCACTGGGTTGGGTGAAGGTCACGTGCCTCAAAGTGCGGTTGGCTACGAACCAGAGGCGAAGTCACACGGCGCATGTGAGAAAGCGCAGCGAGGTAGGTGGTTCGGTCCAACAATTGGCTGACGCCGGACCGGCCGCCGACCCAGTTGCCGGTCGCCAGTGCGTGCATGATCTTGGAGGTCAGAACATCGGGTCGAAGGCAGGATGTGATTTTGAGCTCCCGCTTTCGGTTGTGGTGACGCTCGAGTTGGTACTTGAGGTCGCGGGCCAACTGGCCGGCGGAAACACGGAAGAGGTCCTCGATGAGGTCACCCGCAAGACGGACACGCTTGTTGGCGTAGTGGTCCTTGTCGTTGGGGTCGCGTCCTTCGATGGCCATTTCCAACACTTGGCGAACGATACGGCCGAGGTAGATGGCTTTCTTTTCACGGTCGGCAACTTGGTCGCCAAGGTGGGGAAGGAGTTCACGGTCGAGGAGCTGGTTCACACGGGCTTCACGGTACTCTTTCTGTTGGCCTGCAGCGAACTTCTTCTCGAGCCACTGGTGGCTTTCTTCGGTGGTCACAACTTTGTATTCCTCGTTGTCGTTGACTTCGTTGATGTTGGCCACGATGAACTTGAAGGAATCCGTGTTCCCGGCGATGGCCTGGAAGATTTGTTGGTCGTTTTCCACACCAAGGGCGCGCATTAGCAACACCACGGGGATGGCGGTTGTACCGGCCGTGCTGATCTTCACCATCAGCATACCGTCACGGCGCTTTTCGATGGTCAGCGGCTTGCGCATACCGTCTTTTTGTGAGAAAATCTTGGCCACTTCAGTTTGCTTGGCGTAGCGCTTGTTGATTTCGACGGTGACTCGGTTCGGGGCCAAATCCTCCATTGAGATGAGCACACGCTCCGTACCGTTGATGATGAAGTAGCCACCAGGGTCGAGGGGGTCTTCGCCGCGCTTGCGGAGAAGTTCGTGCCAGGTGGTTTTGTCTTCCGCAGAGGTGGTTGGCGAAAGAACGCGGTCACCTGCAATGTGCTTGGGGTGCAGGTTGCATCGCTCAGAGCGAACCATGATCGGCATGGAACCGACGGCCACACCTGCTTCGGTGGGTGATGGCACACCGTTCCGCTTGATGGTGAAATCGATGGTGACCGGAGACATGTAGGTGAGCTTGCGCAGTCGGCATTCCATTGGGGTTGAAGGGTTCAAGGCACCGTTGGCCTCCTTCACGGTGGGCTGGCCGAGTTTGACGTTCTTCAGGCGAATGACGATGTCCTGGTCGTGGACATCGAGTTTGATGTAACCGCCTTCGTCGTCGTCGAAATCCTCGTCGGTACCAACACGGATGTTTCGGATAATGCGCTCCATGCGAGAGAGGGCGGTCTCGGAAGCGGGGATACAGTCGTTGTAGGAGGCAAGTTGGTGGTTGACCAGGCTGCGTTCTTTGAAAAATGATTGAATGATTTCCTGCATGATGTTCCTCTCCTTCAGTTCCCCTCCACGATGAGTCGGTAAGCGATGGTTCGTCCAGCCGACGGGGACTGGCGGACGACCTTGAGCACGCGGTCAGCAATCCAGCCGGCGGCCAACGGACGATGATCGGGGTCAGCCATGTGTGCTGCGGAATCTTTTGCTTCCTCCGTTTCTTTGATGACTTGCACCACGGGGTCGGTGATCAGAATTTTTGGGAGCAATTCCTTCGCAAGTCGGTCTTCGCCCGTTTCCGGGTCGGGTTGCATCATGCGCCACGGAGCGAGTTCAGCCATCTCGATGGCCAATTGTTCTTCAGGGGAGATGTTGGCTGCACCGACGAGTTCCTGGTGGGGGACCAGTACGTGGTTGAGTGCGTTGAAACGCGAGGTGATTTCTGGGCGATCGATATCGTCAATGGCCTTGGCACGAATGGTGATCTTTGTGCTCTTCTTCTGAGCACGGCGTCGGGAACCCTGCTCTGCAATGATGTTCATGGTGTTGACGAATTCTTCGGCGTCTTTGGAAATGCCCAACGTTGAGGCCACGTCGTCGTGCGACATGTTCTTGATGTCCGTCATGTTTCGGTCGGTGGCCAGTTTGTGAGCGTATTCTTCTGAGACGCCCAGTTCCATCAACCGTTTTTTCGTTGCACTTTTTACGACCATTTTTACACCCCGAATCGCCCACCCACATCAAGCCGGTAGACCATTCAGGCGGGCCCGACGGGGTTCGAACCCGCGACCATCGGATTAAAAGTCCGACGCTCTACCTGACTGAGCTACAGGCCCAATGTAGCAACTTGGGCTTTTTGTCCGACCTGCATGGTGTTCTTATACGTTTCGGGATGGGCGTGAGCCATAGCCAAGGCTGCTCCGTCCGGTAAAGGCTGGAGGTCGCAGGTCATAAACCTGCTCAAACTCCCCAAAAACCCCAATTCGGAGCAAAAATCCACAAGCATAGCCTCTTCAAAGGTGGTTGACCAGACCGGACTGTGACCTCGAAACCCCCCTTCGAAGTTCAGCACGCCGAGCGTGAGTTGGAACACCTTCGCAGGGCCTCATCGCACGTGGATTGGCAATCGCCTGAGGGGTCCGTGTTTTCCCTTACGGTTCCGCCCACGGTCTACCCGCCTCGGGAGGACACCGACCTCTTGGCGAAGGTCGTTTCTCAACAAGCCGTTGGGGGAGGTCAACGATGGTTGGAAATCGGCACCGGTAGCGGGGCACTCAGCGTCTACGCCGCCAGCCGAGGGTACAAGGTGACGGCTTGCGATATCAATCCCTATGCCGTAGCAAGCACCCGGGCGAGTTTGTCGCTGAACGGGTTTGTTGGAGAGGTCCACGAAGGGGGGCCTGGGCCACGCCTTGACGGAGAAAAACATCAGTGGGGGGGCCATCGTTCGTACGACATCGTCGTATGGAATCTCCCCTATCTTCCCGCCTCGGAGATGGAAGGCGACCGCTTGGGTCCCATGGAAGAAGCGGCGTTGGTGGACAACGATAAGGTCGGGTTGTATTCGAGGTTCCTTTTGGAACTCCGCAACGGATCGTTGTTGGCCCCGGGCGCTCTTGCCTTTGCCGTTGTCTCGTCAAAGAAAGACGGCCACACTGCTTGCGAACAAGCGTGGGTGCAGGGTCTGGCAGCCAGCGTGTGTGCGACCCATGTGTTCGAAGGCGGGGAGGAATTGGCCGTGGTCCAACTGTGGAAACCCTACGAGCGCTCGACGTTGAAGGTTGAAACGTCAGTGAGCAGCACCAACGAGGTGCTGTTGAATGAAGACTCCGACGAAGGCACCAGTTTACGCGCCGTCGTTCAGCATCAAGGGCGTGGGCAGCGTGGCAGAACGTGGACGTCGACCGAGGGTGCTCTCCTCGCATCTTGGGTTGTGGGCCAGACAGCCGGAAGATCGTTTGGAACCATGGAGCAGGTCAACGTTGGGGCGATGTTAACCCGTTTGCTCCGGTTTCTCGGAAATGCCTCAAGCGAAACGGTGTGTTTGAAGTGGCCCAACGATGTGTTTGTCAAAGATCTTGCTCAGCAACGTTGGCTGAAGACCGGGGGGGTTCTCTTCGAGGGCAAAACCCAAGGCGACGATACCAGGGTGGTGCTCGGTATTGGCATCAACACGGTTCACGATGCGAACGCTTCGTTTGGGGGGCTTGATCATCTCGGACTCGACATGCGGCCTGATGACCTGCATGAAATGGTTCACGCCTTGGTGGCTTCCCTTTACGAACTCCCCGCCAAGGGCTCAAACGAATCATCGCTTTCAGAGCTTCTTCTCAACAGGGAAGTCCAACACGGGATTGAGCGCCTCGGGCCAGTTTTCTATAGAGGGATGAAGCAATCGTTTGAGGGGCTTTCAAAGGACGGTTTCTTGGTGCTCAAAGAGCCTCGCATCGAGTGTGACGAACCCAATGAGTTGCGGTGGTCAAACATCCAAATCGGCGTCGAGCACATCGTCGATTGAAGGGGCCGTTTTGGTCTCGTGTTCTTCAGCAACCGCTTGACGTTGATACAACCCAAAGGCCAACAACAAGCCACCCACTGGAAACGGCAGGAGGTCGATCATCAGTTTACGATCGATGTCGAGGTTGAGCGTGGCTTCGACGCCCTTGGTGTCGATCTCATAGGTGTAATAGCCGCCTTCGTCAACATCCAGTGTTCGGCTGACCGTCTGGCCCGCTGCCATGACGATCGACTCTGCGCTGAGGATGGTGTTCTCTTCGTCGTAGAAGACGATGCGCACCGTGGTTTGGTTCTCGACCGTCAACTCAATTTCAAAGGCATCTCCACTCATCATCGAGGCTCCGTTCAAGTAAGGCGCTCCGCCCTGTTCGATGGCCACAGGCGTGACCCAAGCTTGCATGAACAACGCACCGAGCAACAGGGTCGTTCCTGTCAAGATGAAGACCTCGTTCATCTTCATCTTCGGGGCAGTTCCGCCGGCTCCCATGGGACGGCGTAAGCAAAGGTGCTCTTGAGCCTCTCGCTGGATTTGGATGCTTTGTTTGGTCCTGTCCACCCTTCGGTGTTCATCGTCGTCGTGTTGGTTTTGGGAGCCCGAGGCGTTCGCGGACCAATCGGATCTTGCCGCTGGTGCTGAGGCTCACCATGCCGTGGCGGCTCAAGGCTTCGCTGTGTTTGAGATGTTCCCGAAGTACGCTGATGTCCTTGAGAGGGACTTGCAAGATGGCCAAGCCGCCTTCACGGTCGTTGGCGAGGGTGTTTTCGTGCTCAACACATCGTTGGGCGCGTTCGTTCGAAGGGAGGAAATCCATCAGGCGAACGGGCTTGATATCCATGCCTTCGCACAACGTTGCCACGCAAGCATTCACGTCCTCTCGGGACGAGAGGGTTGGGTCCACAAGGACGCCGACCCATCTTCGCTTTCCTCGCAAGGCCTTCGTGAGTCGCTTCGCCACGTGTGGGCCAGGTTCTCACCGTTCATGAGATTTCACTCTCCGACGACCATACCCTCAAAATGGGTCGTCGCTACGTCGTGTCATGGAGACCAACGGGTTGGACCACCCCGAGGATGCCTCCAATGAAGGCTCCCTTGAAGCGTTCAAGCAAGACGGCTCCTCCCTGCTCGACCTCCTTCGGGTCCTGCTGAGCCCCAAGACCTTTCCTCATGTGGTCTTGCTGGCAGGGATGGGGATTCTTCTCTACTTCATGAGTATCAACGACGGTGAAGAATTCGCAGCACAGGGGTACCTCTCGTTGGCGGGGGGTTACATCATCACGGGTTTGCTGAGTCATGTCGAGGCGATTCAACGCTGGACCCAACTTCAGGAGGCCGAGGACGACCAACATGGTTGGCTTCTCCGCATGTTGACCTCGTTTCGAATCTGCGTTTTCCCCGCAGCCATGGCAGGATTGACGTTCGTTCTCCTTCGCACGCTCATCGGGGAGGGCGGGTTGCTTGGAAATTGGCTTTCATTCCTGCCGCTGGCACTTGGTTTCGGCTTCGTTCTTTGGGCCATTGTCCAAGGATTGGGTGTTGGTCGATGGCTTTCGAGAGTTTCAGCCTCACGCCTTCCCAGCGACGGCGACCGTCTCAACCCTTCAACTTGGTTGAGCAGCGGTGGAAGTTTTGTTGCGATCGTCCTGCTCACGATTGGATTGTTGGTTGGGTTCGAATGGCTTTCATCCGTCGGTCAAGCTCCAGGACTTGCCGACGTTCTGCTTGGAAATCCCGCTTTCTTCGTCCTCGTGATTGGTGTCTTCATCCTCGCTTGGAGGCGAACCGGGAGCCAGCGCTACGAGGCGGCGAAATCGAAGGAACTCCACTCGTTCGCCGGTCGCTGGATGTTCCTGAGCCAAGTTCTGGTTTCGTGGCATCTGTTTACGGTTTGGAGGCACTTGGTTCTCTCAGAATACAAAGCTTGGACCATGGTCGAAGAGGTGTTGTTGATGGGGTTCACCATCATCATGGCGATTTGGAGCCTCACCTCGCGCTCGTTCAAGTCTCCGTTCAATCTGCTCAGCACGACCAACGCGCTGCCTATGGGGTTGGCCTTTGGGTATGCCTATGCTGGCAGCGTTGCCATGGTGTCCGAGGTCTTGGGAGACGTCAAACAGGTGTTCATCGCCGGCCACATTATTGTCGTTTTGACGCTTCTTTGGATGCAACCACGCGTGTTGGATTCGGTGGTCGGACGCAACCGCAGGGATTCTGCCATCAAGGCCATGGTTGAACGAACAGAACCCGCTGAAAAGCCTACACCAGCAACTCTGCCTGCGAGTCAAGACGAAGCCACCGATGATGTGGAGGTGCAGGATTTGACCGAAGAAAAGGCGGCGGATGAAGAGGATAGCAACTTCCCTGAGTTTCAAGGCGTGGAATGGAAAGAACCCGAGGTGTTGGCCACCGACGTGGAGTGGGACGACGAGGTCGAACTCGTCGATTAGCCACTTTGAATTCCAGAGAGCAAGGTGACCACACGTATTGTGTCTTCGAGGTCTTCGCTGACACGTGCTCCAAAAATCAACTGAGCGTCATCGTCAACGGCGCTGGTGAACAAGTCGGCCACGGCGGTTACCTGTCCGATGGTCATGCCGAGGCCTCCTTCGACCTGGATGAGGCAACCCTTTGCGCCACTGACGTCCATTTCGGCCAGCGGGGCTTTGAGTGCCGACTCGAGAATGCCCCGAGGGTCGTCTGGGCGGCCGATGCCCACCAACATCGTGGCCTCGCCGGTTTGATTCACGATGGCCCGCAGGTCCATCAAATCGAGGTTGATAAGGCCCATTCGCATGAGGGTTCGAACCAAACCATCAACCAGATCTTCAATCCATTCAGCACCCATTTGCCAGAGTTGACCACGCTCTCTGGCCTGGCGAGCCAACCGTTCAAGGGACAAACGAACCGTAACGTGTGCCGTGCTCTCCAGACGTGTCAGCCCCTCCATGGCCAACTCAAGCCTCGTGGGCTGTGCTTCAAACGGCAGCCCCGCCACGGCCAGTACAATGGCGCCTGACTGTCTGGCTTGACGGGCGAATTCTTGAGCAGCACCCGTGCCGACACCGCCGCCTAAACCCGTGAGCAAAATCACCAATTCGGTGTCGCTCAACAGTTGTGTGGTGAGGGTACTGAGGCCCCGCATTCGCTGTTCTGCCAACGGTGGAAGGGCGGCACAACCGACGCTGTCGAGTGCATGTCCGAGGCGGAGGTTGTGGATGGATTCACCGGCATGGAAACTGGCTTCGTCGGCGTCGATGAGTGCGAGATGAGCCGCCCCTTGGCAGCGTTGGAAGGCTTGGTGGGCCCATGCACACCCGATGCCCCCAACACCAGCGATGAGGATGTTGGAGGCGTCCATGCTCGCCACGGTGCATGGCATCTCCATGAACTTTGGTGTCGTTCACGGCCTATTCGATGTAGCGCATGTAACGCCTTCGGGCGTCTCGAGCCCATGCGTTGTCGGGCTCAAGGGCCAGCACCCGATCGTAGTACTCTACGGCGGTTTCAAATTCTGAGAGGTGGCGGCCGTACAAGTGGCCCAGGTTGGAGAGGACTGGAATGCAATCTTCATCGGCTTTGAGCATGGAAAGCAGCATTTTTTCTGCTGCACCAAGCGAACCCTTGAGCATGAGGTCTTCGGCTTCGTCCAACATCTCAAGTTGTTGTTCGGAGAGGTTGTAGGTGTTTTCAAACGGGTGGTTGGACATGCTGCTCGTCGTTGGGAAAAAACCGAGGAAAATGAACCCTTCTGCCCCCGGACCCGCCCCGTGGTCGAAATTTGAAAGATTGGGGTTGAAAAATCTCTCAAAAAACGCTATACTGCGCCGCACTTTCTGTGGTGTTTTGCTGACAATGTTTAAGGAGTCCTTCCAA
>JAYQAK010000073.1:0-9514 GCA_038136695.1 Candidatus Poseidonia sp.
CCGTGGCTCAAGCGCTGTGTGTGGGTGATGCGCCAAACGATTTGTCCATGTTTGATGTTCTCGGATGGTCGGTCGCGGTGGGCGGTGCGTTTGACAGCGTTTGTGAAGCCGCTGACGTCGTTTCTCCCTATCCTCACGGAGCAACCTTTCCTCCGCTGGTCGAGGCGATTCTGTCCGCAAAGGGGGCGTGAAACGTGCTTTCAATGGGCATTGATCTTGGAGGAAGTGGCTTCCGCGTCGGCCTGTTCGATGTCCAAACGGGAGAGATGCACGGTGAGGTCGTGACCCGTCGACACCAAGGAGGGATGTCGCCTTCCGAGGTGCTCCCTGTTCTGCACGAGGTGCTGTCGTCCTTTGCTTGGAAAGGGCCGATTGGGATGGGTTTCCCCGGCGCCGTTGAGGACAACCGGATTCAAACAGCCCCGAACCTTGGTTCGGCGTGGTGTTCGGTTTCGATGATTGAAGAGTTGAGCTCCTACCACGACGGGAGGTTTGCGCTCGTCAACGATGCAGACGCTGTCGCCATCGGTGAAGCAACCTTTGGGCACGGTCACGAAGGCCACGCTTGCGTGCTCACCCTCACCGTGGGAACGGGACTGGGGACCACCGTTCATCGAGAGGGCGTGTTGGAACCGAATCTCGAGTACGGCCGCCTTCCACACCCGACACGGGGTGGCATTTTGGAAGAACATCTCTCGGGGCGTGCACGCCAAGAACTCCAACTTTCCATTCCAGCGTGGTGTGAGCGCTTTCAGGAAGGTCTCACCTTTCTCGAACAACGTCTCCAGCCGACGCTCATCATCGTTTACGGGGGAATCGTGGAGCACTGGAATGAGATAGCGCCTTTGCTCAGCACCGGAGCGGAGTTGGTTCCAGCCCGGTTGCTTTCAACCGCTGGTCCATTGGGCGCAGCATGGTGTGCTGCCCATGCTGCCTAAGCCTCAGGGGCGGGTTCCAGCGAGAACGACGTTACCATTTGCATGGCTTGTCCGTACTTGATGGAACCGAGGTATTCCTTGGTGTTGCCGTGGGTGATCACCCGAAGGCGGTAATTGCACAGCCGCTTTGTACGACGTTTCTTGTGGTGCTTGTAAAAGTGAACACCGATTTTGTAGGCTCCCAAGGGGGCGTTCTCCTTCCAAACCACGTTCTCAACCGGGGTGTTTGATACAGGTCGGACGTTCATGTCAACATCCAAATCCCCGCCGCAATCGCTTTTTTTGTTGTTGAAATAAATGCGTTCACCCGATGGACAGAAAACATGGAGGTCAAGGTCGTTGTAATCGTCCCACGCCAGTGAGATTTGGACCACCCCTGAGGCCCCGCCTTCTCGTTCAAGACGTTCGTCGATGTTGACTTCAGGTTCCTCTTCATTGAGATCAGCAATCACCACGCCGCTACCAAGTTGTTCTTCAGCGACAAGGGCAGCGTGAGCGTTCATGGGCGGTTCGTTGGATTCAATCCAGGTCGTTCTTGCTTCGAGCTCCATGAGCCGCTCATCATCAGCAAAATCCTGCTCCACTTCACCTTCATCGCCGGACGTCGCTTCCTGCTGAAGCAGGTCCAATTCCAAAAAATTACGATTTCTTCGTTCATCTCGTTGGCGCCATGCTGATTGTTCGCTGGCTGGAACCTCACCGACTTGGGGAAGGTTGACCAGCAAGCGGGTCTGCCCTTGATGAGAGCCAATCCGAGTCGTGGTGCTGTACTTGTCCGCCAAAGCCAGGGCGCGCAAGCGTTGGTTTCTGTCTTTCCAAAAACGGCTGAAGAGATAGACACCAACACCGCCTAAGCCAAGACTTGTTGCTGTCGTGACGGGTTCAACCATGATGTTCCATTGGTTCTCCTCCTTTATGAGAGGTCGGTAGAGAACCCCATCACGACAAGAACTCGGCGTTCAGGGCGTCAAGCGAGGCCTGATCGGGGCGCAGAACTTCGTCGGGGACGTCCAAAAGTGGGGCATCAACCAGGCCCAAGTCCTCTGCGAGAGACGGCTTGCTTGCATCGAAATACAGCAGTCCCGTGACGTGTTTGGCGTTGGTTTCGGCATTGTGGAGGGCGGTCAAAGCGGCCATGGCATCACCCGGGTCGTGTTCTTCGGAGATGGTCTCCAAACGGATGGTTGAACCGTCGTGAAGCGTGATGTCTTTGAAATGACCTTCGGGTACGTCAATCTCCTCGACCGGGTTGAAATGAGGGATGTAGTCGGCCATGTGCAAGGTCACTTCGTTTTCCTTGACGTAACTGTACGAGCGCATCGACTCGTCGTTGTTGTTGAAGGTCACACAGGGCGAAATCACGTCGATGAGAGCAAAACCCTTGTGGGACATGGCTGCCTTCAGCAGAGACGTCAACTGTTTTTTGGACCCAGAGAAGGAACGCGCCACGAAGGTACAGCCCAAGTTGATGGCCAACGCGCACAAATCGATGGGCTGAGTTTCGTTGGTCGGCCCCTTTTTCTTCTTTGAACCAACATCAGCGGTGGCTGAGTACTGACCTTTGGTCAACCCGTACACGCCGTTGTTTTCAACGATGTAGACCATGTCCATGTTTCGTCGAATGGCGTGAATGAGTTGGCCGATGCCGATCGAGGCGGAGTCGCCGTCACCGGACACGCCGAGGTAGAGCAGTTCCTTGTTGATGGCGTAAGCGCCGGTGGTGACCGAGGGCATGCGTCCGTGGACGGTGTTGAAACCGTGCGACTGGCCGAGGTAGTAGGCTGGCGTCTTCGAGGAGCACCCAATACCTGACATCTTGGCGATGCGGTGCGGTTCGATGCCGTTTTCCCATGCTGCGGAGATGATGACGCTCGAAATTTGGTCGTGGCCGCAACCGGGACACAGTGAAGAAGGGCCACCGGTGTAGCTGTCCTTTGGTTCGTTGATGACGTTCAACTTCACAGCACGGGCTGGTTTTTCGCTCATTGGTTCACCTCCTCGAGTGTCGCCAAAATGCGTTCGGCGTAAATCCGAGCACGGGGTGGCATGCCGTCGCTGTAGGCCACCGAGTGAACCTTGGTCACCAAATCGTTGGGGAGTTCTCGACGGAGAATGCCGTAGAGTTGACCGTCCCGGTTGATTTCGAGCACAATGACGATTTCGTGGCGGCGTACGAACGCTTCAACCTCTGAATGGAACGGAAGTGCGCGAACCCGGCACTGGCTGACCTTCATCCCGGTGGCTTCCATGATGTCGTCGATTTCCTGAATCGAATTTTCCATGCTCCCTAGGAAGATGATGCCGACTTCGCATTCCTCTTCTTCTCGAAGGATGGGGGCGGGGAGTTGGTCTCGAGCCGACTCGATTTTGTCCTTCAAGCGTTGCATGAGGTTGTAGTAATCGGCGGGTTTTTCGGAATACACGCCCATGGGGTTGTGTCCCGTTCCACGGTAAAGGATGGGGGCCATACCGGAGCCCGGCAAGGTGCGGTAGGGAATGCCATCACCGTCAACATCGAGGTACCGTCCGAAGGTCTCAAACGCTTCAAACACGTCTTGTTCCCGCACCACTTTTCCACGGTCCATCGGTTGGTCGGGATAGGTGAAGCCATCGCAGGCCCAACGGTTCATCCCGAGGTCCAAATCGCTCATGCCAAAGACAGGGGTTTGGAACCGTTCAGCGTAGTCGAAGGCGCGCCATCCGTATTCGAAGCACTCCTCAACCGTGCCCGGGATGAGCACGATGTGCTGGGTGTCGCCGTGACTGCCCTCGTAAAGCATGGCGATGTCGGATTGTTGCGTTCGGGTGGGCAACCCGGTGGACGGTCCAACGCGAGTCACGTCCCAGAACACCGATGGGATCTCAGCAAAGTACGCCAGGCCAATGAATTCCTGCATCAGCGAAATACCGGGTCCAGAGGTCGCCGTCATGCCACGTCCGCCGGCCCATCCTGCGCCGAGCACCATGCCGGCGGCTGCCAATTCGTCTTCGGCCTGAATGACCGCCATCGTGGCCTTGCCGTCGTCGTCGGTTCGCAGACGAGGGATGTAGGCGATGATGCTCTCTGCAAGTGAAGAGGAGGGCGTGATGGGATACCAAGCCAACAGTTGGGCTCCGCCATAGTGAGCGCCAAGGGCTGCTGCTTCGTTGCCCTCGATGAAGAATTGGGGTTTTGTTCGTTCGCGAGCCTCCACGGCATAGGTGTCTTCCTTGGTCAAATTCTCTTTCATGTAATCTCGGCCAAGACCCAAGGCCGTGATGTTGAGTTCAATGGCCGAAGCCTTGCCTTTGAATTGCTTGGCGACGGCGGATTCCAAACAGGACAGGTCGATGCCCAACAATTCGGCGAGTACACCGACGTAGACGATGTTCGTGACGAGTTTGGCGATCTTCGGGTTGATTTTCCGTGCCAGTGAACTCATCGGAACAGGGTAGGAGATGATGTCGTCTCGCTCCACAGTCTTTCCCTTCGTATCGCTGTTCCAAATGACGACGGAACCCGGCTCAAGGGCTTCGAGATCCTCGTCCCAAGTGGCAGGGTTCACCAGCACCTGAATGTGGGTGCGATCACCGGGTGCTTGGTATCCTTGGTCGGAAAGGCGGACGATGTACCAGGTTGGCAGCCCGGAAATGTTGGATGGAAAGAGGTTCTTTCCGCTGACGGGCACGCCCATGTCGAAGAGCGACTGGAGGAGGATGAGGTTGGCGGATTGCGAACCCGTTCCGTTGGCGGTGGCGATGTTGATGGTGAAGTCGTTGATGATACGGTCCATGAGAAACATCCCTCGGTTGATGAGCAAGGTGCCCGTCCTTAGCGGGCGGGGTTGTCAAGCACTCTTTCAACATGTTGCCACCACATTCCCTTCTTGCCTTCCCCGACGAACACACGAGATGCTGACGGAGGGTGAGGCTCAAAACCAAACTCCCGTTGGAGGGGCCATGGCGGACGACGATTTGGCGACGGCATGGGAAAAGGCAGACAAGGCCATTGCAAAAGGGAAAGGAGATTCGGCCCTGAAGATACTTCGTGAAGCTGACCCGAATGGGAAAGAGCAAACGACGCTTCGTCTCGCTGGCCACGCAACGTGGGTTGAGGCCAAGGCCGGTCACAACCGTGCGACCTATCGAAAAGCTGCCTCTCTGCTTCGAGAAGCGACCAAGAAAAACCCCCGCGACAAGAAAGCGGGCAGCCTCTACAACGATTTGTTAAACGAGATGCAAAACAAGGGCATCAGCGAAACCGCTTTCCCGCGCTTGGTCAAGGACGGTACACCCACCCTCGCCGGTATCTTCGCGGTCTTCATCGCCATCCTTCTTTTGCTCAGCATGATCAACGTGGCCAACCGTGCCGGTACCACGACCGACATCGTGAACCTTGAGATGTCGTGGAACGGCGGTGCCAACAGCGGCACCATCACGATTGAACTCTATCCCGACGCTGCACCGCTCCACGTTGAGAATTTCAAACTCCTCGTTGAACAAGGTCGTTACGACAACACCATCTTTCACCGAATCATCAATGATTTCATGATTCAGGGTGGCGATTTCACCAACAACGACGGCACCGGCGGTCACGCCGGGAAATTCTTTGGCTATTGCGACGGCAACGAAGTGCAAGGCACGGACTGCCCCGCAGGCGAATCTTCCTACACCGTTCCCGACGAAGCCGACAACGGCCTGCTGCACGAGACCTGCACCATCTCCATGGCCAAGACCAGTGCTCCCAACACCGGCGGCAGCCAGTTCTTCCTGATTCCAGAAGACAGCAACAACGGCGAAGGTCCGAGTTGGCTTGACGGCGTTCACACCGTGTTCGGGAAAATCACCAGCGGATGCAACCTCGTGACCGATATTTCAGAGGTTGAAACCGGTGCAGGCGACAAGCCCGTTGAAGATGTCAAGTTGATTTCAGCCACCTTTGTTGGTTCAGAAACGACCCCTTGGTACCAATTCTGGTGAAGCGAGCCTCAACGGTTCTTCGCAGCGCCTCTTACGTCATCGGCGCTGAGGGTTTTCTTCATAGACGGGTGCGTTTTGGCAAGAATCATGGCGACTTTGGACCCCTTCAACGCACGACGCACCCTTGAGGTTGGCGGCGATTACTTTGCCCTCGAAGCGCTCGATGCCAACGGCGTGGCCACCGGGCATTTGCCGTACTCGGTCCGTATTTTGCTTGAGGGTGCACTTCGGGGCCACGACGGTTTTCTGATCACCGAAGACGACATTCGAACCATCGCCGCTTGGTCTCCAAACGGCGAGCGTACCGAAATTCCGTTTCGTCCCTCACGTGTTATTCTTCAGGACTTCACCGGTGTTCCTGCCGTGGTCGACCTTGCAGCGTTGAGGGACGCCATGGTGGAGATGGGCGGCAACCCCGAGGACGTCAATCCTCAGGTTCCCGTTGATTTGGTCATCGACCACTCGGTGCAAGTTGACGTTTCAGGTGCGCACAGCGATGCGCTTGACCTCAATCTGGACATCGAATACCATCGAAACATGGAGCGATACACGTTTTTGAAGTGGGGGCAGCAATCCCTCGCCAATTTCCAAGCCGTCCCACCCTCTCGTGGTATCGTGCATCAGGTCAACCTCGAATTTTTGGCCAGCGTGGCCCGTCAAGAAGACGGTGTTTGGCTGGCAGACACGCTGGTCGGCACCGATTCCCACACAACGATGGTCAACGGGTTGGGTGTGCTTGGTTGGGGAGTTGGCGGTATCGAAGCCGAGGCCGTGATGCTCGGCCAACCGATTTACATGTTGGCGCCCGACGTGGTCGGTGTTCGCTTGACCGGGTCGCTTCAGGCAGGCGTGACCGCCACCGACATGACCTTGCGCATTGTCGAGATGTTGCGAGAGCACGGCGTGGTCGGCAAGTTTGTCGAATTCTTTGGCTCGGGCATGAAAGCACTGTCGCTTGCCGACCGTGCGACCATCGCCAACATGGCGCCCGAATACGGTGCAACCTGCGGCTTTTTCCCGGTTGACGAACGCACCTTGGACTACCTCCGCATCACCGGCCGCGAAGAGGCTGCGGTGGCGGGCGTTGAGGCGTACGCGAAGGCACAAGGTTTGTGGTACGGCGACGAGGCGTCTGAGAAATCCTACACTGCCGTTCTGGAGTTGAACCTCAGCGATGTGGTTCCTGCACTCGCAGGTCCAAAGCGACCTCAGGACCGTGTTGACCTCAGCGACATGAAGTCGCATTTCATTCAGAGCCTCACCCACGAAGTCGGTCACCACGGGCACGGGTTGTCCAAGGACGATCTTTCGAAAAGCGCCATCGTGGAGATGGACGGTGAGATGTTTGACCTCAACCACGGGGACGTGGTCATCGCGGCCATCACCTCCTGCACCAACACCTCAAATCCCGGTGTGATGATGGCCGCAGGCTTGCTTGCTCGCAACGCCCGTCAACGTGGGCTGACGGTGAAGCCTTGGGTCAAAACCTCGCTCGCTCCTGGCAGTCGTGTCGTCACGGAATACTACGAAGCAACCGGCCTTCAGGACGATTTGAACGCCATGGGATTCCACACCGTCGGCTACGGTTGCACCACGTGCATCGGCAACTCCGGCCCCCTGCCAGACCCCATCGAAGCCGCTGTTGACGAGGCCGGTCTCATCGTGGGCTCTGTTCTGTCCGGCAACCGCAATTTCGAAGGGCGCGTTCACGGGAAAGTCAAGGCTTCGTACCTGGCCAGCCCACCGTTGGTGGTGGCCTACGCTATCGCAGGCAACTTGGATGTTGACCTCACGACGGAGCCCATCGGTCACGATTCGGAAGGCAAGCCCGTTATGCTCGCTGAGATTTGGCCGTCGGAGGCCGATGTTGAGAACGCGATGAAGGTCATTACGCCGGAGATGTTCCGGCAACGCTACGCCGATGCCATGAACGAACCTCGCTGGAACAGCATTCCCGCTGAACCCTCGCCGCTTTACCCGTGGCACGATGACTCGACGTACATTCGCCTGCCGACCTTTTTCAGCGGCCTTTCGCCCACGCCCGAACCGATTCAATCCATCGAGGGTGCCCGGGTGTTGCTGAAGCTCGGGGATTCGATCACCACCGATCACATCTCGCCTGCTGGCTCGTTCCCCAAGGACGGTCCGGCCGGGATGTGGTTGACCGAGCGCGGGGTCGAAAAAGGCGATTTCAATTCCTTTGGAAGCCGCCGAGGAAACCATGAAATCATGATGCGTGGAACTTTTGCTAACGTTCGCATTCGCAACCAAATGGCTCCCGGAACAGAAGGGGGTTATGCGTTGAATCACGAGACGGGTGAGGTCATGTCGGTGTACGATGCTGCGCAAATCACGGCCCCGAAGATCGTCCTCGCTGGGTCGCAATACGGAACCGGTTCCTCGCGCGACTGGGCGGCAAAAGGGACCTTTTTGTTGGGCGTACGGGCCGTGATTGCCACCTCGTTTGAGCGCATTCATCGCTCCAACCTTGTCGGCATGGGTGTGCTTCCGTTGTTGTTCAAAGACGGCGAATCGCACGAATCCCTCGGTTTGACGGGTCACGAAACCTTCACCATTCCGTTGACCAACGAGGTCCAGCCCCTGCAGTGGTTGACCGTTGAGGCTTCGGCGCAAGACGGCACCGTTACGACCTTTGAGGCGCAGGTACGACTTGACACTCCCGTCGAGGTCGAGTATTATCGAAACGGAGGCATTTTGCACACCGTCTTGAGGGAAATGGCTCAACGCACAGAATGAGGGTCACCTTCAAGTCAAAGCGATTGGAGGCACCGACGATGCGGGAACTTCGCGGAAACGTTCGTTACCGGTTCCGCTCGGATGACCACGACGTGAACATCCTCATCGAAGGGGATGCTGAGTGGGTTGAGGCCCACGTCGAAGAACTCGGTTTGTCCGGCGTGGGTTGGACGATGCCTGCAGGAACCGAAGTCCAAGCCAGCAATCTTTCAACCGTAAGCAAGCAACGCCAAGATGCCGGTATTAACATCGAGATGGACGACCAGCCGGAAGATGCCAAACCGCTTGACATGGGTCCCGAACCCGATCCAAGTCGAATACCCGTGGTTCGCCGCCCCATTGGTGAACTTGACCTCAAAGCAAAATTGAACGAGGCAGGCCTTGAACCCGCCGCCCGACCCGATGTCATCGAGTTGATGGAACTGCTCGAAGACATGGACCCGCCGCAGCCTGTGGCCAGCACCACCAGCGTGGATCCGATGGCCGAGGCATGGTTGCGAGAGTTGCTTCAATTGGTGGTGCGCGACCATGGCATGAGCGGTTTGAGCACCGAAGACATCGAGGAGATCGCCAGCAGCAAGTTGGGTGGTCGAGAAGGCACGGCGCTGGACGTTTGGCTGCAATCTTTGTTCACCGCTGGAAAACTTGTGAAAATTCACGGTGGCGATGCAACCGGTTGGGGTCCATCTCCCAAATGGTTGGTCGGACGTTTCTGACCCATTGAAATCCGCCACAAAGGCGCGAAAAAATCGGCTTTTTTTGAACAAAAACAGCGGCTCCGGCCTTTGATTCACGAACTTCACTACAAAGGCATTATATTGCAACATGGCTTCGCCGAAGCAAGTGATGTCAATGCTTAC
>JAYQAK010000074.1:0-9226 GCA_038136695.1 Candidatus Poseidonia sp.
TGACCACGCTCGCCCATGGACATGCGGACACGCCCGCCTCATAAGAAATCAAGGGCCAAATTCTCAAACGGACAATTCACCGAAGAGCGTGCCTGCATGCGCGGATTCAAAGCTCTTCCATATCAACCGCGCACGAACGCTTCCTTTCATGCCTGCGTTTGTGCTAAGTTCATAAGCCGTCGCGAAGGGCTTTCGGACAGAGAGGGATGAACTCATGTTGAACGTCACAGCCCGACAGGACTTGATGAGCAAAATAATCGACACGCTCGGCGTGGTGGTTGAAGACGCTAAATTCGAATTCAAGGAAGACCGCTTGCAAGCCACCGTGGTGGATGCATCGCACGTCGCCATGATCGAGTTGCGCGTTGACGCCGCTGCGTTTGAGACCTGGGAAGTCGAAGAGAGCCAACTGGCGGTTGAGCTCAAGAAAATCAAGGAACTGATCAGCCTTGGCAGTGCCGACGACCACATCGAAATGGCGTTCACGCAAGACGTGCTCACCCTCAACCTCGGGAAAATCGACCTGAACCTCCGTCCGTTGGACCCCAGCACCATCAATTCACCCAACCTGCCGAACATCGAGATTCCTTCAACCATTGAAATCAACGGTTCAGCCCTGGCCCAAGCGCTGCGAGCCTCTCGCCTTGGTGGCGATTTGGTCAACTTCAGCATCGATGCCAACACCTTCACCGTTCACGTCCAAGGCCAACCCGATTCGGTCAACGTCTCGTTCTCCAAGGACGATTTGGAGTCCTTGAACTGTTCGAAACCAGCACGAAGCCAATACTCCCTGACCTATCTGGTGCCGTTGTCCAAGGTGTTTGGTTCCCTGGGCACGGTGAAACTTGGCTTTGGGGAGAGCATCCCTCTCCGCCTTGAGTTCTCGTTCAACGACGGGGCCGCAGAGGTCGTGTACTTCCTCGCTCCACGTGTTGAAAGCGACTACTGAGGTCAGTATTCTCGCCAACCGTGGCTGCATTCTTTGCAGGTCAACATCCGCGTTTCGGGTTCATCAGAGGACCGTGTTTGTTCGAGATACGAAAACACCTCAACGCAATCGCACTTGGGGCACATGTAGGTGTTTTTGGTCAAGACGCCCTGCATTTTGTCGGAGTCCTTGATGACCTCGTAGGCACGGGATTCAACCTTGGTGCTTGAGGTGGCCTTGGAAAGATCGACTTCCTTTCCACCAATTTTTGTCTTCAAGTTGGCAGGCCCGTTGTACCCGCATTTGTAATTGGTGCATGTGATGTCACCGGAAGGGGATGGGAACGACAGCGTTCCGCATTTCGGACAAAACATGTCGTAAGCCCCTGCAAACGAGTATATTAGTTCATCTGCTTTATATCATCCAGTAATTACCTCCTTCGTTTGAACGAAGATTCCTGCGGGGTGGGGAGGGTAAGGGTCAAAATCACCGGCACACACCGCGGTGGTATGTGGCTTTGGTACGACTGGCGCGCAGCAGCCATCGCCGACGACCAAGGGCACCTCGTAGACGTTCTGGAATGGAACGGCCACATGACCGAACACGCCATCGTTGCTCGGCTTCGAACCGTTGCTCAGGGCCATCTGATTCAGGAAGCCCTCGACCTCAAGGAACGTTTCCCCGAAGCCGCCGTTTGTGTTCACGGCGACCCGTCGTTGCCTCATGCTCCATGGCCCCTTCCCAATGCTGAGCAGCAGGCGATGGCCGACCGTGCCGCCGTTCGCTTGGCCGTGGAGGGGGTTCAAGCCGCCGCCTCTGACCCCGACCGCCGCCTCGAGCATCTCGTTCGCGGTAGTGAAGAGTTGCGTGCTCACCACTTGACGATGGAGTCCCGGCTCATTGAATGGGTGGGCTTGTTCTTTCCCATGACCGTCGTAACCGACCGTTCGGCCTACGTTCGCGCCGCTGCTGAGAGTGCCACGCCCGGTGATTTTGCCGGTGCCATGGACGTTGACGTTCCACCCACCCTCCCTTCTGAAATGGAGTGGCGGTCCATTCACGAATGGGCCGTGAACACGGCACAGTCGCAAAGTCGGCTGGACCGTATGGAGCATGCGCTTCGTGAATTGGCTGGCGAGCATTTGCCTTCGGTCTCAGCCCTCGTGGGACCGTTGCTGGCTGCCCGGTTGTGCGTTGAGGCCCACGGACGCGATCGGTTGGCTCGATTGCCTTCGGGAACGGTCCAAATTCTCGGGGCCGAGAAGGCGTTCTTTCACCATTTGAAAACGGGGGCGCCTTCACCCAAACACGGTCATATTTTCATGCATCCATGGATCAGTCGCTCGCCTCGTTGGGTTCGTGGAAAAATCGCCCGCATGCTGGCTGGGAAAATCAGCATCGCCGCCAAAATCGACGCCTTTGAAGGCGAGCCTTGGGGTGAGGCCGAGGTGGCGAAGGTCGAACAGCGCGTCGAGGCCTTGAGGGAGGCGAACAAAGCCCCTCCGTCACGTAAGTGAGGTGTGGCCACGTGGGCGGTGGAGCGAAACGACGTCAACGCGGCCCTCAGCACCTCTCGTCGACGGTTCGCCTCGACCGTCGAACCTTGTGGACGCTCAACGCTGTTCCCGGAAAACACGTTTACGGTGAGTCGCTTCGCAACTTCTCGGGTCACGAGCATCGACGATGGGACCCAACCCGGTCGAAACTCGCCGCCGGTATGCTGCGAACCCGAAAAGACCCAGCCCGCTTGCTTCCCGAGCCGGGAACATCGGTTCTCTACCTCGGTGCAGGGCACGGAACCTCCGTGAGCCATCTCTACGACCACATGTGCGGCGAGGCCAACCGCTTTGGCGGTCGATTGGTGTGCGTTGACCTCGCCCCTCGGTGCCTACGGGAACTGACGTTCATGGCCACGGACCGACCCGGCCTTGTGCCCGTGTTGGGCGATGCTCGTCAGCACGCTGCGTGGGGCGTGTTGCTGCCCACCAAGGTGCCGTGGTTGTTCCAAGACGTGGCCCAGGCCGGTCAGGTTGACATTTTCATGGCGGCCTGTCGTCGTTTTTTGGCTCCTGGCGGGATGGGGTTGTTGTCGCTCAAGGCGGCCAGCGAGCGGTGGACCGGCGAAGGTGAGGCGGCGTTGTTCAACGAGGTTGCCAACACGCTCGGCCAAGCCGGGTATGTGGTCGATGAAGTCATCGAACTGACGGGATACGAGGACAACCACCGCCTGTTTGTCGTTCATGCTCCGGAGGCCTGAACGTGCCGGAATTGCCCGAGGTGGAGACCGTTCGTCAAGGGCTGCTGCAAGGGATTCAAGGCAAAACCATCGAGGACGTGTTGATTCGGAGAAGTGGATTGCGTTACCCCTTTCCAGAGGACCTGCCCACGGTGTCGGGATGCACGGTCACCAACATTCGCCGGCGAGCGAAATACCTCCTCATCGATCTTGACGACGGACGGGTCCTCCTGTCGCACCTCGGCATGAGCGGACGCTACACCTTGTTTGACAGCAACGAGGCAGCCACGGTGGCCAAACCTCTGTTGCAGACGGTCAACGGTGGCGTGCCCGTCTCTTCGTTTGGCGAGCGTACTGGCTACGGCGGGAAGCACGACCACTTGGAATTCGTGTTCACGGACGGTTCGCGGGCCGTTTACACCGACCCGCGTCGATTCGGCATCGTCGACTTGCTTTCTCCAAACAGCGAAGCACAGCACCCCTTGTTGGTTGATTTGGGACCCGAACCCTTTGACCCGTGGGGGGCTCAGCAGTTGGCTGAGCGTCTCCAAGGCCGTCGAACCTCCATCAAATTGGCCCTGCTCGACCAAAAAACCGTGGTGGGGGTAGGCAATATCTACGTGTGCGAAGCCCTTCACCGAGCCGGGATCTCGCCTCGTCGTGAAGCCAACGGTTTGGTCAAAAACAACGGTCAACCAACGGCCCGATTGGTCACGTTGGTGGGCCACATCAAGGACGTGCTTGGCGAGGCCATCGCCTCAGGCGGTTCAACGCTGAACGATTTCTCCGCCGTCGACGGTACCTTGGGCTATTTTGCTCATCAATTCGCTGCCTACGGGCGAGAGGGTGAACCCTGCACCAAGCAAGGTTGTGGAGGTGTCATCCGTCGTATCGTCCAAAGCAACCGTTCAACGTTCTATTGCCCTTCATGCCAGCGTTAGCAGGACACTCAACGCAAACCCCCACAGCACCAAAGCAGTCAGTCGATGGATGGTTTTGGCCCGTTGTTTCAACCGGTCCAGCCACGGCGTTCCCGTCAACACCAGGGCCACCACAAGGTACCAGGCGGTGTCGATGACCATGCCCAAGAGGCCAACAGCGGCTTTGCTGGCGAGGTTCATGTCGGGCTGAAGGACTTGAGCGAGAACGGCCACCAAGAACAAGGCAATTTTTGGGTTGAAAAACGCAATCGCAAAGCCCTCCGCAAACCCCTGTGCACTCGAGGCCTGGTCGTCGTTGAACAACATGGCATGGTCTGCGTGCCACATGGACCAGCCGTACCATCCCAACAGGCCGCAACCGATGAGCTGGAGGGTGGTGAACACCGTAGGCGCTTCCTCCAGCAGGACGATGAGCCCGTAAACCGCCATCCCGGCATACAGGCCAAAGCCGAGACCGTGTCCGATGGCACACATCACGCCTTGGCGGCGGCCGCCGATCATCGTGTTGCGTAACACGACCATCAAGCTTGGACCGGGAGACATGGCGCCGAGCACGAACACCGTGCCTGCCGCCAACAGCACATCCCACGCCATGGGCTCCATGGTCGATGCACGAGCCTTTCCCATTCAAACTTGGCCGTTGTCGTGATCAGAGCAGATAGAGCGTGACGCCCCTGCCTGAGGTTCGACGCTCCTTCTCGGCCTCGGCAAAGGCAAGACTCCATTTCAACATGGAGGCGTTGACCTTGCGTTTGGCCAGCACTTGCTGGTAGGCCGTCTGCAATGCGTGCACCGTTGGTTGGGTTGGACGGGTTGCCTCCATGAACAGAAGAAACGATGTTCTACCTCTTTAATGTTGTTTTTCGTGCATCAAGCGTGCATCAAGAAAGGTTACAGGTGAAAAACGGATTTCTTTTACCGGAACCCGACATCAAGGTGTGAAAAGAACACCCCTTCCCAATCGTTCTTGACCCACCGCTCCTTGATGGTCTGAAGGCGTTTTTCTGTAGACTCTGAACGAAGTCGGCCCGCGATGGGCTGGGTCCCGTGCTGTTGGTGGGGCCCGCTGCGCAACGATACGGTAGCCGAGATCGGTTTCTTGACGAATGGCGTCCAAGGTGAAGCCCGGCGGGAACACCACGCCGGCAAGTTCCAGTTTTCGCTGGGCTTTGATGGTTGAACGTCGAGCTTTTTTGGCTCGGACAGCGAGTGCTTGGAGGCCAAACGACAGCGCAACTTCAGCTTCCTTCAGGTGGTCCTCGCCCCTCCACAGGGCTTGCTTCTGCTTGGCGCGTTTTTTGTTCTTCGAGCGCGAAGGCTGACGCTTATCGATGCGCTCGAACCAACGATCGCAACGCAAGGTTGGCTGTTTCACCACGCGGAAGGTGGCGAGGTTGACCGCCGCCAACCCGGGCGATACATGGTTGTAGGCACCAACATCCAAACCGACCCAAGCAGGTCGTCCGTCAGCAAGCCTCGCAGAAGAAAACGCCACGTCGCCAGCAGCATCTCCCAATTTGGTCGTGGTCGTGTGGCCGAAAAACACGGTGCGTGCTGGGTCGACCGGCCACTCGTGCGTGAACCATTCTTTGCGAATCCACAACAATTCCTTTTCCCCCTGCATGTCCAACGGCATACGAGGGTCGTATCCGGCATGCACCAGGCGGATATCGTCGAGCACAATTTGCGTAGGAAGGGTGTCCAACCACATGAAGTCGTTGAGCATCGCTCGCTTTGCTTCCCACAAATCCCCCTCTGCTTGAACGATGTAGGAGCCGTAGGTCGATTTCCCACCTCGCTTCATCCAAGGCTGCCATGCTTCAAAGGTCCCGTCAGGCTGAATGCACTGGATGGCCATCTGTTCGTGATTGCCTTTGATGCAGATGAGCTGCGGGTGCGTTCGCAAGAGGTTCACCAACGCCGCTGAGGAGGGCCCACGGTCGATCATGTCGCCAAGGCAGATGACCCGGTCCTCCGGCTTCAACTTCAATCGGTGCAGCAGTGCCCGAAAGGTGGCTAAATGGCCGTGGACGTCACCCACCACGAAGATTCGGTGACCGTCTTCAATACGGGCCTGCAAATCGGCTTCAAGCGAAGGGTCCCTCATGGAGGGGCCTAACGGGAGATTCAGTTTGCAACTCACGTTGTTCACCGAAGAGATGTTCCCTTCGGACAACCGTTGTTTGAATCCCTATATGTTCTTCCCCCACCGAGGCGGGGTCAAGAGGCCGTTTTGCGACCTTTCGACCGCTCACTCGAGGTGAACTTCACTCGCCGCCTTCTGCATCCGAAGCCTCTTCAGCAGCCTCATCAGAGGCGTCCTCGGACTTGGCTTCTTCTTCAGCGGCTGCGGCGGTGGCCAGCGAATCGTTCTCGGGCGAGGCATTGGCTGCACCGATCATGCCCATGGCCAACAGCACCAAGCCGCCCAACCAGAAGGCAAGGGTCACGAAGTCAATCCAAGAGTCAAAGTTGGTCCAGTAGACCATCTTGTCTTGGTTCTGTACGATGGCGCTCTCCATGGTCTCCGCATCGTCATCGGCGATGGTGGAAGAGGACTTGATCTCGAACACGGGGGTCAAATTGTCCATGGCGGGTGCGCTCGCTTGGCTGCCGTGTGCACGGGTGTCCAAGTAGAAGGTTGAGGACGACTCACCAGCGATGATGAGTCCGGAGATCTCCTCGGCCATCATCGTGATGTCGCTGCCGAAGTAGACTGGCAAGGCACCGGGCGTGGCGTCAAGCAGGCTGTAGGTCTCCAAGAGGTTGGCCTGGATGTTGCGCTCGGTGGCCGTCACAGAGGCGGTGCACACGTCAACGGGGATGCCCTTGACTTCGTCCGTTCCGTCACAGGTCACGTCGGCAATGGCGTAGCCGCTCACGTCGACCTTGTCACCCTCACCGGTCAGGAAGCCACCGGTCGTGCCCACCAAGGACTCGGGCGTGATGAGGCCGAAGGTGGCGGCCATCATGGCGTCGTTGCGCCACGAAAGTTGGGTCGACCCGTCTTCTGCAAGGGTTTCGCCTTGGTCACAATCGCCGGCTTCACCGGTACAAACGGTGTAGTTCGTCCCGTCGCCGTTGGCAACAGCCACGCCGCCGTTCAGAACATCTGAACTGAAGTAGGTCTCGTTGGTTTCAAGCGACATCCAGCCCGCGCTGGTGTCCGCAGGGTTGCCTGTAGCCAAGAAAGCGTTCACTGGGTCGTGCCAGCCGAGCAGCCAGTTGTTGAAGGACTGGGTGAGGTAGGGCGTGGTGCCGAAGGAGGACATCAAGAAACCGGGTACAAAGGAGTCAGCCGTCGTGCCGTAAATCGGGCCCATCATCAGGGCTCGCATGGCAGCGGCAGCGTTGGTGTCCACGCCGTAGAGGGCAGCGATGGTTTGCTCGTTCCAGTCCATCGGGGTTCCAGGGCCCATGGTGGTGAAGTTGATCGGCGGTGTTTGACCCGACAATTCACCGTAGAGGAAGATGGCAGCACCGCTGTCCGTGGCCAAACCGAGCGGGCCGTAGAGCGCATTCCCAGAGAGTGCTGGGTCGAGGTTGACGGCTTCACCGCCTGAGGCGCCGAGCATGGCCCATGCGCCGCCGAGGTTGAGGCTGTTGTCGAGGTAACCGCCGTTGAGCGGGTCCTCAGCACCGAAGGTGGTGTTGACAAAGAGCGAGGCGGTCATGTCACCGCTACCGCCAACGAGGACCATGGGCAGCGAGGTGGCGTCGGTGGCCCAACCGCCTACCCAGGTCATCACGGCACCGTAGTTGGCAGCGTCGAGACCGTAGATGCCCATGGCGGTGGCAGCGTCATTGCCGAGGAGTTCCGCCGCACCGTACTGGGTTCCGTCGTCGCTAACTTCAAGCAGACCAGTGATGTTTTCATCGCCATCACCGAACAACAGAACCATCGCAGACATTTCATCCATGTTGATGTCAAAGTAGGAAAGGCGAGTGGAGACGTTCACCGCTTCGCCGGTGGTGTCGCCAATGCCAAGGGTTTCGTCACCGCCACCGTAGCCGAGGAAGGTCATGCCGACCCCAGCACACATGGCCAAGTCACGAGCGATGGTGGTGCCCAAGTCAGGCAAGGTTTCGTTGGCCATGGCCATGTAGCCCCAGAGGGCTGCACGCTGCATGACACCGGTCATTTCCCCGGTGCCACCGCCCACAGCGGCCATCAAGGAACTCATGTTCTCGGTGGGGTAACTGTCGCAGTGTCCTGCGAGGACGAGCACGCCGAGCATGCCGGTCAAGGAGATGTCCTCCCCGGTTGGCATCATGGCGTTGTAGAAAGCGTAGTTCGCAGAGGTGTTGGTGAAGTTTGCCTCTTGGTCTTCGCCGAGTTCGTACATTTCGGCGAGGGTCATCATGCCGCCGGTTTGATCCGATACGGACTGAGCAGCAGCATCCCAGAACCCGTCAGCGACGGCTGCACCGGCCAAATCATCGGCCATGGCTTCAGGCATGCTCATGTTTTGCATCAGTGCGGATGCTCCAGCGATGTGGCTGCCCATCATGTCGGCGGTCATTTGACCGGCGCCCAAGGACTCGAGGTCCTGCGCCAGCATGCCGGCGGTGAAGGCCACCTTAGTGACATCCATGATGCCCTCAACCGCCATTCCTGTGGCACCGATGACCTGGGTTTGGAAGGCGATGTTGAGTTGCGTGACCTCCGTGTCACAAGCAACGGCAGTGTCAGCGGAACAGGCGAAGGATTTGACGGAGTTGTAGGTCAATTCACCAGTTGCCGCATCATAGCCCGTGATGGTCTTCGTGGTGGTGATGTCGTAGGTGACGGGGCCGATCTTTTCGTAGGTGGGTTCGGCACCGGTGGCCATCACGTCAGCCACGTTGGTGATTGAATAACCGTAGAAATCACGGGAGGAGGTGGACACGGCCCAGTCCTCTTCAGCGGTGGTACAATCGGCGTCTGCACAAGCACTGTCCTTGGTGAAGGAAGCGAAGTTCTCTTCGACAGCGCCTTCAACCGCTCCGGTCGCCAAGGGCGCCAGTGCAGCAACGTTCAGCAGAATCAACACGATTCCGGCAATCAGCATGTTTCGGGGTGACATAGCGTTTGTCATGGCTTTGGCTCAAATCGTTTGGGTTATAACCTTACATCCTTCA
>JAYQAK010000075.1:0-8983 GCA_038136695.1 Candidatus Poseidonia sp.
TGGGCCAGTCACCCTATGTCTTGGCCGAAAAAAGCGGATTTTCCATCCCGCCGCGCTGCATGTAATGGGTTTCGACGGTCACGGAATCTCGAGGGAGCACCCAGTACCAACCGCTCAGTGTCATGGTGATCAGCAAGAACAACACGGCCCCTGCCATGGCCACACGCGTTGGCGTGACTTCACGGGAGAGGGCGGTCAAGAGTTTCGCCGCTTCCTGTGCTGCCTCCCATGCTTCGAGATCGTCGCCCTCGGGAGGGCTTCCACCTTGACGCAACGCTTCTGCAGACGGTTCAGTCATGGCCTCACCCGAATATGAACGCCAACCCACTGGCAATGGCAGAACTGATGGGGTCGACCACCATGATGTGCCGCGTTTCCACAAATTCTCCGGTCAGCGAACCGACCAGTGAGAGGTCGGTGACGATGCCGTTGACCCCCAAGGAAGAGGCGGTTGGGATGATGCCCGTGAACTGAGCATCGAGCAACACGCCACGTCCTTCAAACTTGAAATCACCAAAGATGGGGAATTCGTACCCCGGCTCGATGTAAACCTCAGCACTCGCCACCAAACGCCCGTCGGTGATGTCGTCGATCACGATGAGTGGGTATTGGCCCGGTCCAGAATAAATGTGAATGGTGGCACCCTTGAGGTTCTGGCCGACCACCTCCACCCGTTCGATGGTGACGCCAGGTGCAGCGGGAACATCGGTTTGCCTGACGTACACCCGCTTCACGCCAACGCCCGACGAGTCCACCCGCATTCCGTAGTCGTCGGTCAGTTCGAGCACGAATCGAGTCGGGAGGTCCTCGGCGAGCATCAGCACGTCGCCCTTGGAATCGATGGCGCGACCGCTGGCCTCCAAGTACAGGTCCATGTCGTCGGTGTTGGACGAATAATCCAGCGTTCGCATGCCTTGGAAGGCGGTCTGTTTTCGGATGTCGAACCGCGTGTCGGGTTCGGTAGCCAGATGCATTTCGCCGGGCAGGTCGCGCATGAATGCGGTGGAGGGCCACCAGAAACCGTCGATGTAGCGAAGTTGCTGCAGCATCAGCGAATCGGCGGAATGCCCGTTGATACGGTGCTCTTCAGGGACCACCAAGTCAAGAATCAGCACGTCACCGATGACGGCAGACACGTCCGTCGATTGAGGGATGCCCACCACGAGGGCTTCGACCCGGGTCAAGGCTTGGTGGTCGATGAGAATCGCATGGGCGGATTTGAGGCGAACGCCGGCGTCGTAGTGCATGTCAACCGAAACCCGAGGGACGGTGAGGTTCTCTTGCGTGGAGAACAAAGCGTTGATTTCGACGTTGCGGGGCATGGTGGTATCCAATCCATCGATGAAGAGTTCAATGTCTTGACCTTCCAACCCGTTGGCGACGATGGTGAGCTGAGGGTACATGGGTTGCCACTGCGACATGCTCAGGTCAATTTCGTAGGTCGGAACACCGCCGAGCATCCGGAAATCGTAGACCAGTTCAATCGTCCCCGCAGGCAACGACGGAAGCCACGCTCGCAGGTGCCATGAGCGACGGTCCTGCAGCATGATGCCTTGGTCTTCGAGCAAGGTCAGGTTCACACCAGTGAGTTCCTCTGCAAACACCCGTCCGTCCTCCATCGCCAACACGAGCGGTTCTGCGGCGGTGATGTTGGCGGCGTTCAGCACCGAAAGGGCTTGGGGCCGTTCGCTCTCATCGATTTGACCGTCAGCCAACAGCGTGGCCATGATCTCTCGACTGCTCAGGGTAAAGGTGGGCATGCGCGAAAGGTTGGTGGCAAAGCGGGTTTGCTCGACCGCTTCCATGCCGATGCCGTGCATCCACGCTGGCTCGGCGTTGAGGTTGGACCCCTTCCTCAGGTCAACGGTCATGTTGAACGCCTCGCCCGTAAACAAGTCCAATCCGAGGTTCAAATCTTCGTTACCGCCCATTTCACCGCCAACGTCAACGGTCAGGCTGTGAACGAAATCGTTGACCACGCGCCCGAAGTCAACGATGTCACCGAGGAAGAACGACAGGGCTTCAATACCCTCTTCCTCGCCGAATGTTGGAAGTTCCAACCCATCCGAGTCCACTTCCGAAGGAAGGGTGATCGAAATGTTGGCGGGGAGCGGGTCAAAGTACACCTTGCCGTTCAAGCCTTTGAACGGGTCGTCGTAGGTTGATTCATCTTCGAACGAAACACTGAACGGGGAAGAGGTGGAGCGAACGAGGGCCACTTGCGAGTTGCCCTCAGGCCCAGATGCTCCCGGCACCAAGGGGCTGAGCCGTTGAATGGAGGTGATGTCCGACAGTTGGACACTCAAACTGGCTTGGGCCGTGTCTTCGTCCACCCAGAAGCGAACGTGGTCACCGTCCATCGTCAACGGCGTGGTGGCGTTGGTCATTTGGACTTGCAAACTGTCCATGGGCGCATCGGCGATGTAGCCAACGGTGTCGCCAAGCACCAGCGTGAAGGCTTCGGGAAGGCCGGTGAGCCGAATGGCGTTGCGCTGGTCACCGGACTGCCCACCGTAGGTGATGGTGCCGATGGGTTCGCTGGCTTCGTACTGCAGCGATTCGGCTTCCTGCAAGATGTTGAAGTCGCCCGGTCGGTTGGAGACGGTGGTGGATTGCTTGACCGCCGTGTCCAAGTCTCCGTCCTCGTGCCTGATGTGGCCGATGAGCAAAGAGCCGCTGGGCGTGCCTTCAAGCTGCATGTCTCGAATTTCGTTGATGGGGTCGAAGGCGTGTCGCACGTGGGTGATGCCACCGATACGCATGCTCATGGCGACCGGCACCAGTGGGTCAACCGGGCCAAGCCGGCCATCAACCACCTCAATGTTGGTGTCTTCTGACAGAAGGATGTGGTCCATCTCAGGCAACCACGGCTGCGGACTGCTGGCTAAGGCAAACAGAAGCTGTTCGATTTCCATCGGTTCCCGGTTGCTGTTGGGAAGGCTTTTCTTGACCTGATTGTAACACCGAATGTCAATTTCCCCGCCCGTTGAGCCAGCGGTTCCGACCACCGCCGTGGGCAAGCCGTTGAGAATGGTCCCGATATCAAGCACCACCTCGATGACGGTCAGCAAGGCGTTGTCCAAGAGTTGGGCAATGGTGTTGAGGTTGGGGTTGTCGTAGTTGATTCGACTGACGCCCGTTGACGAGATGAGGAAACTTCCCTGTATCACAATCACGCGAGGAAGGTTTTCCATCTCCACGACCATCGATGAAGAATCACCATCGTAGCCTGCTCGTTTGAAGGTCGAAACGTAGCTGAACCGGTCAATCGATTCCGTTCCAGCGATCAAAAACAGGGTGTTGGGCGGTTGGGCAGGGTTCACCGGCAGCGTCGGATCGTTGACGTTCTGGGTGCCGTCGCCTGAGAAGTTCTTGATGGCGACGATCAGCGAAAGCCGGTCTGGAATCTCACCGGGCAAGTTGGCTGAGCCCGGAGCCTCGCCGATCGTTGTGAAGATCGCGGCGATTTCATCATCATGCATCGTGCCCGACGGTAAGCCACGTATCCAGAGGCGCGAGTCGGTGATGTTGCCGAAGGGGCTGTCGCCTTCAGGGACCTCCGAGCGGTCCTCGTAGTAGTGAATGTACACGTCGGAACCGACGTCCGAATAGACCTCAACGGTGTCGAACGTGTTCTCGCCGTAGTTGTCGTTGCGCAACGTGAGGTCAACTTCGCTTGGAATCAAGGTGCTCCCCTCTTCGGGATGGAACCCGACATCCAAGTAGGCCACCTCGAGGATGGGGATGGACGAATCTTGCCTTACCTCACCGAAGTGAACGTAGCCGATGCCGATGCCGATGCCGCACTTGTGCTCACGGCTTTCCGCCGTTGAATCGGTCGCCGGGTCGTAGTTGAACGTCTCGCTGCAGTCGGTTTGTTGGGAGCCTCCCGGCGCGTTGGGGTTGGAGAGACGTACGGCGTACGGTGCCGTCACCCCCGTCAACGCCAAATCGCTGGAGTTGACGTTGCCGCCCAAGAGGGCAAAGGCCAACTGCGCAGCGCTGGTGAAGGTGCCGCTGATGTCAAAGGAGATGCGTTCAATGCCGACGCCCAAGGTCACGTCGGCAGGGGGTTGGGTGAACCGGGTGTCGATCACCACGGCGTAGGATTCGGAGTTGGACAAGGTGATGTCAAACGCCAAGCCCTTCATCAACGACACTTCGAGATGTTCGAGTTCATCCCACAGCGGATCGTTGATGTTGATGGCGTTGACCGCCCACTGGAAGGTGGGTCGAACCCACACTTCGGTTGGCACGGGAATCAAACCACCGCCCAATTCGATGCCCCATCCTTCGCCTTGGGTGGTCAAACCGCGCAGGGTGAGCGCCACGGAGAGGTCATCGGTACCGTCGCCGTCGATGTCAACGTAATTCTCGAAAAGAACCAGGTTGGTTCCCACCAACAATTCACCCGTGAAGGTGCCGGAATCCCAGGCTTCGTAGGACGGTCCGTTGTTACGGGAGGAGAAGTTGACGTAGATGGCATAGGTGTTGATACCAACGCCCAACAGGTTGTCAAGACCGAGATTTTCCACTGAAAACAAGGTCTGCCACAGGTTGTAGGGCCACGCGTCGGGATGGGTGGAGACATCGATGAGGAACTCGTAGGGCCGTGGGTGGTCAACTTCGAGGGGCGAAGTGTCACGAAGTTCCACCTGGTCGAGGTAACTCTCAGCATCAGCGAGGGCATCACCGGGGCGGACTTCTCGCTTGGAGGCGTCGAGAAGAGCAAACGAGGATTGGGCACCTTGCAGGGCGACGAGCGACTCGCCTTCCGCTGCACGATCGGCCAACGTCGCAGCATACGCATCCAACACACCGAAGTCGTCTCGCGCCACAGAAGCGTTGCCTGAAACCGGTTGCATCATGGACAGGAGCATGATGCTCACGAGCATCACGGCCAAGCGCCCACGGCGCCGTGGCTGCGGGAGCCCTGCACGAAGGACGCGTAGCGCGGGCTCATCCATGGCAAAACCACACGGCTCCTCCTTTGAGAAGCATTCGCCTTTCTGCGTAAACAAGCGCGGGTTTTCCGGGTGCGGTTTCTCTTCACGCGGTTAGGCGAACGTGTTGGTCAACGCCGCAGCCTGGACAACCCACCAGTGCCTCGTTCAATCCGGCCGGCATATCGATTTCAAACACGGCTTGGCAAGACGAACAGGTGTGGCGGACCAAGGCAGGCGCAGGTGCAGGAGGAGGCGTTGGACTGGCAACCGGTGCTTCTGCTGGCGTCGGCTCGGGACCGGTTGTCGGTAGCGCAACGCTCCCACCGGCCGTAGGCGGCGAAGTCGAGGCGGGCAGGGCAACGCCTGCAGCGCTGCTCGGCATGGGAACGCCGCCGGAACCCTCCGGCATGGAAACGCCCGCCGTTGGAGCCGGTTCGGTCATCGTTTCCTGTACCTCCTCCTCGTCGTCCATCAAGGCGCTCAGCGCATCCGTTTGGGGAGAGGAATTCGCAACCACGCCCAAGCCACCGTCGTCGGAGAGCAGCGCCGCCGCTTCTGCTGCCGCTTGGCTACTGGCTTGAGACATCGGCGCTGAAGTGTAGGCGGGAGGAGCAAAGGCCGTGGTTTGGTCCACGCTTTCGGTCGCTCCGTAAATTGAATCAAACTCCGCTTGCTTCGCCATCGCCTCTCGTTCGGCTTGCGGTCGAACCTCACCTTGATCGAGGCCCGCGTAGGCTTCGGCTTTCGCCAGCAAGGGGATACGGGTTTGCTGCGCCACCAACGCCATGTGGGCTTTGGCCTCCTCAACGCTGAGGTCGCGGTTGAGCAGCATGTCCAAGGCAAGACGGCGTTGATAGAAGCGGAATCCAGACAACGCTGCACCTGCGAGTAAAAGCACCACGAACAGCCCACCCAGCATCATCGCAGGAGAGGAACTGGCGCTTTCATCCGCAGACACCATCACGGTAAACGCGAATGAATCGGAGTTGTTGGAACCGTCAAACACCGTGACCACAATGTCCTGCTGACCGGTGCGGTCAAACGGGATGGTCGGGCTCAATCCTGTTCGGTCTGGGTCGTCCTTCGCATCGCCATTTCCGTCGGTGTCTTTGGTAGGTTGAAGGTCCCAGTGCACCCGGAGGGAAGACGGTGTGTCGTAGATGTCGTTGACCACAACAGTGAGGGAAAGGCGGTCGCCTTGGGTTGCCGTGGTGGGGAAAGTCGTGCCGTTCACGGGCGAAACCGATGGAATCGACGGGTCGATGCTGCGAATCGTGGCGCTGGATGTCCCCGTGTTCCCGCTCGGGTCGGTCACGGTCAGCACGATGGTGTGATCGCCCACCTCGTCCCACGTGAACGACAAAGTGGTGTTGGAGCCTGCCTCCTCGCCGTCGACGACCCACGAGCAGCTGGCCACCGCATCGTCATCGCTGCTCGAGGCGCAGTTGAGGGTGACCTGGGTGTTCACATCAACGCGCCATCCGCCTGACACCGGAACGGCGTTGGTCTGAATCCTCGCAACCGGATCTTCCGTGTCAACCACGGTGATTTGGTGCGTTGTAGAAGCCGACTCGCCTGATGGAGCGGTCATCTGGACGGTGATCGTCTTGACCCCCGTGGCGTCCCACGAGGTCGTGAGGGAGAGACCCGTCGCGTCAACATCGTTGGTGTCGTTGCCGTCTCCGTTGGTGTCGACGTTGGCATCGAGGTCCCACGAAAAGGTGCCTTGTTGCCCCAAGCGATTGGGCGTGAGGGAAGCATCCAGGCGGACCGATTCACCGATGGACGCTGTTCCGGACCGGTCGTCGTTGACCACCGGCGTCAACGGTGGTGCAAGTTCCAAACGAACGGTCATCCGAAGGTCTTGCGAACCGTTTCCACCGCCCAGAGGGGTATCGGTGTTGTCCACCACCAAGAGCAATTCTTCACCCTCAAGGGAAGACGGAACCTGCCAGGTCAGTGAACGGGGCGATTCAACGGCTTGGAGGTCGCCTCCGTCGATGTATTGCACCCCAACGGCCTGCGCAACGTAGCGGTCGTGCATGGTTCTGGTTTGGAGGTACACGTCGCCGACGGATTCCAAATCCCAAGCCGAGACGACGACGATGGTGCCTGCATCCAAGCGAAGGTCGTCGCCCGAGAGGAGAACCTCGTACCCGCCTGCATCCACGGCAATCAAGTCGTTGAAGGGCGTCCAATAGGCCTGATTGACCGGCGTGACGCTGGCGGAAACCGTGCTGCGTGCCCCGCCCTGATCGCCTTGACCTGCATCACCGTCGTGGGCTTGGTTGTCCAGGACCATGTACCAATTCTTGGCGGCGATGGAAGGCGGAACCTTCCAGTAAAATTCGTAGGCACCCAAGGCTGACTCGGTACTGGCAGGTTGGGCCATCGAGGAACGGTAGGATTGGCCCAATTCGTAAGGCTGCAAGCCGTTTTCGTCAAAGAACAACAGGTCGATGGCGTCGTCGACCACGACGATGTTCATGGCGTACACGTCGCCCGGCTGCAGGGTTCCCAATGCGACGATGACGCAGACATCGCCATCGATGTCCATGGTCGGTTGGAGGTTTTGGGCCGACATCGTGATGCAATCGGGTGCAGCGCGGCCTGCATCTGCCAGCGCACCCATCGGTGCCACCATGAGGGCGGTCACGGCAAGCAGCACAGCGAGCCAGCGCATGCACGCGGTATTGGTGGAGTTCATTTCAACGATTGGGTGGAATGCTCGTTCGCCGCCAACCCTGTTCACTCCATTCAAGGTGGGCGAGCAACCCGGTATCGCTCAGTTTCAACCGATCGTTGTCGTTGAGCGCCACCAACGGCAACCCGTCCGCCACCGTCATGGCTTCACGCTTGACCTCATCGCTTTGCTTGATGCGGTTGCTGTAGTGGGTCAAGGCGAGGTAGGTGGCGTTGATGGCGCGAGCCGATTGAACCGCGCCCACCGTGGTGGAATGAAGGTGTTCGTGGGCTTTGTCCTGCTGTTCGTTGAGGAAGGTCGCTTCGTGAATGAGCAAGGTGGGCGCCAACCCCGCCGGCCACGTGGCTGGACTGGAGGCCGTATCGCCAGAAATCAGCACGCTGACGGGCGGAAGGTCAGGGCCCCTGAACCACGTCGACTCGAGCAGGTTGCCGTCGCTGCCTCGAACATCTTCGCCCTGAGCCAGTCGTGCTCGCTGCTTGGTCGTCAACCCCAATTCATCGGCTCGCTCACGGTCAAACGTTCCTGGCGTAGGGCCTTGTTCCAGCAACCAACCGCACGACGGAACGGTGTGGGTCGTGGCGTGGGCGACAAGGGTGGTTCGTTTCCACCGATGGGGTTGCGGCATCGTCTCCAAGACCGAAACGACAGAGGTTTCGGGATTGACCTCAACCCAACGGTCCGCCTGAACATCCCCCAACACCCACCGGACGGGAAAGCCCAGGCCGGCTGCACCAAGCGAGAACCACATCACGAATTGGCGAGCAAGGTCGGCCGGTGGGACCTCGTCGGGAAACGGTGTGCCCTCAATCAACGCGTTGATGGCGGTCATCGAGGTCGGGCCGATGACGAGCAGGGGCGTTTGCCGATTCTCCAAGCCCATCGATTGCAACCACGGAAGGGTGCCCCACGTGTGGTCGAGGTGGCCGTGGGTAAACGCCAGCACGTCCACGTTGCTCGGTTTGAGTGAATCCCCTTTGCCGTGCGCCTTGAGACGACGACGCTGATGGGCAAACCGTGTTTGGAAGCCCTCACCGCAATCCACGACGGCAATACCGTCCGGACCCTTGACCAAGCTGCCACTGACGGCACGCTCGGGCGTTGGGCGAGCAGAGGCCGTTCCCAACACGTGCACGTCAAACGCCATTGAAGCACCTCAGGATTGGATGGGAATCGGTGTGGGCGGGAACCACCGCAGGAGCACGATTTCATCGATGGCGCGAATCCATCGCCAGGGAACGGCCAGCGGAATGGAGCCTTCGACCAAATCTTCGGGCGTTTCACGCACGAACAGGTGGGTGCATTGGAGGCCGTCTGCATCGATGACGGCGTC
>JAYQAK010000076.1:0-8783 GCA_038136695.1 Candidatus Poseidonia sp.
GGACATCACCGCCATGACCAGTGTCCCTCACGACCGACCGCTTCCCAAGGTCGTGGCCCGTTTGGTGCTCACACCGGTTCGAGAAGGTGAGCCAAAACGGGTTCCTGAACAAACCGACCGATGGGCCAACCTTCGCTCTGAAGTCGTGTGGACGACGCTGTTGGGCATCGTTCCTTCGTTCTTGATTCCCATCTTGCGCGGCATGGGCGATTACGCCACGGAAGGTTGGGTGAATTTGCTGTTTGGCGGCCTCTGTGCCGGGTTCTTCACCGGTGCACTTTGGCGACCTCGGCGGCCTGTTCTTCGTTACGAAGACGTGTCTTGACCACCGGTCAGTGTTTGCCAGTAGTTGTCCTTGCGCATGGCGTCAGCGGTGCAGATGGTGGCCATGTTGACAATATGCCGAACACCGTCTTGGCGAGCCACCAGTTGAACGGGATGGGACATGCCTTCCAAGATGGGGCCCGTCATTTCAGCATCGCCGAGTTCTTCCAGCAATTTGTAGGCGATGTTGGCCGAGGCGAGGTTGGGCAAAATGAGAACGTTGGCCGGACCCACCAGTTCCATGAACGGGTACTCTTCTTGCACGGCAGGATTGAGGGCGGTGTCGCTCTGCATGGGACCGTCGATCATCAGCGTGGGGTCGAGGGTTCTGGCCATTTGAACGGCATCCTCGATGCGTTCGCTTCGTTGTGCTCGCGTCGACCCGAAATTGGAGAAGGAGAGCATCGCGACGCGGGGCACGACGCCAAACCGACGAGCAACCTTCGCCGTTTGCACGGCAATCTCCGCCAGCGTTCGACTGTCGGGATAGACGTTGACCGTCGCATCGGCCAGGAAAATCGTACGTCCCTTGACGTTCATCATGTAGCAACCGATCACACAGTGAGCGTCGTCGGCCTTGCCAACCAATTCCAACGTTGGTCGAAGCACGTCCTCATAATTACGGCTCACGCCCCCGACGAACCCGTCGGCGTCACCGGATTGAACCATTTGTGCCGCAAAGTACGGCCGACTCTTGAGCAAGCGAGCCGCGTCGGGCCAAGTTGTTCCTTTGCGCTGACGCCGTTTGAAGAAGTCGTTGGCGTACTCGGTTTTGCGGCGCTCGTCGTACCGTGGGTCGTAAGCCTCGTATTCGAAGTGAAGACCCAGTTCCTCAACCATACGGTCGATGCGGTCCACGGGCCCGAGCAGGATGGGGTGGCAAATGTTCTGCTCGACCAGTTGTGCAGCCGCCCGCAAGACGGGTTCTTTGTCCCCTTCAGGGAACACGATGCGTTTTCCGCTGCCCTTCACTTGATTGATGACTTGCCGCATCACGGAGTAGGATTCGCCGAGACGCGCCTCCAATTCCTCTCGATAACGCTCGAGGTTGAAATCGTCCTCGGAAACACGTGCAACCCCTTCTTCGATGGCAGCCTTTGCAACGGCAGCGGCTTCCCAAATCAGCACGCGGCGGTCAAAGGGTTTGGGAATGATGTAGTTCGGGCCGTATTGCATCACGACGCCGTCGTAGGCCGCTGAAATGTAGTCGGGAACCGGTTCTTTGGCCAACGCCGCCAGCGCCCGAGTAGCGGCCATCTTCATGTTCTGTGTGATGTCTCGGGCACGAACATCCAGGGCGCCTCGGAAAATGTATGGGAAACCCAAGACGTTGTTGACCTGATTTGGATAATCTGAACGACCGGTGGCGATGATGGCGTCGTTTCGGACCTTGAGCACCTCTTCGGGGAGAATCTCTGGCGTTGGATTGGCCAGCGCGAAGATGATCGGCTTGTCGGCCATGCTGGCCACCATCTCAGCGGTCACTAAACCCCCTTTTGACAGCCCGAGCATCACGTCGGCTCCTTTCATGGCATCCGCCAAATCACCGGGCGGTTGGTCGTGGGCAAACGGCGCCTTGTATTGGTTGAGTTCTCCTGCTTCAAGGCGTGCTTTGGTCACGATGCCCTGGCTATCGACCAGACGGATGTTTTCCCGCATCACGCCAACGGCGACGTAGTGGTTGGCACAGGCGATGGCGGATGCACCAGCGCCGATGACGACGACCTTGAGGTCACGCAGTTCTTTGCCCTGCAGTTCGGCGGCGTTGAGCAGTGCAGCAGCGGAGATGATGGCCGTTCCATGCTGATCGTCGTGCATCACCGGGATATCGGTGGCTTCGGCAATTCGGCGTTCGATTTCAAAGCATTCGGGAGCCTTGATGTCTTCGAGATTGATGCCGCCAAAGGTCTTGGAAATGTTGACCACGGTGTTGATGAATTCTTCAGGATCTTCGGTATCGACCTCGATGTCAAACACATCGATGCCTGCGAAGGTCTTGAGCAGCAGACCCTTTCCTTCCATCACAGGCTTGCTCGCTAAGGCACCAATGTTGCCCAAACCGAGCACCGCCGTGCCGTTGGAAATGACGGCGACCAGGTTGCCTTTGGAGGTGTATCGATAGGCGTCCTCCGGCTGCTTTTCAATCTCAAGACACGGATAGGCCACACCTGGTGAGTACGCCAAACTCAATTCATGAGCCGTCGAGTGCGGTTTGGTTGGAACCACCTTGATTTTTCCACGTGGTTCGGCTTCGTGGTATTCCAGTGCTTCTTTGCGAAGCAACCGGTCCTTCTTCTTCATCGCCATGGAAAGCCCGATTCCACCGGGTGGGGCGTAGTGTTTGAGTGTTGTGCGAGGTTGATGTCGTCGTCATGGACTTTCAGAACATCAACGCCGTGCGAGCACGTTTTCTTGTGGTCATTGGAGTTGGTCAAGGCACTGCTTAATTCGTTTGACGAAAAAGTGGGTGTTCTCGGTGTCCTCTGAAGAGGCTACATGAGGAAAAGATTGCCCCGTCATTCACCACTCAAACGAGCCATTGAAACGGGAAACCACCCGAGTAATGTTCAGTCAGCGAAGGCTTCCTTTCAAATAAGTGGAAAATACACCCTTAACCATGAAACAGGACCGTGCCGCCTCTCCGTCACAGGGCCAGCGACCACGCGCCCTGTCCATGGTGGTCCTGATGGTGCTCATGTCCATGGGCCCACTGCTCACAACGCCGGTGGTTTCTGCCCACGCCGAACCCAGCGGCGTCACGTGGCCGCTTCAAGGAAGCAACGACACCGGATGGGTGCAGCTGGATGCGACCGGTGCAGACATATTGACCGGTCTCCAAGCAACGGCAGATTGGGACCTGGCCTTTGCCCCGGGAGCCGAACTGTCCAACGTCACGCTCGAAGTTCGTGCCAGCGGTCAAAACGGTATGACCATCGAAGAACCTCATCTTGTCGTCAACGGCATGGGCACGTCCCTGTTTGATTGGCGAGGCCTCGGCGTCCTTGGAACGGAGAACGGGTTCACTTCTGGATCCACCTACTCCGGTCGGCTGAATCCCAACAGCAATTCCGATGCAGGTTGGGACCTTCCCTCACAAGCCACCATCACCGAGATGGTCATCGAAGTGCTGGCCCCTGCCGATGCCCTGGTGTCGTTGATGCCGGTTGAACTCCCTCTTCGTGACGCTGTGGTGGACCCCAGCACAGGCATGCTCTACGTGGCCACAGAAGACCGAATGCTCGTGCTCCACGCCAACAACAACCCCATCACCGTTGACGTCCATGATTTCAGCGGCCAGGGCGGGGTTCTCGATCTTGTGGTCGACCCGACCAACCTCGTGTTGCACATGCTGATGGACGACGGAACCTTCAGGGCCATGTCACTGACCGACAGTAGCGGTGTTGCTCCGCTCGGCCCGGGCGATTTTGACAAGTTCCACAGAACCGCCAACGGTGAAGTGTTCGCTTCCAGCGGCCTTGGTTTGTACGAGTGGGTGGGGGGCGCATGGTCTTCGGTGAGCACCGTCACCAGCATCGATGCACCAACCCGAGCCCTCGCCATGCACGATGCAAACGGCATCGTTTACGCATCCATCGAAGACGTCGGTGTGCTCCGGTACGACACCGGAAGCAACCAGAGCCTGTCCACATGGAGCACGGCCAACAGCCTTCATTCGGACAACGTGGCCCACATCACCGTGTCCGGCAATCAACTCCTTCTGGGTTCCACCGACAACGGTGTCGGACGTTTTGACTATTCAGCCGGCTTTTGGCTTTCCACATGGACCTCGGCCAACTGGTTGAACAGCAACGTCATCGGTGGCATTGAGCGTGTGGGCAGCACCCTGTTCATTCTCAACGGTGACGACCTTCACACCTACAACACCAGCAACGGTGTGTTCTCTACAACCTACGCACTCAGTGACCTCAACTTGGCAGGAAACGGTGATGCGCTCATCGTCTGGAACAGCGGGGGTCCCGGCGCTCCATCGACCGACGGCTTGTTGGTCAACGACGCAAGCGGGCGATTGGCCCATCTCTCGCCCGGTCAGTCCCCGGTCTTGACGCAAAACATCGTGCTCGCCAGCGGCCCATCAACCGTCGAAATGACGGGCGTGGTTGAACTCAACGGCGTCCTCTACATCGGATCTGCTGACGGAACCGGCATTTCGAGGTACGACATCAACAACGCCGTGTGGTTGACCCCTTGGCCACTCAACGGTGACGCATGGAAACTGACCACCGACGGCACCGATGTCTTCGTGGCCCGCAGCACACCACCCGCCGTTGAGCAAATCAACCCGTCCACGGGAACGATGACAGCGTGGGACGGGAGCAACGGATGTTATCCATCATCAGCCGAGATTCTCTCCGTGGCTGTTGACAGTGGTTCGGTCGTGATCTCGCTCGACAGCGGCACGTTTGCCCATTTTGATCGTTCAACAAGTGCTTGCACCTCCTACGACACCACCAACGGCTTGCCAACCTCCTTCCTTGGCGACGTGGCCCTGTACGGCTCCACGGCCTACGTGGCTACGGAGAACCGAGGTGTGTTGCGCTACGACATCACCAACGACACTTGGCTCGAGCCGTGGGGGTCGACGGGCATCAACGGCGTAAACAACGCCCCAGTGGCCATGGTGGGTTCCATCCTTCACCTCGGCTTGGAAGGTTACGGTGTTGCACGGAAGGACATGAGTACGGGAGAAATTCTCTCCCCTCTGACGGCTGCTAATCGGGGCGGAGTCCTTCCCTCAAGCAACATCTATGCCCTCGAATCGGACGGTTCCAATCTTTACATCGGCACCCAACAGGGCGCACGAAAATGGGATGGAAATCAAGCCACGAGTTTTGGCCAAGGTTCGTCGTGGCAGACCCGTCCTCAGCAATTTTTTGACTTCGAAATCGACGGTGGGTCGCTTTACGCCGGCACCAACATTGGCTTGTGCAAGTACACCTTGTCGACGTTGGCCATCAACGATTGTCAAAACGTCTACGACGGCATGCCAAATTGGGCAACGTTCAGTGTAGGCGTTGACAACACCTACGTTTACGGCGGCACCAATTCAGGCGTGGGGCTCATCACGAAATCCAACTTCCAACACGACTACAATTGGGGCCAAGGTACCCAAACGGGCAATGCGGTGGTTGAGACCATGGGCGACATCGCCTACATCGGAACGGAAGGATTGGGTGTGCTTCGCTACAACATCACCTCGAACCAGTGGTTGACGCCCTTCACCGAAGACAACGGCGTCCTCGACGGTGGCAACGACGATGTGACCGGCTTGGTCGCTGACATTCGCCCGAACCTGTTGTGGGTTGGTGGCGACGACGGGTTCCAACTCATCAACGTCACAACGGGAGGGGAGGCCTACGACATTGAGCGTTCGAGCAGCCTCTACAACGCCAACGGTGCGCCTCGCGACATGATGATTCACAACAACATCCTCTACTATCACGCCGGCACCTCAAGCGACGAGGTCAGTCGGCTTGATGTCGCCAACTTAACCGCTCCGAGCAATCTCGACATCGGCGCCCGAGTCGGGGAAAACGGTGGTGACATCGTCAGCATGGAACTTTCCGGCGATGTGCTCATGGTAAGCGTCGTATCGGGTCAGTGGTGGAACGCTGATGGCTCGGGTGGTATTGCACGGTGGAACACCGCTACCTCGAGTTTCGAAACCAACATCCTGCCCACCGGTTCCATCGACCGTGTGACGGCCTACGAGTCCTCAAACGGCAACACATGGGTGGCGTGGGGCGAGCTCAAACTCGACCTGTACGACAGTTCCCAGACATTGGTCAATTCGTGGACCAACTTTGATTTCCCGATTCGAGGCATCGTTGAGCACAACGGCGAAACACTGTTCGCCACTGAAGACGGTATCGCACGCTACAACGAATCCACCAACACATGGAACACCAAGTGGGAAGCAGGAAACGGTCTGCCGAGCAACGCCGGGGACCGGTTCTACGAAATGTGGACGGACGGCACGCACTTGGTCTTGGGTGGTGCAGATATCGGAAATTTCGGCCAGTTCGAAGAAGGCATCATCTCGCATCGCAACGGTGCCGGCGCATGGACGTCTTACCCTGCGGATTCCTACAGCAACATCCCCGACGGCTATCCGATTTCCATGGAGATGTGCGGCGGCATGCTCAACATTGCCATGTACAACAACAACGGCGGCATCGCTCGAATCGATCTGCAAAACGCCACGGTGAATGGAGGCTTTGACCGCAGTCAACTCGACGGGGTCGGCCCCGCCTCCGTCACGTGCGACAGCCAAGACACCCTTTACATCGGATACTACAACGACAACCAACCCATCAGTCGCTACAGTTACGCCACCTCCAGTTTCATCTCCAGCCTGACCACCGCCAGCCATAATTTACCCAGCGATCGGGTGTGGTACGATGCGCTCTCGCATTCGGGCACGCAACTCATCGTCGGCCACGCCGTTGGGAACTTCGGCTCGAACCTCATCGCAGGCGGGTACTCAACGTTGGTGGCCAGCGGCGCCACCGCTTTGCAGGCACAGGTCCAAGGCGCAGGTTCACCCGTGACTTCCTTACAGTGGCTCAGTGGCTCATCCGAGTGGCTCATCGGCCGTGCCGGTGGCTCGTCTGGCTACAGCGAAGTCGCCACCCTTTCCTCTTCTGGAATGCAAACGGTCGTGGACCTCCCCGGCCTCGTCAGCGGTCAAGTACCAACGATGGTGGCCAACGCTACGCACCTTTGGGTTTCAACCGGAACATCCGCCACCTCAGGAAACTTTGGTGGCACCGGAACCGGCATGCTCCAAGGCACCTTCTTGCCCAACGGCACGGTTGACTGGGACTATGGATGGACCCTGCCCGGCAACACTGTAGCAAGCGACCTCCATCTTCACGGCACGGATCTGTACATCGCTTCTTCTCCAGGCGGCATGCTCAAACTTGACACGCTCACCAGGACCATCACCAACATCGGCGGCTCCCTCCACACAAAGATGGATACCATGCACGTCTACAACAGCGAACTTGTCATCGGGTTGGCGGGGGCCGGCGGTAGTCCACCCGGGGTTCAGCTGTTTGACCCATCCACCAACCAATTTGGTAACGGTCGATTGATTGCGGGTCTGCCTTCAAACATCGTCAACGGCTTTGCAGACACCAGCACCGTTCTCTACATTGCCACCAACGGAGGCATCGGGCGTTGGAATTACACCAGCAACGGTTGGATGGATTCCATCACGGTCGGCAACGGCCTACCCAGCGACATCGTGGAAGACGTGCTCGCCGTCGGCAACGACATTTACATGGCAACGCCAGCAGGTGTGTTTGTTTGGGATGCCAGCACCAACACGGGACAAACGATGACAACCGCCAACGGTCTCATGGGTCAATCGTCGTGGGGGCTGGTCGATGTCACGTCTTCAGCAGGGGCCGTCTCGGTGCTGGTCAGCCACGACGGTCAGGGTGCTGAGCGGCCCGGTGTGAGCATCATTGACGCAAGCACCCAACTGGTCACGGCAACACATCGTTTTGACCAGTTGCCTTCCAACACCGTGACGGCGTTGGCAGCCGACTACTGGGGCCTTCACATGGCCACGGATGTTGGACCCCTCACGCACTGGAACGCTTCCAGCGGTGATTTTGAGGACGGGCAACAATTCCTCCAAAGCCAATACCCCGTACAGTCCATGATGAGCAACGGGGACGAGGTGCTCGTCTTGGCTGGTCAGAACGACGCCGTGCTGGTTGAGGCGCGAACAGCCGATCATGCCATGCTCACCACCCTTCGTCCAGGTGACGTCATCGAGGGTACGTTGGGTGCAAACCACATCTGGGTCACCACCGATAACGGGTTGCGCGGATGGTACACCAACGGACAATACCCGCCCGTGGACGAAGCCACGATGCGCCGCGCCCTCCCGCTTACCTTGCGAGCGATGAACAACGGTGGTGGGCTGAACGTCACGGACATGGTTCACCCGGGCATGAGCATCCCGTTGGTCTCACCCAACGACCCGTTCTCGCTCGATGCCACGCAAGGAACGGTTGGCGTGCACAACCTGCTGTTCCAAAACGTCCCCGTCGTTATGACCTCCCCGGTTGACGGAGCCGCGGTTTGGGCCAAATCGGTGTCGTTGAACTACGACGTCACCTTGGATTTGAGCAACGACCCGTCCTTGGCCCTCAATCTGCAAGACGCCGTTGACAACGGTTTGCTTTACAACAACACGCGCCATGTTTCTCTGCGCCTGTACGCACCCTCAAACGGTTCCATGGAAGTCCGCCTCACCTACGATTACGTCCGTAGCGACACCCCGGTGGCCATGGAAGATTTGGTGGACCGGCCCGACGACGGAGGTGGCGTTTTGACCGCTTCATGGTCGCTGGTTCACGACGAGGATTTCGCTCGGTACCTGATTTTCCTCAACGAAGGCCCGTGGGCCTCACCCCCGACGGAAC
>JAYQAK010000077.1:0-8115 GCA_038136695.1 Candidatus Poseidonia sp.
AACAACACTCAGCCCTCGGCAGCCAACCAATCGCTGACCAACGACGGTAGAAGTTCCCCGGCCTTCCCGAGGTGTATTTCATCGAACGCATGGGCGTTGGCAGGCGCCTCGGCGTTGACGAGAACGGTCCTGGCGCCCACGTCGTTGGCAATATTGACCAAGTCGGCTGCAGGGTAGACGTGTCCGGAACTACCAATGACGATGAACACTTCACAGGCTTGAACCGCTTCGTAGATGGCTTGCATACCCATTGGTATTTCTCCGAACCAGACAATGTCCGGACGCATGCGTTGTGGTTCGCTGCAACAGGTGCAGGAGGCAAATTCATCGGTCAAATCCTTGGCATCCATTCGCTCTTCCGTTCGCCCGCTGACCTCGCAACGCAAGCCTCTGAGTTCCCCATGCATGTGCAGCACGTCGTGGCTACCACCGCGTTCGTGAAGATCATCCACGTTTTGGGTGATGAGGAGAAAGGAATCTACGCCCTGCTGAAGCTCGGCGAGGGCCTTGTGTGCGGGATTGGGTTCGACTTCGTGGAGTTGGCGTCGCCGGCCTTGATAGAACCTCCAGACCAACGACGGGTCTGCGGCCCACCCTTGGGGCGTTGCAACATCTTCAATGTGGAAGTTCTCCCACAAACCGTCGTTGTCCCGAAAGGTACGGATACCCGATTCTGCTGAAATTCCTGCTCCGGTTAAAACCACCACGCGTTGTTCTATCATGCCGAGACAAATGTCCGACCGTATTTCAAACCAGGACCACCGTGCAACGTGGCTTGCGTTCAAGAACGGAACGGACGGTATTGACCCAACCTAGACTTCAGCAACCCGAATAAGGCGAGTTGTCCGGAACCCCTGAAGGATTTTGATGAAACGCTTCGTTTGGAACTCCGCGTCCAAGGACTCATCACCGGTATCGATGCGAACGGCTTCCAGTCCGATGAGTTTGGAAGGTGTCGCCACCCCCAGAATGTTGCTGTGACCGACCAATCGAAGCACGGCCGGCGAGAGTTGCAGGTTGCCCCGACCGATCAGGAAGCCTTGGCCGCCCATCGGCGAGAGCAGCAGCAACACAGGCCGAGGGTTTCCTTCGTCGTCAACGTGCTTGGAAATCACCTCGAGAAGGTCGGCTTCGTTGAGGTCAGCATGCACGGTTTGGCCGTGTTGGACGTCGATGCCAAGCAAGGTGAGGGCGTGCCCGAGGTGTTCACCCATTCTTCGCAGTGTGCCGCCGCTTCCCCACACCACCATCAAGTCGGGTTCATCCTCAAGCAGCGTGCCAATGTGCTGGGCCAACCCCTCGATGGTGTCCTCTTCACTGACGCGCTCCACCTGTTCCTTGGCCCCCTGCATGAAACGAGGTGAAGAAGGCGTCCACGCCTCACCGTACATCCGGACGTTCCACACCCCTTCCTGGTAGATGACTTCGTCAAGGTCCATGACTTCGGTGATGGCTGTTCGCAAATCGCCCATCGCAAACGCAAGCACCACTTCAGCGGCAGCCTTGGGCGTCGTTGCGAAGCACCCGGAATGCATTTTCACACCGCCCGGCACACCGATAAGCGCCGTTTTTTGGGCTTCGTCGCCCAGTTCCTCGAGGGTGTTGACGATGTCCCGTGTCGTCCCGTCTCCTCCGGCATAGAGGATGGCGTCAACCTTGCCATCAATCAGGTGTTTGACCAAGGCAGCGGTGTCCTCCGGACGGGTGTGTTCGGGTGTTTTACCCGACCAAGCATGCTCTACACCGTCCGCCTTCGGTGCCCACGTGGAGCCCATGCGTCCTTCCCACCCAAGCAGCGTGAGGGTCATGCCGGTGCGGTTGAGTGAAGAGTCAAGCAGCGAGCAAAGATGGTTCAAGCACTGCGTCATGCGAGGCCCTGCTCGGTCTTCGGCTCCAGCAGCCCTCGCTTCCTCGGCACGGCCATCGCTGCCTTTGAACCCCAATTTGCCACCCAGACCTGCGTCGGGATTGACAACGATGCCGAGGCGCATGAACAACGGTTGAGGCCTCCCTTCAAAAAGACCTGTAGGTCAAAAGTTCCCCCTGGAGGTGACTTCAACAACCCGAGCATTCATGAGGCGAACCGGTCATGGATGCTCATGAAAGGCCGCAGGGAAGACACCCCCAATCTGGACGATGTGTTGGCCCGAGATTTTGCAGAGTTGAAGGTTGGCGAGGAGAACATCACGGTCGATGCACCGGCTGAAACAGAGGCGTCACTCCCTTCATCGCCTTCCGCAACGCCCGTCGCATACAATCAGCGCATTGACGCCGTTGAGGAGCGCGAGTCCTTTGCCGTCAAGGCACCTCAGCAGCGGGAGGCAAAAAGCACAACCGACGACAACGAGGAAGACCCTGGCCCAAGCCAGACCATCCTCAAAGCACCCTCAACGCAACAGGGTGACGACTTTGATGTTGACTGGTAAAACCGACCATACACACGGCGTTGGTAAGCGCGGGATTGATAGCAAGGGTGCAACCCCATAGGGTTGCCGGAGGGTGAAACCGCATGACGATGATTCACATCACCTTGCCCGATGGTACCGTGAACGAATACGCCGCAGGCGTGACGTGCGGCGAGGTCATCACCGATGCCTTGGGAAAAAAACACGGATGTTTGGCTGCAAAGATCAACGGAACGGACCGCGACCTTTCCCATGTCCTCAACGACACTTGTTCCATTGAGGGCATCCTTGCTGAATCCGATGAGGGCATCCACATTCTCCGTCATTCGGCCGCTCACCTCCTTGCGCAAGCGGTGATGGAACTCTACCCTGGCGCTTTGCCGACCATAGGACCGGCGATTGACCGAGGATTCTACTACGACTTCGCCATGGAACCGATCGCCGAAGGCGATTTGAAAGCCATTGAGAAGAAAATGCAAGAATTGGCTCGCCGAAACCTCACGGTTGAGCGCGTTGAACTCGATCAGGCAAGTCTGCGAGAACATTTTGTTCACAACCCCTACAAAATTGAAATCATTGACGACAAACTCGAGGCGGGCGACGGTTCCACGATTTACAAGCAAGGTGAATGGTACGATTTGTGCCTCGGCCCGCACGTGCCCAGTACGTCGAAACTGATGTTTGTGAAACTCACCTCTGTTTCCTCAGCCTATTGGCGAGGCGACCAAGATCGCGAGCAATTGGTCCGCATCTACGGGTTGGTTGAGCCCAGCAAAGAAGCGCTGAAAGCAACGTTGCATCGTATGGAAGAAGCCAAAAAGCGAGACCATCGTAAACTTGGCAAGGATTTGCAGTTGTTCCACATCGACGAGGACGTTGGCCAAGGCCTGATCCTCTGGACACCTCGAGGAGCCATCCTTCGCCAAGAACTTCAGGACTTCATCTCTCACCACCTGCGCCGCCAAGGATACGCACAGGTCTTCACGCCGCATATTGGAAAGCTCGACCTGTACCGAACGTCAGGGCATTTCCCCTACTACCAAGAATCGCAGTATCCACCTCTGGTGGAACGGGACTTGATGAAAAAATTGGCCGATGAGGGGTGCACGTGTGGCGAATTGTCGAACCTGATGAAAACGGGCGATATCGAGGGGTACATGCTCAAGCCGATGAACTGCCCGCACCACGTCAAGATTTACGCCAGCCAGCCACGCTCCTACCGTAACCTCCCCCTCCGATTGGCTGAATTTGGAACCGTTTACCGTTGGGAACAATCCGGTGAAATCTCCGGCATGACCCGGGTTCGTGGATTCACCCAAGACGACGCTCACCTCTTCGTTACGGAGGACCAACTCGCTGAGGAGGTGTTGGGGTGCATCGAACTTGTTCAGATCATCTTTGAAAAATTGGGCATGGAAGACTACCGTGTCCGTGTTGGCTTAAGGGACCCGGACTCAACGAAATACGTCGGGGAGCCGTCGAGCTGGGACAAGGCCGAGGATGCATGTCGGGCAGCCGCCGACTCCTTGGGCGTCCCATGGACGGAAGAACAGGGCGAAGCAGCGTTTTACGGTCCGAAAATCGATTTTGTCGTGAAGGACGTGATTGGACGAGAATGGCAACTCGGTACGGTGCAGGTGGATTACAACCTCCCCGAGCGCTTTGATTTGACCTACAAGGGCAGCGATGGTGAACTGCACCGACCGGTCATGATTCATCGCGCTCCGTTCGGCTCCATGGAACGGTTTTGCGGCGTTCTCATCGAACACTTCGCTGGACGCTTCCCCACTTGGTTAACGCCAACCCAATGCCACATCATCACCATCTCAGAGAAACACAAGGCCTACGCCGCCCGCGTGGCCGATGTCCTACGAGGCAACGGTGTTCGCGTGGAAGTGGACGACGGCGACGACACCGTTGGAAAGAAAATTCGGACGCATCGCAGCCTGCAACCAGCGTACATGGTGATTTTGGGCGATGGAGAAATGAACCAAGAAACGGTGAGTTTGCGAGCGAGAAACGGCGATCAAATCGCCGACCTGCCACTGCAATCCTTCGTTGACCAACTCGTGGAAGAAATTGAGTCAAAGGCCACCCAACCTTCACTCGTCCCTCCTCAGTCAAAGTGATGACCCATGAACGCCCCTGTCATCATTCAAGGCTATTCATCAGCCATGTTGGGTCCGCTTTTTCTCGCCTTTCTCACCGCCTGGTTTTTCTGGACCAACGTCGTTCCTCGCCAGTTGAAAGGGCTCCAGGTAGCGTTCCCCACGGGAACGAAAACCTACGAAGTCCATCGCGTCACGACCACGGTTGAAGACGTCAAGCAGTTGCTCAACCAACGAACCACACGATTCGGCGTCGTTTCTTACCTGATGGCGCTAACCGGGAGTTTGATTCTTCTGTTCGAATTTTTCAACTACCGCGGCGGCAACGCCACCGGGTATCACGCCCCATCGGTTGCCTTTGCGCTCATTCTGATCGTTCTCCCCGCCATCGTCTCGAGTGGGACGTCGCTCGGAGCACAGGTCATTCGACCCTTGGGCGTGAGTCGGGCCACGTTGCAAAACAACACCCGAACACGCAACATCGCCTACGCCTCGTTGACATTGGCCTGGTTGTTGCTCGCCTATGCATTGGAAGCCCTTCTCGATGCCAACGGCGTGTCGCAAACCAACCGATTCAGCATCGTGGCGTTATTTGCCTTCAGTCCTGCGGTGTTGGCCTACGGTCGTATTCTCGGCTCTTCGTGGCACGCTCTCAAGCAATCATCGCAACAAATCGCCAAAGGTGGAGCCTCCCCCTTTCACAACCATCTTCCCAATGCACGTCAACAATTCATCGCTCAAGTGGTCCACATCAACTTGGTGGCCATGCCTTTCGTGGCCGTGAACACCTTCCTGTCGTTGATTCTCCTGCTCTATGACCCCAACATGTTCGTCCATTCCGACCGGGTTCTCAGCCTCCCAGAATACCGCGTCCAATCAACGTACATGGAAGAAGGTGGGTTGCTTGGATTTGGTCTCATCGAACTGTTTTCCTACATCCCACAAGCCGGAATTCGCGTCCCCATCGTCACGTCGCTTCTCCTGTTCTTGCTGCTCAACGTGGCCGCCATCGGCTTCCTGTTTGTGTACGAAGTTGCCCGAATCTTGTTTTTGGATGTCCAGGATGTGTCGGGCGTTGGTGGAATCCGTTTAGCCGACAGCCGTCTGCTTCGGGCTGAACCCATTCAACAAGCAACGGTCCTGAATTTCTGTTTCACCGGCTTTGCCGGTCAGTCGATGTTGCTGTTGGCGCTCGCCATGATCACGTTCTGGGACTCGAGTTTCCTTCCTCAAGGAAACGCCTGTGGTTCGTGGGAAATCAGTGTTTGTGGCGTGTTGGAAAAGGACATGCTGGAACAGTTGACTTGGATGTTGGCCTCCGGTGGTCAAATCGCCTTTTTGGGCATCTGGGCCCTTTCTTGGCGAAGGTCGGGGCAACTGGATGAAATCAATTTTGACGCTTCCATGGACGATGACCGAAAGCGATTGCGTGGCATGAGTGACATGATTTACCTCAAACAACGACCGGTCAACGAACTGATTGCCGCTGACGACTGGAACACCGCCCTTCAGCGGTATGAATCGCTTGCTCACGGCAGAGAGGCCATGCTGGTCGGGCTTGACATGGTCCGACAAACCAAATCGAAGATGTTGCTCCATGCAGCCATCGGCCAATGGGATGACGCGGAGGAACTGGCGGTTGACCTGTTGGCATTGCAGGGTGGGCGAGACGCACAAATTGCCAGACTGGTGTTGTGTACCGCCAGCTTGGCTCAACGCGACCTCAAAGAAGCTGCACCCCGTTTGAATCTCCTGACCAACGACGACGTTGAAGCGGTCCGATTGAAGTGGGTGGCCAGCCTGTTGAATCCAAAATACCGATTGGACGCTGAAGCTCGCTCCATGCTGAGCGTGGACCCGCTCACTCGTGACAACATCACCATGCTTCGTCAATTCAACAACGGAGAAGTGACGCTTCGAAGAAAGACGCCGACCCAGGCAGCCCAACGAACCATGTACCTCTCGGAAATAGCCAGGATGCGTATGCAGGGTCGAAGCGAGGAGGCCCTCAATCACTTGGAGCGCGTGCTGGATGCTTCCGAGGACGGAACGTGGGTGCACGGCGAAGTGGTCAAGGCCCTGCTCAACCATGACGATGGAAGGTCGCTCACGGCCATTTCAACCCTTGAAAACCTCGCACAGAAGCACGCTCGCCACCCTCACCTCCGCAGTCTGCTCTTCCAGTTTGCTCGTTTGGGCCACACCAAGATTCCGCCTTCAGAGCCCACCAAGATGGAATGGGTGTGCGATCAGGACACCGATTGGCGCCATCGTTGGAACAAACACAACACTGCGGTTCCACCGACGTTTGAGCAAGAGGAGTTGAAACGCCATGCATGGGACAACAACATGTGGGTTGGCCTGCTCTCCGATGACGCGTGGCAACAACGCACCAAGAAGAACCAACATCGACACCTTCCCAACGAAGGGCCGCTTGGCTTGTACCTCCACCTCACGGGCTTGACGGTCACCATCGGCGGTATGCCCGTCGATTTGGGCCTGCCGCCTTTGTACAACCCTGCAGCGGTTGAGAAAGCCGGCCTTCTGGATTTGTGATCAAATCCTTCGGCGCAAGCGCTCCATAGCAGCATCGGCGAGTGCCAAGGCTTGCAGACAGGCTTCGATTTTGCTCACACCCAGCATCGCTTCCGCCTCGGCGATGGCCGCTTCGCAGGCCCGCCGATCATCGTCCTGAACACCGATGCTCACCGCTTCGCATTGATTGCGAAGCACGCGCCACTGGTCCATCACGAAATCATACAGTTCCAGCGCATCGTCGCTGGCTTGGCCTTCCTTGTCCAACCCCGCCGTCATGCGTTCAAGCAACATGCCAGCGTGCGACCACTGGCGTGTGTCCGCCGCATCGATGATTTCGTCCAACGCTGCCTTCCACGTCGCTTCATCATCTCGACCCTCAAAGCGCTTGACGAGGTTTTTCTTCTGCTTGAGCGCACGGAGAACATCGTCCATGGCGGCCCGCTCACGTTCAATCGTTCGAACCACGCCGTCCGCCAAACCGATTGCTTGGCTGGCGTTGCCGCTGTCCAACGCCGTTTGAGCTTGTTCCAACCGGTCCTCGATGAGGGTCGTGTCCAATCCATCGGTTTGCTTCAAGTGCCGACGTGCCTCGCTCAGCGCTTCCTCAGCCCGCTCAAGGGCCCCTTCATCGGCTTCGAGTTGGTCGGGAATGACCATCGCAAATTCGTAGGCTTCCTTCGGCTGTTCGCTGCTGAGTTTTTCCTTGGCTTCGCTGAGCAACACGCGCAAATGAGCGATACCGTCTCCTTTTTTGCCGTCCAAGGCCCGGGTCGCTGCGGTGATGGCATCCTCTGCTCGCTTCCACCACGTCAAGATCTCCCCGGCTCGTTTCTTGGCCTGCCGGTACAACTGCTCGCCTTCTCGTAACGAGCCAAGGCTGACCTCTCTGACGCCCATGTCGTAGGCCTTGCGAGGCCGCCGAGCGGTCGGGGCGATGATCTCGGCCTCTTCCACGGCTTGCAACGCATCAAGTCGGATGATTTCAACATCGTCAGCAAGGGAGAGGGAGCGTTCCATGTCTTCTTCGCTGGCATCCAACAATCGCATGCCGTATTCAGGGTCGA
>JAYQAK010000078.1:0-7889 GCA_038136695.1 Candidatus Poseidonia sp.
TATAATGAGGGGGTTGGTGGCTCGGTAGGCTGAGGTTAGACCATGTCTGACGAAACGAACGCTGGCAAGTCCTTTGAGATGAAGGTTCAGGAGCAACAGGACAAGATTGAGGCGCAATTCCGCCGCATCACCCGTGGCTCGTGGGCCCGTATCATCCGCATGGCGCGCAAGCCTTCGAAGCAAGAATTCCGTCAAACGGCTATTATTTGTGGCATCGGTCTGTTCGTGCTGGGCGCGATTGGCTTTGCCATCTTGGTGGTCATGGACAACTTCCTGCCTTGGTTGATTCACGATGTCTTCGGCATCGGTAACTGAATCGGAGCGTGATTGAAATGACGGAAGCATTCGTAGCCTTTGTTCGCCATGAAGAGAAATTGTTGTTGCTGAAGCGCAACGGGTCCGCTGAACACTTCCCCGATTTGTGGGACGGCGTGTGGGGCGTTGCCGACACCCCTGAAGAAGTCCTCGAGCGTGTGGCCCAGTCCACCGGTATCCCGGTTGAGGACCTTCACTACCACAGCACCGGCCCTGAGCGCGGCATTGACATGGGTCGCAACCTTGTCGATGTGATGCCCATTTTGATCGTCAGTGCCAGCGATGAAGTGACACCCACCGGCATTTACACCCGTGCCGAATGGATTGACCCAGGGACCATCAAGGACTACAACTGCATCTTCTCCGACCTTGAGATGGAAAACGCTCATGGCTTGTTCGGTGATATGTACGGCAGCGTCGGGTCCTTCCTCTACATCGTGAAGACGGCCATCAACTCCGAGTTGCGCGTGGTCGACGAAATGTACGCTCGCCTCCACGGCAGCGGTTCGATGGTCGCCCTAGACGGCGAGATCATGTCCATTGTCCACCCAACCGTGATGCGCGGTTACGTGGTCGTTGAATCCAGCGCTCTTCACCACGTGGAGAAGCTCATCGGTCGCTCTGGTGGTCGAGACCCCTCGGCTCGTCGAGGCATCAATCAGTCACCGCTGAAGAACGCCAAGAGCGTGCTTGACGGCGAAGCCCCACTTCAGGACATTCTGCCCTACTTGGAGCCCAAGGCCGTCACCAGCGGTATCGAAGTCGGTTGCATTGTCGAAATCGTTACGGGTGCCTTCAAGGGCGAAAAGGCTCGTATCACCAGCGTGTCCGAATCCAAGGAAGAGGTCAGCATGGAGTTGTACGAGCAGATCATCCCGATGACGCTCAACATGCGCGGCGACCACGTCCGTGTCATCGAGCGCGTTGGTGAGTGAAGGCCAAGCCCTCACTCGTCCTCGTTGACTTGGTTTAACACCAGATTGAAGTTCCTTTCCAGGACTTTCTTGGCCTCTAACTCTTGGTTGAGGGCGACCAAGGCGGCCATGACGGCCACGACGAACGACGCTGCGCCAAGGACGTCGCTGTAATAGAACTGAAGACTCGGCGCGAGAACGCACAAAAAAGCGAACACACCGGTGACAACTTGAGGCGTTTTGGACACCGGGGGGGCCTTAAGGCCCGCTTCCTTGATGACGCGCTCCTTCGCAAGTTTGACCTCTTTTCGCCAAGCACTGTCCTTCGTCGAGGCGACCAGTATCAACACGATGCCGGTGATGATTGAAAAGCAACAGAAACCGACGGCGTCGTCGTCTCCGTTATCAAAGGCGTTGACTAAAATGACGATAGGAAGTGCAACGACCATGAGAAGTCCCAACACCGTCATACCGACGACGCTGGGTTTGGTTGAAAGCGTCAGCCTGTAGTGGTCAATCGCTTCTTGAGAAACCCCACCGCGTTCGCTGGCCTCGACGGCCATGGTTACGGCGCTTTGTGGTTCAGCCTTGCCGGTCTCAGGTTCTGTCTCTGCACCGGCCTGAATGAGGATGGGCTGAGGAGGTCCGGGTTTTTTCTTCTCCACGGACATGCTCGGTTGACAGCCACGGGAGGTTTAGGTCTTGTTCCGGTCATGAACTCGCGGAGGACGTTTAGAACAGGGTCTGTTGAACCGGAGCCGATGTTGGACGCTGATGCTGACCGATGCGCCAGGCGAGGTTCGCCGCCGCCCAAGCCCCGGAATGCAGCGCCGCTCCTCCCGTTCCTGCGGGCTCACTCCAAGCGTCGCCCGCCACGACGAGGTTGGGGAGTTGAACGCCAACTGCGGCGTTGATTGAACGACCGTAGCGCCAACGGTGCGCCTGAAGCGTGGCCGTTTTCATCCAAGCGAGCACCTCTTCGTCAACGTCGTTGATCATGGATAACCATGCCTGGACGATGTCGGTCGGGTCGTTTTCGAGGTGTTCTTGACTCCATTGGCTCGGAAGATGGACCACCAAGCCCCGCTTGTCTTCACCCGTTTCAACCTGGTAGCCTTCCGCGGAGAGGACCTGTTCGGTACGGGGTGGCGCGGGGCCCTCACTGGCGGCGACGACCGTCCACGTCGGCTCGTAGGCGTGGGTTGACCACGCTTCGGGCGCCTCGGGGAGAAGCCGATGGAGTTGGGGTAGCGGGGCGGTCAGGACAACGCCCGAAGCCGTCCACTGGTTACCGCTGTCGTCGTCGATGGTCCACGCATCGGCTTGGCGTTCGACGCGCAGGACCGTGGTCCCCGTGACGACATCAAGACCGTCCAACCAATGCCCGATGGCGCCAGGTCCGTCCTTGAGCAGCACGCCTTCTTCGCCGCGTTCCATCCATCCCTGCTCAACGGCTTCATCCATCCACGCATCCATCCACGAAGGCCATCCGTCCAGTCGGGAAGCACCGTGGGTCACGACCACATCGTCCACCCGGCGTCGGGAGCATCGCCCTCCGACACGTCGACCCTTGTCAAGCACGAGGACGTCAAACCCGTGGTCGGCCAGCAAGCGTGCTGCGACGGCGCCGGCCAAACCCGCACCGATGACCACGATTGGATGAGGGGTGGTTGCCGAAGGTCGGTCGGTGAATTCGCGGTAAGCGTTCATGTCCAAACGAGTGATGTGGGTACGTGGGTCACGCTGACGGACCAAGCCAAGGATTGGTGCCGGTGGGTGAAAGGGTCGGTCAAACAGGCCGTGGCACCACTGCACCCCGACCACCGAGGACGGGTCTCGACCGTCAAGGGCGTACTTGTCGTTGAGGTGCTGGCCCCATGCCATGGATTGTTCGAGGTCTTCGGTCCAAAACGGCAGGGCTTTGCCCCAGGTCATGCGGACGTTGTTGTGCAGTTCGCCTTGTCGAAGCAACGAGCGCTGGCAGGCCGCCCACAGCGGGTCGTGCACCTCGCCTCGTTCAAGCTGGCGCAGCGGGTATTGAGCGGTGCGCGGGTCGTCGGTTGTTGAGCGCCAGGAGAGACGGGCCCAGTCGGGCAGGTTGTGAACGCCGTAGGGTTCGTCGGTGGCGAAGATGTGGTGCCAGGGATGTTCACGGAACACGAGCAATTCATCGAGGTACTTGTCGGCGGATTTGGTCCCGACTTCGGCGGCCTCTCTGGCGATTTTCATCGGGGAGATCATGCCGTAGTGGATGTAGGCTGACATACGGGAAACGCCGTCGGTATCAGCGGCGTTGTTGCGTCGGCGGGCGTAGCCGTTGAGCCCGTTCTCCTTGAAGGCCTGCCAGCGAGCAAGGGCGGCCTGTTCACCTCCCTTGAAACGCCAGACGGGATGGACCGTCGGGTCGATGCTGCACTGCTGGAGCAACGTCCAGCGCGCCTCCATGTCGGCCAGTTGATGCTCCACCATCACCGGCTCAAACGGCAATTCGCCGTCGTAGGCCACCACCTCGAGGTTCAGGGTGGGCCACGTGCGTTGGAGGCGTTGCTTTCGCAATTTCTTGGTGGCGTCTCTGAACTTGAAGGGACGGTCCACCGACTTCCCGTACAGTGGCATGGGAATGACACAGTGACCGTCCACTTCGACCACCGCAGCATCGGTCGCTTGGGCCACCCGACGAACCCATCCGTCCCACGGGGGCAGCGGATACAGGTCCGTGACCACCATGCTGGCTTGTTGAGCAAGGCGTTTCATGGCGGCGGGGCGATGGCCTTCTCTGGCGAGATGAAACACGTAGCGGAGCCCTTGTTTGGAAAAGCCCCGGTGAAGGTCAACCGCTGCGTCCATCACGACGTTGTGATGGCGCAACGAGGCATGGGGGTAGCGCTCGTCCAATCCGTGGTAGATCAGCAGTTGGCGGTCGTGATGGTGTGCCATCCAGCGAGCCACGTCGACCACGGGGTTCTCGTGAACACGAAAGAGGGACTTCAACCAAACCACAACGGGGCCTTTGCCCACCGGTTCACGGTGGTCGGACACCCAGCGACAGCGCTCGGCGAGGTGCGCAGGGAGGTCCATGCCGCAAAGTCAATTCTCTCGCTCATATACTCCTGTTCAGCACCTGCTGAACGCGGACAGAGCATCGGTGACGCTCACGCTTCGGCAGCGGCTTCGGCCTTCGCCTCACGCTTCTTGCGGTTCTGGCGCTTCTTGTACCAGGGGTAAATCGGCCACTTGGCGAGGCCCGTCCACATCACGAAGAAGATGAAGTAAATCGACACGAATTTGTCGGTCTCTTCCGACCACAGGGTGGTCACGCCAAACATGCCTTGGTGGTAGTAGGCGATTCGTGCATGGTACACGACCAGGATCAGTCCCAACGAAAGATGGATGAGGCGCCAAATAGAATTCCAGTTGTATTTCACATTCAATCCTCCTTGTTCTTCGCTTTATATTCTTCCAGTTTTTTCTCGTATTCTTCGTCGCTTAAGCCGTGCCAGCCCTTGCACAGGCCGGTCGGCGAGCGTCCACATCCGCATTTGCTCATGGTGTTTCACCTCCTTGGTCAACGCAACACTCGGAGGTATTCAAGGGCGAAAGTTTCCGAGGTGAAACCACGGTACCGCTGTGGAGACTGTGAGATTCATAAGGGTCCTTCCAAAGCCATTCTCCATGGACTCAACAGCAGATGAGGAGCCCACATGCCTTCAACCGACGGGAAGGAGCTTCATCGATTTGCTCGGGAAAACACACGTTCTGGATTTGTTGCACAGGTTGCTCCACCACGAAACGCCGAGCCGCTTCAACGAATTGAAGCGGGCCTTGAACATCACAGCAACGACGCTGAGCCGACGTTTGGATGCCCTGGTGGATCACGGCTTGGTTCATCGAGAGGTGTATGCTGAGGTTCCTGCCAGAGTGGAATACGCCCTCACCGAGCGCGGGAAAACATTGCGCCCGGTTCTGAAATCGCTGTTCGGATGGGTCGACGACCACATGGCTTAGCGCTCAAAGCCGGGAAATCAGACCTTCTGCCAGTCGCTGCCGTTCCACCAGCGGTTGGTGCCGTCGCTCATCACACGCCAGGTGTGACCGTTCTCGTCGGTCCACTGGTTGACCACCGAGGGTTCAACCGGTGCAACCACAGCGGGTTCAGCAGCCACAGGAGCAACCACGGCCTCTTGCACAGCCACCGCTGCTGCCACGGGCTCGGGCTCAACCAGCGCGTTGAGGGCGCTGTCATCCACGGGTTGCGTCACGGGCTGCGTGGCCATCGGGTCGTAGGCGGAGGCTGCAGGTTGAGCAGCGTAGCCGGCCATGGCATCGTAGGATTGAGCAGGTTGAGCAACGTAGCCGGCCGTCGCCATGGGGTCGTAACCGCCGGTTTCGGTGGTGGCTGGTTGAGCGTTCATGTCGGGCATGCCGAAGTCCTTGGTGACCTCTTCGTCTCCGCCCATGCGCTTGCGCAAGACGACCACAACGGCGGCGGTGATGGCGAGCATGACCAGGCCGATGATGATGAGCATGCGTTGCTGAGCAGCGGCTTCCTCCTCCTGTTGAGCAGCGAGTTCGGCTTCGAGCACGGCTTGTTCGTTGTCGCCCATGCCGTCACCGTCGCTGTCCATGGTTTCGCTGGCATCGTTGGGGAAGGCGTCGCTGTTGTCACCCACGCCGTCACCGTCGCTGTCAAACCATTCGCTGGAATCGTTGGGGAAGAGATCGGCGTTGTTGCCGGCGGGGTTGTCGCCGAAGCCGTCGTTGTCAGCGTCCGCCCACTGGGTGGCGTCGCCAACAAAGCGGTCAGGCGTCGTGCCTTGCGGGTTGTCGCCGTAGCCGTCACCGTCTCCGTCGGCCCACTGGGTGGCGTCGTTGGGGAAGGCGTCGCCGTTGTCGCCGTAGCCGTCCATGTCGGTGTCCATCCACTCGTCCTCGTCATCGGGGAACACGTCAGCGTTGTTGCCGTCAGGGTTGTCGCCGTAGCCGTCACCGTCACGGTCGGTGGTTTGCGTGTTGTCGTCGTCGAACGCATCGGCGTTATCGCCCACGCCATCGTTGTCGCTGTCAGCGGTTTCGAAGGGGTCGGTTGGGAAGGCGTCGGCGTTGTCGCCAACGCCGTCATCATCGCTGTCCAAGGTTTCGCTTGGGTCGTTGGGGAAAACATCGCTGTTATCGCCCACGCCGTCGCTGTCGCTGTCAGCGGTTTCGAAGGGGTTGTTCGGGAAGGCATCGGCATTGTCGCCCACACCGTCGTTGTCGCTGTCAGCGGTTTCGGCAGGGTCGCTTGGGAAGGCGTCGCCGTTGTCACCCACGCCGTCGTTGTCGCTGTCAGCGGTTTCGGCAGGGTCGTTGGGCGCCCAGTCAGCGTTGTCACCCACACCGTCGTTGTCGGCATCCGCCGTTTCGCTGGGGTCGTTAGGGAATTTGTCAGCGTTGTCGCCAACACCGTCGTTGTCGGAATCGGCCGACTCCGAGGAATCGTTGGGGGCCCAATCGCCATTATCGCCTACGCCGTCACCGTCCGAATCGGTGTCTTCGTTGGGGTCGTTGGGGAAGGCGTCTTGGCCGTCGAGCACACCGTCGTTGTCCGAATCGATGTCGATGATGGTGATCTCGTTGCTCATCACGGGTTGGCCAGCGTCGGTACCGTCGTTGGGCGTCACCTCTGCTTTCCACTTCTGACCGGGTTGGGTTGAGGTGGATGCGATGGTGGACTTGCCGTTGTGAGCGGTGTTGATGGTGCCGTCAACGTACCACTGGATGGTGGTGCCCGATTCCGGGTCGCTGTCGTTGTCGGTGTAGGTGTAGGCCAGCGAGAGGTCGGCGTCGGTGCGGGCTTCGGGGGAGGGGGTGATGGCGACGCTGGTGGCTTCAGGTGGGTCGTTGGGTGGGGGTGGAGGCGTGAATTCGGGAATGGTCACCGTGAGCCGGTCCCATGAGTCGCCTGAGTTGAAGTTGTTGGCGTCGGCTTGCAAGACGGCGATTTCCACCGTCACGGTACCGCTACCGGTGTTGGGGGCCATCCACTCGAAATCCCATCCCAATTGGCCTCGGCTGGTGTGGGTCGCGCTGTCGGAGGTCGGGGTGTTGATTTGCACACCGGGTCCTGGGTTCATCAGCGTGCCTTTGTCCACGACGACGTTGAAGCCGCCGTTGAAGGATTGAGAACCACCGTTGAGGTTGATGCCGACCGAGTAGATAATGCCGGGCATGTAGGTGGCCGTGAAGTTGTGCGTAGCGCTCATGCCGTTGTTGTTGTTTGCGTGGCAGGTGCAGCCGGATGCGGCTTGGCTGTGTTTTCCAGAAGACGAACCTTCGATGGGCGGGACGGCCACGATGAGAAGGGCGACCAAGACCAGGGCAATACGACGAGCAGCGGTGTTCATAGGCGGCTGTTCGTTCATGTGGCTATAAGAAAATTGGTTTGTAGTTCCAACAGTGCTCGCGACCCCCCTCTCCCAAACCACCGCGGCGCGATTAAATAGGGGAGTTTGGTCGGAGGCCTGCCTACGTTCGTAAGGAAGGAGTCGATACAATGCCTAAGCCATGGACCTCAAAGCTCATCATCAAAGCCTTGGGTGTGCAGAAGTGCAACGGTGGTATGGACTCCGCAGTCGAGGACCTGCCCCTCGAAAAGGCCATGGAAGTGGCCCGTGAGAAAGC
>JAYQAK010000079.1:0-7846 GCA_038136695.1 Candidatus Poseidonia sp.
TTTGAGCGTCGGCTTGATAGGGAGGAGAGAACTCGCGAAGGGTGGAGGCTTGACCTCCGGGTGAAGACATGTCGGATGGAACCATCACACCAGAGGTCCGAATCAAAGAACTCGAAGAGGCCTTGGCCACCGAGACGGACCGTCTTCAGAAACTCTTTGCGGCTTACGAGACGCAGGAGAAGGAACTGGTCGATGCGAGAGCGGAAATCGAAGTTCTCGAAAAGGAAATCATCGATCGTGAAATCGAAAAAGAATCGCTCGAATCCATCATCGCCGAGAAGGACGTACGGGTTCGTGAACTCGAAATGAAGGCGACCAAATCGTCGAAGCGGGTTGAGCATCTTGAGCCGGAGCTCGACAAGATGGAAGAGAAGTACTCCCGTGAAAAAGACCGTTTGGGCAAGGTCTTCGGCATTGCCGAGGAGTTGGACAACGACCTTCGCTTGGCCGTTACCGAAATGAAAGCCCGCGACGACTGGTACGTCGCCCACATGCAAATCTTCGAAGACCTGAACAAGGCCATCAAAGAACGCTACGAGATGATTGAACGGGCCGTCGAAGCCGAACGCAAATCTCAGCACATGTCCCGCGTGTTCACCGAACGAATGGAAGAGATGGTGCAAGCCCGCTCGGAAGAACAAGCTCAGGAAGAAGCAGAGGCTGCTGAAGCAGAAGCAGCCACCGCCGCCGTTGAAGTGGTTGAAGAAGCACCGGCTGAAGAGGCAGCGGCTGAAGAAGCAGCGGCCGAACCCGAGGAAGAAGCCGCTGAGGAAGAAGCGCCTCCCGCAGACTGGGGCGACGGCGAAGATCCCTGGGCTTCCGAGTAAGGTGAGCAGATGGGCGGTTTGGCCCCCGGCGGCCACGGCCCGGTGTTGACCAACGTCATGATGGGCATCAGCGCGCTCATCATTGGCACGCTGATCGATCCACTCGCAGGCTTGGTGCCGTTGTTTGGCATGTTGTGCCTCATGTTTGCCGTCTTTCTGGGGTATTTTTGGAGGGACCCTGACCGCCCAGTTCCCCGAACCGACGGTGTTCTCGTGGCACCTGCTGACGGCCACGTCATGTTTCTTCGTCGGGAGAGGGCGGTTGGTCAACGACCTCACCAAACCCATTTTGATACCGGGCAGGTCGAGTCGGACAGCGAAACCGGTGATTGGTTTGGCCAACCGCTTGACGACCCACTTTCCTTTGCGACTGAGCAGCGCTTCGAAGCCGTTCCGGAAGGCGAGGAAGCACCAACCGATGTTTGGCGTATAGCCGTGTTCATGTCACCTCTTGACGTGCATGTCAACCGTGCTCCTGCTGCAGGCGTCATCGAACGAATCGAACACCGAACGGGCAAAGGTCGACGACGAGGGCCGTTTCGCCCCGCTTACACCAAGGAGAGTCAGTACAACGAGCGTGTCCGTTCTGTCCATCGTTTGGACAACGGATCACGAATTGAAATCACCCAAATTTCGGGCGCCTTGGCGCGTACCATCGTGCCTTTTTTGCTGGACGGCGATGCCGTTCGGCGAGGTCAGCGCATCGGCATGATTCGATTGGGTTCAAGAGTGGACCTTCGCGTACCGGCCGAGCGGTATCATTCATCAATCATCACCGCGGAGGCGAAGCATCCCGAACACCCAAAGGGCATGCACGTGCAGGCTGGGACATCGGTGGTGTTTGAACCCGTGACGGAGGAAGAAGCATGAGTCGATGGAAACGCACCGTCCCCGCCATCCTGGTGTTTTTGGTGGTCAGCATGCCTGTGGTCTACTATCAATTGGGCAACTTGGTGTACACCCAAGCGGCAGCAAGCAACCTCGAGTGTTCCGGGCATTCGGCTCGAAACAGCCCCGACCGTTTCAGTGTTGAACTGTGGCATGAGGACGTCACAACGGTGACGCATCAGAAGAACGAAACCCTTGCTGCTGCCCTTGAGCCGTTGTGGTTTGACGCATGGGAAAACGAGACCATCGATGTTCCCAACGAGGCCATCACGTTGGCCGCATGGGTGATGGAACACGACCCGTCCCAACCGTGGGTCCTTCTCGTCCACGGCATCCGGTCTTGCAAAGCCAATCACGAGGTGTTGATTCCCGCCGCATGGCTCCATCAGGCCGGATTCAACGTCGTTCTCTTTGACGTGAGGGACCACGGCAACAGCACCGTCGAGGACGGTTTGGTGTCCGCAGGTCAACGAGAATATCGCGACCTGTTGGCGGTTTGGCAATGGGTCCAAGACGAAAAGGGCGCCTCACCAGAACACATCGGCGTGGTGGGCATTTCCATGGGAGCAGGTGCAGCCACCATCGCTTTTGAGCAGGAACCTGGTTTGCAAGCCGTCTTCCTCGAATCGCCGTTCTCTTCCATGGGCACCATCATCCATGAAGAACTGGAATTCGCAGGTTTCCCACCCTTCCTCAAGGACGCCGCAATTTTTGCAGGCAAGGTTTCGTCCGGCGACAATCTCGTGAAACACGAACCCATCAACGCCATGAAGGCCGTTGGAAACCGTTCCGTCTTCATCACCCAATCGCTGGAGGACGTCCGCATCAACATCCACCATGGACAGTCGATGTGCGATGCCGCCCAATCCAGCGTGAACGAAGACGGCTTTGTCGATTGCTGGTTTGCCTCATCCGCCATCGCTCACAACGACGGTGATCGTGAAGGTGTTCTCTCGCACGTCACCTTGATGCTCACCCAGCCCGACACCTATCGGGACCGATTGGTTGGATTTTTCGAAGACAGTATTGGCACGCCCGATGCGGTGGTTTGAAACACAGGATACCGACGGAAGGCTGCGGTGAAGCCATGACCAAACCCAGCCCCTTGCTCGGCAACGGAGGGAAAGGGCTTCGCATTCACGACCTGGTCAAGGCCCCGGCCAACACGCCTTGGGCGAAGGCGAAACAGCAGTCTTGGGATGCCAGCGAACCTGCAACGGTGTACACGACGCCCGAAGTTTTGGCGGACGGAACACCGTGCGATGCCGTCACCGTGATTCTTCGCACCAAGGGCTGTCACTGGTGGTGGTCATCTGGTTGCACGTTTTGCGGCTACTTCAACGACACACGTGACGACGTGACCAACGAGGATTTGCATGCCCAATGGCAGGCAGCCAAAACGAAGTTCAACGATTTTAACGACCAAGCGATGGTCAAGGTCTACACCTCAGGTAGTTTACTCGAGGACCGGGAAATCCCCGTTGAATTCCAAGAGACCGTGCTGCGAGATTGTGCTGAAATGGGCAAGGAACTCATCGTCGAAAGCCGTTGCGAACAGCTGACGGAGGACAAACTGGCCTGGGCCACGTCGATCAATCCATCTTTTACCGTCGCCATTGGATTGGAAGCCTACGACGACGAGGTCTTGCGCTTTCACGTCAACAAGGGCTTTTCGACCGCATCTTGGGACCGCGCCGTGAACAACCTCGCCACGTTCAACCTCCGTATCAAGACCTACTTGATGTTCAAGCCTCCGTTCATGAGCGAAGCCGATGCCTTGGACCACTGCGTGCGTTGGATTGAAGCGGTCGCAGGGCAATCCGATGAGATTTCGGTCAATCCGATGAACATTCAACGCGGGACGGTGATCGACCGCCTCCACCGCCACCAAGAGTATCGCCCCCCTTGGTTGTGGTCGCTGGTTGAAATGATTCGTCGGGCCCACCCCGCCATTCACCCGGAAGGGGGCGTGAACGGCGATGCCGACCAAGTGGCTCGGCTCATCGTCCATCCGACAGCAGGCGGGAAGATTCGCGGGTCGCACAACTGCGGTTCCTGCGATGGTGAAGTGGTGGCTGCCATCGAGCGGTACGCTGTTTCTGGTAGCCTGGAGGAGTTTGACGGCCTCGCATGTTCCTGCCAGTCCATTTGGGAAACCGAGCTTTCCTTGGAACGCCAACTTCCTCTTCCGCTGGGGCTCTCCAAGCCGAGGCGAGGACGCCGCCTTGACGCCCTTCGTTCACCGTGAACAACGCCTTGCAGGGCGTGCTTTTTTGTCACTTCAAGTGGTGAATGTTTATCACCGCCCGTCCAGTCGGAGGCTTGACCCCTATGGGGTCAATTTGAGGTGCCACGCATGACAAACGCTCGAGCCCTACCCGACACGACCGTCGGGACAGGCGAACCCACGGCCAGCCGGATTGTCCTTACCCTGTTCTTCGTTGGCTTGCTTGGCCTCTACTCGTTGTTTTCAAACGTCTTTGGCTGGGACAGTTTGCCCCTTCTTGGCGAACTGGTTCCGCTGGTGCAAAATTTGGGTGGAAGCGGCATTTGGTACTATCTGATTGGCTTCTTGGTCGGCATTGGTGCCATTGTGGCCACCTTGGTTGGAGAGGTCCTTGCCGAATGATGGAGGTGTGATGCATGGAAACCATCTTCATTGCCGGCGGCTTCATGATTGCCGTCCTGTTTGCTCTTTCCCAAAGCCTCGCCAAGGGAGCAGGCACCGTTGGCCCTGCCCTCCAGTCCATCGGTCTGTTCATCCTACGAAAGAACCCGCCCGGTTTGGTCGATATCTTCGATGACAAAGACGGCAGCGGCTCTCGCACCTGGATGAATTTCGGGATGCTCTGGCTGGTCTTGGCCTCCGTTCTCGGTTTCCTCGCAGGTTGGCACAACTACGACCCCTCCGCCCTCGATTCCCTTGCCAGCGTTGGTTGGTCCTACGACGACGGCTCAGCCCTTCGAGAAGCCACCGTGAACCTCCTCAGCATTGCCTTGCTGTACGGATTGGTCGGCAGCGCCATGGTCGCAGCCGCCCGAAACGGCAACGGCCGCTTGGCCAGTGAAGCCAACGCCTCCATGGTCGCCGTGTTGCTCTCCGGCGTCGTGGTGCTCACCTACCTCCTTCCGTTCGTCTTCGGCTTCCTCGATGTCGACACGTCCGAGAACCCCGTTCGAACCGTGCTGCTGAGCCTCGAGACGTTGGTGATGGGCATGCTGTTGATTCCTGTCTTGATCAACGTCCTCATCACGGTAGCGCAGCGAGGCGACCAAGAACTGCAGACCAGCGCATGGTTCCTCATCGTGGGATTGACCGCCTACATCCTCTCGATGATGTACATGTTCTTTGGCGAACTTGCCGACGCCACCCAGACGGTGTGGTTCGCAGAGCGTGTCGCATTGGGTTGGGTGCCGCTGGCCCTCATGTTCGCCGTGGGCTACCACGTGATTCCCATGGCCGCCAAACAACCCATTTGGTCGGCATCGATGCGAACGGCCAGCATGTTCCTGCTGTTCGTGACCATTCCTCCGTTCTTCATGACCGAAGCCTTCGCGGGTAACTTCGTTACCAACCTCGGTGCCATTCTCCTCACGTTGGGCGTGTTGCCCATCTTCGCCGCTTCCATCAACCTCTTGATGACCGCAGGCTCAGGATTGAGTACAGTGGTCAAGCATCCCGGTGCCATGGCTGGAACCATGGCGTTCCTCGTGATGCCGTTCTTTGCCGTTGGTGGTTACTTCACCGCCATGGACACCTTCGTTGGCACCGGTGAACTGGGCGAGATGGCTCTCGCCATCAACATGGGCATGATGTTCACCGCCGGCGGTCTGTTGATGCTGGCTGGCGTGTTCTCCAACTACCCGCTCGCCATTGGAAAGCCGTTGGCCACCCCGTCCACCGGTAACCTTGCTGCTTGGATGGTGATGGTCGGAGGTGTCGCTTCCACCATCGTGTACCTGACCGGAGAGTTCACCACCAACGCCGTGGCATCTTCGAACATTGAAGACGTCGTTGCCGACAGCGGAAGTTTCTACCTCACCGGAGCGGGCTTGTTCTACTTGCTGGGCATCGGTACCATCCTTGCGACGATGGTGACGATTCGCACCGGTATTTCCGCCACCGGGCGTTCGATTGAAACCCAAGTTGCTACCGACGTCGCCACCTACACCATGGTGCCGGGTTCCTCAACGACCATCCGTGCCCTGATCGGGCGAGGCGTCGGTGTTGACACGGAACTGGTGGTCAGCGCAGCTGAGGAAAACGAGGGCGGCTCAACCATCATTGCCGTTGATGCGGCTCTTCACAACGATGAAATCACCGAATTCCCGCCCACAACGGCCCAGGCCATGATCGAATTCGTTCAGTACCTCGTCAACACCAAGCAATCGGTGTTTGAGTTGTTCCGAAGCATGGACCTCGACGATTCTGGAAAGATCGACAGCCGCGAATTCCTTGCAGCCTTGGAGGCTTCCAACATCTCGGCCCTTTCCTCGATTGAAGCAGCCGATCTCGTTGAGAGCATGGACCTCGATGGTGACGGCGAATTGAACCTGCCCGAACTCGATATCGCCATCGCCCAAATCAAGCGAGACCACGACATCGTTCCCACTTCCGAAGAGGAGTGAGCCCCACAAGAGGGGATTTGGTTGCGCATTGGATTGGTCGGCAAACCCAACGTTGGCAAATCCACGTTGTTCAGTGCAGCCACGCTTGCACAAGTTGACATCGCCAATTACCCGTTCTGCACCATTGACCCCAACGTTGGTGTCGCGTTTGTTGAAGCTCGCTTGCCATGCCCCTGCAAAGACCTTCGAGAACGCCTCGAAGCGGAGGGGAGAATCGATGCGGTTTCTGTCGATGACCCTCGCCAAGGCAGCCTGTGCTCACCTCGAACAGGGTCCTGCGTCAACCACCGCCGTTCCGTTCCCGTTGCGCTGGTCGACGTGGCGGGTCTGGTGCCTGGAGCCAGCGAAGGCAGAGGACGTGGGAATGCGTTTCTGGCCGACCTGGCCAACTGTGACGTGTTGATTCAGGTGGTTGATGCCGCTGGGTCCACCGACATTGAGGGGCAGTTCACGGGAGCCGCCTCATCGCTTGATGAAGCGGTTGAATCCGTCCATGCCGAACTTACCTTTCTTGAAACCGAATTGGATGCATGGATCGGTGGATTGCTCGAAGAAGGATGGAATCGAGGCGTTCGACGGGTTCAAGCAGAAGGTGAGAAGGGGCTGATGACCTTCATTCAGGAACGGTTGAGCGGGTTGGGTGCTACGCACGTGCTGGTGTCTCAAGGAATGGCGCATTTCAACGAACATCACAGCGTTGACCAACAACCGTGGGACTGGGATTCAACGACGCTTCATCGACTCGGCGAGAGCATGCGACGTTTTCTGTTCCCTATCGTGTACGCTGCGAACAAAGCCGATCTTGCTCCGCAAGGGGTCATTGAACGGTTTCCCAATCACACGATGGTGGCGTGCATGGCCGACATGGAATTGGCGTTGCGAAGAGCGGATGGGGCCGGCCTTATTGCGTACCAGCCAGGGGCGTCCTCGTTCACGATTGAACCGACAGCATCGTTGAGCGAAGCGCAAGAAAAAGCGTTGGGTCACATGCAAACCCGGCTCGGCGATTCCGGCGGGACCGGTTTGGCGAGATTGTTTGACGAGGTTCTCTTTGACCGACTCAACCGCATCGTGGTGTATCCCGTGCAGGATGAAACACACTGGGTTGACGGTGATGGCCGTGTGCTTCCCGATGCCTTTGTGGTTCCCCAAGGGCTTCATGCCAAGGCATTGGCAACGCTGGTTCACACCGATTTGGGAGAGGGGTTCATTCGCGGCGTTGATGGACGAAGCCGTCGCATCGTCGGTGCAGACCACGCGTTGAATGACGGTGATGTGCTGAAGATTCACGCCAAGCAGTGAGCGTTTTCAGTGGCCTTTCGGTCGGTCGTAGGCTGGCGTGAGCCGGGCCATATCGCCCGAATAACGGCCACCTCGATAGATGAAGAGCACAGGCGCTGCCAGCGTGAGCAGCAACAGCAAGCCGAGGAAGAACAGACCCCAAGGCTTGACGTCGGCGAGGGTCGCTCCCCAAAGCACCCACAGGAACGGGATGTAGAGGA
>JAYQAK010000080.1:0-7799 GCA_038136695.1 Candidatus Poseidonia sp.
GGATAGGCATCGGCACCTTGGGCAACCTTCCATTCGGGGGTTGGGTCCGAGTAGTTGTCCCCATCGGTGTCAACGCAACCAATCCGGTCGGCTGAAGAATTCCCGTAAGTTAGCGGACAAGCGTCAGCACCTTGCTCAAGAGCCCAAAAGGTATCCGCGTTGGAGATGCCGTCCCCGTCACTGTCTTCACAACCAAACCGGTCAATGAAGGAGGTTCCACGGACGGCAGGACATGCATCGGGACGTTCACCAGCAGGGTTGTCGCCGAAGAAGTCGTTGTCTTGGTCAGACCATTGGGTTGGGTCGGCCATGAATGCATCAGCCCCGTCGGCAGGTGTCCAACCGATTTCGGGGTCGGAGTATCCGTCGTCGTCGCTGTCAGCACAACCGAGGCGATCGAACGTTGAGGTGCCGGCCACTGTTGGACAGTCGTCAGCATCGTTGCCGTCGGGGTTGTCGCCGTATCCATCTCCGTCGCTGTCTTCCCACTGCGTGGCATCGTTGGGGAAGGCGTCTTGCAGGTTGTACCACCCGTCGCCGTCCTGGTCGGGACAACCAACCATCCCGTTCTGCCAGGAGGTTCCCTCTTGGGTCGGGCATGCATCTTGCACGGCGACATCGGGGTTGTATTCACCCGGCCACGACGGGTTGCGGTCTTCCCACGTGGTGTTGGCGTAGTTGTCACCGTATCCATCGCCGTCGAAATCGGACCACTGGGTCGGGTCATCGTGGAAGGCATCGGCACCTGCTTCAGGGTCCCACCACGTGTCAGGGTCGGAATATCCGTCCCCGTCGGTGTCCAGGCAACCGAGCCGGTCCTCTGTGGAGGTGCCGCTCACATCCGTGCAATCGTCGGGGGTGGTGCCGGCTGGGTTGTCACCGTAGCCGTCTCCGTCTCCATCGGCCCACTGCGATGGGTCCTCGTCAAAGGCATCGTCAACGTCGGCCCATCCATCGCCGTCGTTGTCTGGGCATGCATTCTTTCCGCCGAGGGTGGAATTGCCTGCCTGGTTGGGGCAGTCGTCGAAGTTGTTGGACCATCCGTCGCCATCCGAGTCAAGGCATCCCTCTTCACCCAACGTGGAATTTCCGACCACGGTGGGACAATCATCGCTCACATCAGCGAGTCCGTCGCCATCGTCATCGGTGTCCTCATCTGCATCTCGGCATCCGTCGCCGTCAATATCCGTCACAGGGTCCGACGTCCACGTTGGACGAGGTGGTTGATAGGACGAGCGAGGGCAAGCATCGTTGGCGTTTTCAACGCCGTCGTTGTCCATGTCGTTGTCTTCCACGCCGTCCTTGCAACCGTCGCGGTCCCAATCTGTTGAACTTGGTGGATCGTTGAAGTCTTGCGTGGACTCCCAGTTGGCTTGACCGTTTCGTGGACAATCGTCACCGGAGTTGTCGGTGATGCCGTCGTTATCATCATCGGCGTCGCAAGCGTCCCCTTGGGCGTCCCCGTCGGTGTTTTCTTGAAGCGGGTTGGAGTCCGTGGGGCAGTTGTCGAGGTAGTCAGCTACACCGTCGTTGTCGCTGTCGGCTTTGAGCGAGGGGTCAAGGGACCACACGTAGGTGTCCCAACCACCGGTACTGGTGATGGTGGTGCTTCCTTTCGATATGGTGGCTGGGTTGTTGTTGGCAAAGGCACCGGTCGTCGCGATGATGTCGGAAGCGTTCAGCGCCAGGCCGATGTTGGCTTCGTAGTCGTTGCTGTTGGTCACGTCCATCCACGACCAGCTTCCAGAAGCGGTGAGCCCGCCAAGGATGCCGTCGAGGTTTCCTTTTGGCGTCACGGCTTTGGTGCCACCCGTGAACGAGTTTTGGCCGTAACTTGAAAAGATCACTTCGGATTTTGAGGTGACCACGAGGCCGGACAACACATCGTTGCCGTTGGTACCGCCAATGGTGGCCCACGAGGTGCTGGCTTGTCCGCTGTCCTTGATGAAGAAAATGTCCGTTCCGCCTTTGTTGGCCGTGATGGACCAACCGTTTCGGGCAAGCGTGCCCTCGAAGGTTCCGCCGAGGTAGAGGTTCCCGTTGCTGTCGCCGGCGATTTTAGAGATGGTGATGGCTTGGTTGCCAATTCCGTAACCGGTGATGCCGAGAACCGTTCCCGCACTTGAGACTTTGAGAACAAAGGAATCCTGGGTACCTACCGCGGAGTACGAATTCGTGCCAAAGAGCACATTGTTTTGCGTGATTCCTGTTACATGGATGTCTCCAGCAGCATCAACCAAGATGTCCGTGACTCGTTGGGGGCCGATACCACCGCCGCTGATGACCCACTTCAGCGCCCCGTTGGCACCGTCCAATTTGGCGATGAAGATTTCCTCGTTTGACACGTTGATGGAGGTTCCACCAAAATCGGTTTCTCCCGAGAAGTACCCTGCAACGAGGATGTCACCTGTCGCATCGACGGCCATCGCTTGTGGGATGCTGAGGTCGGTGCTCGCGTTGGGGAGGGTTCGGAAGGCCGTGGCCCACATCCAGTTTCCAGTTGGACCGGTCATGCCGATGAAGCCGTCAAGAACCGAGGTGGAAACCGAGGTCGGTCCGAACGAAACAGGCCCGTACATGTAACCCGTCGCAACAGCGTTGCCCATGGAGCCGGCGACATCGGTGAGGAAGGAGACACCGCCTTGCGAATGGTCGGCGTTTGCCAAGTACGTCCACGTTCCGGAATCACTGATGCCCGCAAGGAAGAATTCGTTGCCGTTGCTGAACGGCGAGGTGGCGGCGAGGGTGTGAGAGCCAAACGTGATGGTGCGGTTATAATCACCGCCCACCACATAGCCGCCGTTGATGGTGGCGATGGCGCCGGGGAGTTCATCTCCGTTGGGAGAGCCACCCGCTGAGATGAACACCTCAGGGTTGGCTGTCCGACCGCTTGCTTCCATTGAGGTTCGGTCATCCAAGCGTTCGGAAATGGCTGGAGGCATCATTGAACTCAAAACGCTGAGCAACAACAAGACGGTCAGGGCTGTGACGGTCGCTTTGGAGCGGCTTCGCATGGCCAAACGCTGTCGCCCAAAGGCCAAGAAGCCTTTGACGGGTTGCCCCTTGCTGCTTCACTCGATGTTGCTGTCCAACGCCATCAAGTCGCTGTTTCCAGCGTCGATCACGGCAATGGTGGACACCGAGAACGGCTTACCGCAGGCAATGCCCAACTCTCGGTTGACCATTCGTGCGCGGTGCATCGTCACTTCGGGGTGTGCAGCGTGAAGTGCAGTGGTGTAGTCTTCAGGGCAGTTGGCTGCCACGATGACCAACTTGGCACTCCCGTTTGCACAGGCGTCCTTGGCTTGTCGTTGTCCAAACAACAGGTTTCCTGTTGCGATTGCGTTTTTCAGTTGTCGGCTCAGATCCATTTTTCTTCCTCCATTCTCCACATGTGTTTCTCATGGTTGGAACATCACTCTTCGGGGATGTAATACAGGGCGACGCTACCGGTTCCCAGCGAGATCGGTTGACCGACGATGATGTTCTCTGCAACACCCGTCAAGTGGTCTTTCTCACCGATGATACCGGCCTTCAGCAGGTGGTTCACCGTCACTTCGAAGGCTGCACGAGCCAAGATACTGTGCTTGGTACCTGACACACCGTGTCGTCCAATGGCCCGCACTTCACCTTCAGAGGTCATCACGTCAGCAACCATCAACAGGTGACGGACGTCGACTTCGAGGCGAGCGCCGTCCAGCGTCAGTTGCAATTCGTTGACGATGGCTTGACGAGCCGCCTCGATGCCCAAGTAATCGTAGATTTCGATGATGTTGTTGGTGTAGGTTCGGGAGCGGTCAATGTTTTCCAATTCGCTCACGCGCTGCAGGTTGCTGCCGATGGTGGAAAGGTAGTACTCGCCGGTCTTGTCGTCAAGCTGCGGGTTGGCACGCTCAATGCCGGGGATACCTTTCAAGCGCATGTCACGGATCTTCTCCTCCAGTTGGAGCAGCATGGTGTAGGATGGTGGGTTTTCAGCCAACTCGGCCAAATCCTCTTCGGAATGAACGCCAGGAATCAACGTCAAGGTTGATGGGTTCTTCTCCTTGTCAGCCTGGACGAAGAGACGTGTGGCTTGTTCGAGTTTGTCCTTCACTTCACCCGCACTCATGTTCTTCTGCTTGAGGTTGGTTTTGTTGAGGTGAAGCACAAGGCGTCGCTGAGCAACGTCGGTTTCGAGGTTCGCAATGTTCACCGTCGTGGTCACTTCAATGGCGGCCGCCAATTTCTTGGCTGCGTTTCCATCTTGCATTTGGTCTTCTTTGAGACGAATGGTCATCGTTGGGGTTTGTGGAACCTTACGAGCATCGACGATTTCAATGATACGAGGCAGACCTTGGGTGACGTTCACCGTGGCCACACCGGCGTAGTGGAACGTACGCATGGTCATCTGCGTTCCGGGTTCACCAATGGACTGGGCCGTGATGATGCCGGCCGCTTCGTACGGGTCAATGCTCGCACGCTCCAGTGCACCGATGGCTTCGTCAATGATTTTCTTGGCTTGAGGCTTGGTCAACTTCTTTTTACCACGAGCGTGGCAAGCCTTGGTCAACTCAGAGAGGATTCGATTCGTGAAACGGTTCGAACCGGCATCGCTGGCCGCTGTTTGGAGGCTCTTGTAGACCGTGTCCTCTGCCAAGTCGTCTTCCATGGAACGCATCTTTCGATCGTAATCGTAGGGTTCCATGTCGGCAACGGTCTTGGTACGGGTCCTGCGCTTACTCAAGCGGACCTTGGTGATTGGACCTGTTGAATCTGCGTCACCTTCTCGCCCTTTTTGCGTGGCAGCTTGGATGGTGGCGTGGATGTTTCCAGCCTGCTCGGAATCTGTCTCGCAGATTTGAGCGATGATTTCGGCGGTCATCACCTTGACATCGTCCCACTTTCGGTCGTCTGCAAGGGCATGAGCAAAGTTTTCATCAATGCCCAAATCCATGAGCTTCTTCTTGGTTGCACTCTTGACCACCATCAGTTTTCACCTCCAGTATCGGTGTCGTCGCCTTCGAATTCCCAGCCGCCGAAGTCTTCTTCTTCTGCGTCACGTTCAAAGGACTCACGATCGACTTCCAATCCGCCTTCGGTTCCAAGAGCAGCATCAACGATGACGTCGATGTTGAACGGGGAGCCGTGAACGCCACGAGACGGGTCGATACCGTCTTCACCGTAGCTGAACTGGATGATGCGGTTGGCGGTGTTGCGAACCGAAAGCATGTCGTCATCGTACACCTTGAGGTCGTCCATGGCGTTGATGAGACGGCGTTGCATGTAACCCGATTTGGCCGTACGAACGGCTGTGTCGACCAAGGACTCACGACCGGAGACGGAGAGCATGAAGAACTCCGTAGGCTCGAGGCCACGCTTGAATGAAGAGGCGATGAAACCGCGCTCATCAGCACCGCGTCCACCACGCCTGAAGTGAGGCAGAACACGGTCGTCGTACCCTCGCTCAAGTCGCTTTCCACGAACCTTGGCTTGACCGATTGAGGCCGCCATCATGGTGAGGTTGTCCATTGAACCACGAGCGCCGGAGATGGCCATGTTGACCGCAGCGTTGGTCGAACCCGACTTGTTGAGTTCGTCCTTTGCGATGTCACCGGCTTCCTGCTTGCCCTTGTCGAGCATTTGCATGATGTTCTCTTCCAGCGTTTCACGAGGTGTTCGCCCGGGTCGTGCCTCGTAGCCCTTCCCGGTCTTGCCGAATTTTTCGAGTTCTTCGTTGACACCTTCTTCTGCGCTGGCGTTTGCAGCCATGATTTTGGCAACGGCGTCTTCTGAAAGGTCCTCGTCATCAATACCAGTGGTGAAACCAAGAGAGGTACAGGCTGCAATGGAAAGTCGGGTGAACTCATCGAGGAAGCGAGCACCTTGCTCGGCACCGTTGGTCTGAACGATGGCGTCAAGCAAACGTCCGTCTTCTGCGCCGATGGCCCGCTTATCGAGTGTACCGTCAACTTGTCCGTCCTTCACCATCACCATGTCGTTGGACCGGCTTCGGAAGCGGAGGTGGATGTTGTCGGGGATGATCAGCGAAATCAGGTCTTGTCCGCGGTAGGCAGGGTTGCCATCAGCGTCCTTCACCAATTCTGGAAGGTCGCCGGTGTAGCCGATGTTGCCCAGCATCTCCAAGCCGTGGGCTTGGCGAATCATGGTGCCGGGGCGGGACAGCAGGTAAGCACCGGAGATGTGGTCGTGAATACCACCGATCACCGCACCACCGTACCGAGGCGTGAGGATGTGTTCCTGAACTCGCATCAAGATCTTCGCCTCGGCCCGTGCTTCTTCGCTTTGAATGACGTGAAGGTTCATCTCGTCACCGTCGAAGTCAGCGTTGTAGGGTGTACAGACGGCCAAGTTGAAACGGAAGGTGTGACCTTGCATCACACGAACCTCGTGCACCATCATGGACATGCGGTGGAGCGAAGGTTGTCGGTTGAAGATGACGACGTCACCGTCGATGAGGTGACGCTCCACTTGCAATCCAGGCTTGGGGTTGCCGTAGCGGTCCAAGGTCGACAACCGGTCTTCGACACCGGTGCGCTCTTCTCCCCACTCGTCAAAGGGACTGCCACAGTGAGGGCAGGCCACTTCGAGATGTTCTGGGAACGGTTCAGGGTTCGGGTTGTCAGCCTGGGCTAGTTCGTGCATCCATCGGTAGTGGAGGACAGCACGTGGGTCGTCAGCGGACAGTTTCTTCCCATTCTCATCGATACCTTGGAGGTTGTTCAACGTAGCATCGTCGTTGACGACGTAACTGACTTCCTCAACTTGGTCCATGCCGCTGAGCGAGATTTGCTTCTGGATGACCAAGCCCGGCAGGAAGTTGGGTGCTGGCAAGACCGAGTGGAGGTCATGGCGTTGCGTCGTTTCCTCGTTGCACTCTGGGTTGTGGCAGCGGAATCCTGCGTTGATGAGTCGGCTGCGCTGGTTGATTTTGACACGGCGGCCGTCGCCACGGACGATGTAGTTCACGCCGGGGTGGACATCGGGGCCGCGCAGAATCATCTGACGCATTTGCTCACGGTTTCGTGTGGTCACACGGATGGGGACCGTGAGTTCCTTGGCGATCTTGGTTGGGACGCCGACCTCGTTAACACTGAGGTAGGGGTCGGGCGAAATGACCGAGCGGGCACAGAAGTTGACACGCTTTCCGGACAGGTTGCTTCGGAAGCGACCTTCCTTCCCCTTCAATCGCTGCGTGAGCGTCTTCAAGGTGCGGCCGGAACGGTGGCGAGCAGGTGGGATGCCCGATGTTTGGTTGTCAAAGTAGGTGGTGATGTGGTATTGGAGCAGTTCCCAAAGGTCCTCAACGATGAGTTGAGGTGCACCGGAGTCACGGTTTTCTCGGAGGCGTTGGTTGATTCGGAGAACGTCAACCAGCTTGTGTGTCAAGTCGTCTTCCGAGCGGTCACCGCTGTCCAAGGTAATGGATGGACGAACGGTGATGGGAGGCACGGGAAGTACCTTGAGGACGACCCATTCAGGGCGGTTCTGCTTGTCCATACCGATGAACACCAAGTGCTCAGCAGGGATGCTGCTCAACCACTCTCGCACGTCGCGGGGGTTGAGTTTTCGCTCGGTGTCGGGGTTGGTGTGCTTTTCCTTGAAGGTCGTGGGCTTGTCGAGGATGATCTTGCCTTGCGAGGAGCCGCAGTGCATGCAGACTTTTCGCTTGGTGCCGGAGGTCACCTTTTCGACTTCCTTGATGATCTTCGAAAATTCTGTTGAGCCCACGCCGTGCTTGGTAATGACGTCGCGGATGCGGTTTCGGTAGAAGTCCTGCTCGGTTTGCTCAGGGTTGG
>JAYQAK010000081.1:0-6495 GCA_038136695.1 Candidatus Poseidonia sp.
CACCTTTCGTCTCGGGGTTTCGTTCTCAGGCCGCCGAGACGGGGCGACCTCCACAGTGATGTTCAGAGGCGCTCGCGCTCGGCGATTTCCTTCTGAAGCTCGCCCATCCAGTATCGTCGAGCGTTTTCTCGGTTCAACGGACGGCGCATTTGGCGAACATGCTCAAGGATGTACTGACGGAATTTGAGCGCCTTGGTTCGGTTGATGCCCTTGGGCGTGTAACCTTCCCACAGGCGGTCGAACTGCACGGCTTTGTCGTCGAAGTCTCGGTCATCGTCCATACGGTACACCTCTTCAGCGACTTGGCGACTTCCCACCTGTTCTTAATGCTGTTGGACTGGCTTTTGCGGCCTTCAGTCATACAGTTCATCGTTTTCTGGCCAGTCATCATCATCGTCGTCATAATACCCCATCAATTCATCTTGAGAGGGGCGACGCTCTTCGCTCAAGACCGTGGTTGGTGGTCTTGGAGAGTCTTCAAGGTCGGGCTCTTCGGGTTGGGGTTTACCCTCTTCGCTGCTTTGATGCACATGAATTGGACTGGTTTCGAGGCCCACAGGTTTGCCTTGGGCGAGCAAGACTTCACGGTCGATTTCTGGAATTGGGAGAGCGGGAGACAAGGCTGCGTTTTTCTCGTCCTCGCTACCCTCCAGCATCGCATCGAAACGGAATTGCAAGAGCGTCTGGACCAACGCGGGGTCCTGCTCGGTCTTCAGGAGATCGTCAACCAAAATGCGCAGGTCGTCTTCGCTCATCAACTTGGGAAGCATGGCAATGCAGGAACGCCGTACACGGATGTCGTCGGACCGTGCACCGGCGAGGATGAGATCCCGTGCTCGGCCGTGGCCGCGATTGAGTTTTTCGATGGTCTTGATGGCCGACAAGCGAACGTCCGCATCGACATCCACGATGGCACGTTCTGCAAACATCGTCCCCATACGCACGTCTTGTTTTGCCAACCGAGGCAGTGATTTGGCCACGGTGCGCCGTACCTGTACGTCATCGTCGCTGAGCGCCCACGAGACCAAATCCCACACAACAGAGGTTTTCCTACTGACGATGGTGTTCAGCATCTTTGCTGATTTGCGGCGTAGTTCAACATCCTCTTCGAGGAACAAGGAATCAAGGTGATCAGCGACCACATCGGGCCACGTCTTGGCCAATGCGTCCAGTCCCTTCCAAGCGATCTTCCGCCGCTGTGGGCTGTTTGAACGCAATTCATTGGCAAGCGATGAGCGCACGCCGGATGGAAAGGTAGGGGCTGCTCGTGCGAGGGCCTCGCTGGCGGCACGCTGGACGCCGTTGTGGTCGTCGTCCAATAGAACAGACAGCCAATCAAACAATTCGTCAGAACGCCGCACGGCAAATTCAGGGAGCACCTCGAGGGCGGCAATCCGAATCTCGGGGTCATCGTCCTCAAGCGCCCTTAACAGCAGTTCGTGAGCGGGGAATATCATGCTCTTTGGGACGTTGCTCAACGCACGAACGCCGTGCTTGCGGGTCAACGTGAACGAGGTCTCCTTCCAGCGCACGTTACGTGAGGCGAGGCTTCCTTCAGCCAACGACATGATGTCTGCTGGAATCAGGGCACTCCACTTCCCTTTGATAGGCTCATAGGCGATGTCGTTGGGGGTGGAAGAGGCCACCTCGATGGGTTTGCCTGTACGTGGGTCTCGTGCAATGTATTTCCGAGCCATCGTTGTCCCTTTTGCCTGCATATCGCCATCCATCATGAAGGTATGTTCGTTGAGATTATTTGAGCGTTCGACGCGGTTCGCCAACGTTTCCCACTCAAGAACGCTGCACTCACAGCGGGTCAGGCTTCGCTCACTGATACGGAATCCACTCGCCATGGCTTCCAGCTTGCCTGTACCAGTGGCCCTCAGCCGTTGAGTGCCATTCGTAGCCGTTGGCATCAACCGAAGTAGGCGCTGTGTGAGGGTCCGGGCCGCCGTTGGTGGGCGGTGCCGCTTGGGGTGTTTCGGTCGTTCCGATTGCTTCGTTCGTTGCGAACGCTTCGGTCGTTTCGATTGCCTCGGTCGACTCGTTCACGACCCAGTTGTTGGCTTGGGCGATTTGCTCTTCAACTGCTGTGGACATTTCTTTCAACTCAGGATCGGCAGACGTCGAGTTTCTATAGAAAAAGAGGCTACCAAGCAAAAGACCGACAAGCAAGAGAAGAACACCCAGCATCAAGGAATTGCCTTCTTCGCCAGCCACCGTCTCTTCGCCTTGGGTGTTGGTGCTTTCTTCGATGATGCGCAAAGCATCGACCTGCCCCATTTCCATGACTTTCTGGGAATCAGCGTTGTTGGTCACGAGCATGGTCCAAGCAACGGTTTCGTTGACGCCAACCGTGCCACTGACCATGGTCAACACGACGGTGCCTTGGTCACCGGGAGCCACGGTGATCGCTTCGGTGGTGATGTTTTCAGAAACGTCAATCGCCAATCGGGCGGTGATGGGTGTGTGCCCTCGGTTGGCTACGGAACAGGAAAGAAGCGATTGGGATTCAAGGCTTGTTTCGTTGATTTCGAACAAGGTGCAAACGGTTCCCACATCGATGATAAAGGCCTCCTCAAACGACAATGTTTCCGACCAGGATTCGCAGTGGTCGTCGCTGTTGTCGTTTTGGTCGCACAACTGAACAGTGAAGTTGCTGCTGGGCGACACAAACTCATTCATCTCAAGGGTCAAGTCAACTTGCCCATCAACCAAAGGTTGTGTGGCGTTCCATGTTCCGCCGACCTGCAGGATGGAGAGGACGGCTGTGCCGCTGCGCGATTCAAGGTCACCCACGACGCGGACTTCGTTGATGTTCTCCACGGTCAGAGAAAGGTTCCAGTCAAGCCACGGCTTGAGAACTTCAAAGCTCATCTGCGCTTCTGGATTCACAACGGCAGCGTTCCCGGCATCGTCCTCAAGGTGGATGGCCACCTCGTAGAGTTCCGGCATCCACGTGGTTGAATCAAACAGCACCGCAGCGTTGCGCTGGGTCGTTTCAAGGATGGTCATGTTGGCGATTTCTTCTCCGCCTTGGAGCACAGCGATGCTGCCGAGGTAGGATTCTTCTTCATCACCCAACCAGTCAATGTTCACGGAAAAGGCATCGCCCTGCTCGATGGTCGATGGGAACGAGACGTTCTCCACAAACGGTCCTTGCCCGTCGACCAGGCGAAGTTGAAGATCCACGCCTTCCTGCCATCCATCGTCGTCGCTGGCAGAAGGGTACTCCAGTTCGGCCATGCTGATTTCGACATCCCAATTGCCGAGGTCCGACCTCATGGGCAACCAGTCCATGACGTAGGCCTGTTGTTCTGGATTCCATGGAAGCGGGAGGAGTGCCGGTTGGGGTGAACCGCTCTTGGTGAGTTCAGCGGTCACAGCGAGGGTTTCCCGATGGTGTGCATCCTGCACGCTGAACGTCATCATGGCACCAGATACCCCCCAAACCGAAGGTCCACCTGGCATGCCCGGGTCGAGAAGCGTTGGGCCGGTCACGGAAACCGATGCCACCTCAGGTGCGACCGGATAGACCGTGATGTTGTACGTCGGGCGGGGCAGCAGTTCGTTTCCATTGGCGTCCAGGACCCTGAACGTCATGTTGTAATCGTGCTGAAGGTCGGCTTCCAAGCCGTCGGTGTTGAGGTACAGGTAGTATCCTTGCAGGGCGTTGTGGTAGGTCATGGGTTGGGCTGCGCCAAAGCCTTGCGAGGTCTCCCAGTTCGTACCAAGGTACTCCACAACGAGGTCCTCTTCTCCAGCCACATCAAACAAGACCATGCTGAAGGTCTCGTTGACTCGCAAGTCGGGGAGTTGTTCGAGTCCCTGCCGGTGCTGAAGCGAGGAGAGTTGTGGAGCGTAGGTATCTTCCCACGCAAAGTTGGGTTGGTCGAGCGTGAACGTAAAGCCGGGGGCGCCGTTTGGCTGGGTTGTTCCCGCCGTTGAGAAACGGTGAGAGGTAGCGGGTCCGAAGCAGGTTGCCGCCGTGAAGGTGTAGTACGATCCGCACTCTGACAAAATCACGGCGTTGATGGTGTCCTTCAAATCGACAACGGTGCTGTAGGACCACGGCACATGAACATGGCCGAACCACACGTCGGTGCTGTCGCTGAGGGTGAAGTCAATGACAATGGCGTGCCATTCGATGCCGTCGGCGTCCGTCCACGTCGAGGACGGTTGCAGGTTGTTGAGATTGGCCTTCGCGATAGTGAGGTCAATGCCTGCATCGCTGTGGTTCTGTGCGGTGGCGTTGACCACCACAGCGCCGATCGTTGCTTCTTCGAAGGTGATGGGCGTGCTGCTGTCAACCCATTGCATCCAAACATGAAGGTCATCGGTGAAGGTTGCACCGACCGGTGCATGAACGGTCAGTTGCGGTTGTTGTGACGAACCGCTGTGGTTGAAGGTGGAGGTCAAACCAACCACAGTGTTGGACAAGGTGGGCTGGAGGACTTGTCCATCGTAGCGCACATCGGCTCCTTGGAGGGTGGTCCATGAGGTGTGCTCAATCGTGAAATCAATGAGTTCGGGACTGCTGGTGCCCGTTCGGCTGAAGGTGTATTCCAGTTGCAGCCATTGGTGCCTTGGAACCCACTCGCCGCTGAGGGAGAGCGGTTGCCAATCGCTCCACTCGTCTTCGGAAATCTGGGTGCCGTTGAGCGTGTAGCGGTACGCCACGGTCAGCGATGCATCGGCCGGGACGGCTGCGTTGTGGGTGATGTAGGCCGGAGAGGGTTGGGCTGTTTGCGTCTGGAGCATGTTGGAGGTGAAGGTGCCGTTGTCGGAGGTGGTGTTGCCACTGGCAACGTAGCCGTTCCAGGTTCCTGCGGTCACCACGCCGTTTGACCCACCGCTTCCATCGATGCCGTCAACGCCGGTGCCGTACTTGAGGCCCTTGCTTCCTCCGTTTCCCCCCACGGCGTTCACGGTGCCTGAATTGCTGTAGCCGTTGGCTTGGGTGTTGATGACAATGCGGCCACCGCCGCCACCGCCGCCGCCGTCACCGCCGTCGTACATACCGAATCCGGGGCCGTTCTGAGCACCGTTGGCGCCGTCGCCCCCGTCGCCGCCATCGGCTTTGATTTGGCCACCGTTGCCCACGGCTACGGTGTTGGCTTGAATCATGATCGAGCCACCAGATCCTCCGCCACCGCCCGAGCCTCCTGCTCCGGTGCCGGAGGATGCTTGACTACCTGCATCGCCGTCACCACCGTTGGCGTGGATGGAACCGTTCACGAAAATCTGGTTGGCAAAGATACGGAGGTAGCCGCCCCCGTTGCCTCCGTTGGCGGTGGCGTGGTAAGAACTGGAGACAGTACCACCTTGGCTGCCTCGCTCGGTACCGTTGCCGTAGGTTGAGCCTGCTGAGCCGCCGTTGGTGCCGCCACCGGCTCCTCCTGAACCGCCATGACCAGCCCCGCCACCACCATCGTTGCGCCCGTTGCTCGACGTGGTCGTGCTCCCGCCCGCACCCAATCCACCGGTGGCAAGGTCGTTGGCCAAGATGGACGTTCCTTGTTCAACACGGAGGGTGTTGACGTACAGGGTCAGGTCACCCGTCGCCACGATTCGGCCGCAAGAGGCAATGCCGCAAAGCAATTCCAACGTGTCGTAGGCATGGGTGCCAGCAAGGTTGGTGGGGCTGAGCACGGTGCTGGAATTCGTTCCGGCCTGCGGCGGACCAGCCATGGCAGACATCAGTTGAATGCTCGAACCATCGCTCACGGTGTCGTTGAAGCTGCCGTTGAGCAGTCCCGATGCCACCGAATAGGTGTCGGTATGGGTCACTTTCGAACCTGAAAGACCGAGTTCAACCAAGCCGGAGGTCATGCTGTAACCGTAGGCCACCGGCACGCTTGGATTGAGTGGGGTGCCGACGGTGCCGGAAAGAAGGGTGGAACCGTCCGTGAAGGCTTGGTCTTGGTGCGTTCCTGTGCGTTGTTGAGCATGCGTTTCTTCCAGCATGTCGGCCGATGGGACAACGGCGAGGAGGTAACTTGTCAGCATGAGCAGCACCAAGCCCATTGCGTATCGCTTTTCTTGACCCATGGTAGCGACTTCCGCCTCCGATTTATCAAGCCTGCCTTCAACCGTCGGTCGTGCAATCCCGCTTGATGGAGTGAAAAACGATTTAGGGGGCCGAGACTTGGTCGGAACCATGAGCGACGATTCGTGGGACACCTCCCAAGCCATGCAAAAACTTCAGGATGCCCTCAACGAGAAGGGCATGACCGTTGACGAACTCTTTGACCACTTCGATGCCGACAGCGACGGAACCATCAACGGACCAGAACTTCACAACGGCATCAAGGACATGGTTGGAGATGTGCTTTCCCCAGGTCAGATTTCCATGATCATCAAGGCCTTTGACGTCAACGAAGACCACCGCATTGACCTCGCTGAACTCAAGACGGCAATGGACAGCGAGGAGTAACAAACGGACGTGCCTCCATGTCGTTTCGGGTATGCACCAACTGCCACGGCATTCGTGTC
>JAYQAK010000081.1:6505-7705 GCA_038136695.1 Candidatus Poseidonia sp.
CGTGTCTATCCCTACATGGGCTTCATGGTCGGCCAACGTTACCAGTGCCAAGACTGTCAAGAGATGATGGTGATTCCCCTCGAGTTTGACAGGCAAGAGGACTACGATGACTTCGTGAAAGCGATGAACGACGAATCCACCGCCGAAGAATGAGAACTCTCGGTTCTTCAATCCGGTGTAGCACCAAAGGTCAAAAGGCACCGTTTGGACGCACGCCTATGGCCAACCACGACATCGCGAATCCGAGCGAAGAGCACGTCATGCTCCGTGAAATGGTTCGGGAATGGACCCAAGAGTTTGTTGAACCCCAAGCGCATGAACACGACCGGGATGAGAAATTCAACCTGGAATTGCTTCGCAGCATGGGTGAACTCGGCCTGCTTGGCATCAGCGCACCAGAAGCGTACGGTGGCGCTGGACTCGACGCCGTGGCCTGCACGATCGTACACGAAGAACTGTCGGCCTCCGACCCTGGGTTTGCACTTGCTTACTTAGCGCACTCAATGCTCTTTGTCAACAATCTCGCCTACAACGGAAACGAGGAACAAAAGGCAAGAATCCTGCCCAAGGTGTGTTCCGGTGAATGGATTGGGGCCATGGCCATGTCCGAACCGGACGCTGGCACGGACGTTCTGGGCCTGTCCACCACTGCCGTTCAGCGTGAGGACGGTTCGTGGGTCATTAACGGGCGCAAAATGTGGATCACCAACGGTTGCATCGACGAAGACGGTACGCCCGCCGACGTCGTGTGGGTCTATGCCCGCACGGGGGAAGACGACCGAGGTCGGGTGCAGATGTCCACGTTCCTCGTCGAAGCCGGCATGCCCGGGTACAGCGTTGGTCAGAAGATCTACGACAAAACCGGTATGCGAGCATCCAACACGGCTGAACTGGTCTTTGATGATTGCATCGTGCCTGCCGAAAACCTGGTGGGTGAAGTTGGCCAGTCATTGATTCACATGATGGGGAATTTGGAACTTGAACGTCTCACCCTGGCGGCGATGGCCTTGGGTATAGGTCGGCGAGCCCTCGATGAGATGAACCGTTACGCCACCGACCGAACGGCGTTCAACTCCCCCGTTCGCGACTTTGGACAAATCCAACGCTACATTGGGGAAAGTTGGGCCAAGTACCGGGCCATGCGAGCCTACATCTACGACACGGCCAACAACCTGACCATCGGTTCGGCAGGGCAGCGTC
>JAYQAK010000082.1:0-7687 GCA_038136695.1 Candidatus Poseidonia sp.
CCGGAAACGAAGAGCCACATTCAGCATCTGCCTCCTTTGTTGTGGACCTCCCAAGTTCCTGTTGAGGTGTTTTCAGGATAATCGAATGCTCGCCACCCTCCATCCTTGCATTTCAGCATATGAATGGGTTGGCCACAGGTTCTGCACGACCGAGGATAGTGTTCTGTCATGCAATCGCCTCCTTCATGGCCCCTTGCTGTGGATTGAATTCCGCATTGAATTGAGTAGAGGTGAGGAGGATTGTATGAGCGCCGATCTGCATCCGACATCCTAGTGAATGAAGCGATTCAGAAATCATCGCCAAGAGAGCTAACTCACGGGGTCTGCATACGGCAACGATACATCGAATGGTGCGGCGGTCCACGACCTGAACAATGAAACCGTAATCCCTTTCAAACACAATTCGGCCGGGCGATTTTGAAAGATACCTCTTCTTGACAAAATCCTTGTTGTGTTTGGAATGTGCTTTTGCAATCTCTCTCGTGGTTAGCGCAGGCAAGAGCGAAAGATCCAAGCTGGAGAGTGGTTGCATTGAGCGGCGATGGGAAGGCATTCACGCCACCTCCATTCCCACGGGATCAGGGACTGAGGAGGGAGTTGGTTCGTTTTCGTTGTTCATCGTATTCGCTTTCGCTTCATCAAATGGAACAACCACAGTGTAGGGAGCGAACACGAGTTTACCGCCTACATGTTGGATAGTTGCATGAACAAAGGCTAAATCGATTTCAATATGAGGGTGGTCTACGAGGTATATACAACGAAGTTCTCCGTTTCCACCGTTTTGAAGAACAAAGCCCATGGATTCAAACCAATGAAATCTTCCAATGGTTTGATCACTGCATAACTCTCGAATGAATTTGACATTTTTCGGTTGGACTGCGGCTGCAAACTCTTCGTCGTTGATGGGTGGCAAGGCTTCTGCAGATAATTCGCAAGTTTGGACTTGGTTAGGGTGATTGTTTGTTTTATCTTCACTCATGTTCATCTTAAGTGGATGAATTCGTGTGTTTTTGATTCAAATCAGTGAATTCATGATTCAAAAATCACAATACATTTTCGGGACCCCACGGACATCCCAACCGGCCTTTATGGTCTGCCGTCACCTACTACGATATGAGAAAGAATGAGAGGAAAAGGTTCCCAAAAGAAAGCTCGCTTGGAACGCTTGAAGAGCGAGATCGTCGATTACGTTGAACAAATGCCCGGTGCTTCCGCTGCGGACATCGTCGCCTTCTTGTCCAACGAACGCAAGATGCGCAACCACGGTTTGACCACGCGCAAAGTTGGCTTGTTCATCCCGCTGCACCTGTCGGAGAAGATCAACTTCAAACTCGATGCCAGCACGGGCAAGCGAATCTACCACGTCGCCGCTTGAACCATCACCACATTCATGCCTCAGAGCCGACTGGGCGTGGCATGGACTGGCAGAACAAGGCATCTGCAAGCACCCTCTTTCCGTCCTACACGGGCCAGGAGGACGGTGCCCTTCCTGCACTGCCCACCAGCGGCCCTGCATGGACGGTTCTTGACCCCGCATCACAGGACGGTCTGAAGGCGCAAATGGGTGCCTTGTCAGGCTCGATCGAATGCGACAACCCCGGATTTTTCACCCGTGGGGACGGTATCATCATCGACAAAACAGCGGTGGTCGAAGCCGGCGCTTCGCTGGTCGGCCCGTGCTACATTGGCCCCCGGGCCACCGTGCGAAGCGGGGCGTACGTGCGAGAATTTTCGTGGATCTGTGCCGATGCCGTCGTTGGCCACGCCACCGAAGTAAAACACTCGATTTTGTTGCCGGGCGCCAAAGCCCCGCACTTCAACTACGTCGGTGATTCCATCCTCGGCAAGGACGTGAACCTTGGAGCGGGCACGAAACTCAGCAACCTGCGCAACGATGGTGGGGAAGTTCACCTCCGCGTTGACGGTCAACGCCTTCCAAGCGGCCTTCGCAAGTTCGGGGCCCTGTTGGGTGAAGGGTGTGCGCTCGGCTGCAACAGCGTCACCAACCCCGGCGTGGTGCTCGGCCCTAACAGCGTGGTGTGGCCCAACGTCACCGTCACGGGCGTCCACGGTCGGATGAGCGAGCATCGTTGAGGGAGTGACGTGAGCGAGTCGTTTTTCGGCACCGATGGGATTCGAGGGGAGACTTCGCTATCGTCGATTGACGAAGACGAAGCCATCGAATGGCTCACGGATCAGCGCACCCTGACCCCCACCTTCATGCGGGTGCTCGGTGAGGCCCTTTCTCACGAGCAACCGGCGTGGCCGGGCACAGGCACGACCGTCGTCATCGGCTGGGACCGGCGTCCGCACAACGAAGCCCTCGTGCGTGCGCTGACGCTCGGCCTGCGAATCACGGGGAGCACCGTCGTTCACATCGGTGCGTGCGCTACACCCACCCTTCACCACGCCGTGCTCGCCTTTCACGCTCGAATGGGGTGCATGATCACCGCCAGCCACAACCCGGTCTCCGACTCTGGCATCAAGGTCTTCGACGCCAACGGGTACAAAGCCACGCCAGACCTTGAACGCAACCTCAGCCGAACCTTACGCCAGTTGGCTTCGGAGGACCGAGAGGTGGACGAGGTTGACCGAGACCGCTGTTCGGTTCCCGATGAGGTTCACGACGGGTGGGGTCTGACGGCTCACGGCGCGTGGTTGGCCAAGCGATGGACGGCCTTCAGCGAAGAATTTGGAGGCTGTGAAGAAGCCTTGACCTCCGGCTCCATCGCTCAGCCGTTGTTGCTTGACTCGGCCAACGGCTTTGCCGCTTCATGGCTCAGCGATTGGCTCACCGGCCTCGGCGTCGACTGCCGTGAAGTCAGCACACCGGACGGTGTCCTCAACCAGCATTGCGGTGCGGGCGACATCTCGCCCACACAAACCTGGACCCACGAGGAAGCAGCAGCGTCCCCGCATGCTCTTCTTCGGCAACTCGAGCCCGCACCCGCCGGCCAATGGGTTGGGGCTGCCCTGGACGGGGACGGAGACCGATGCCTCCTCATCGAGGCGACGGATGACGGTTTCAAGGTGGTTGACGGGGATGCGATGGCGGCGCTTCTCATCGCCGCCAGTCGTTCTCCAAGCTGGTCGTTTGCCGCCAGCATCGAATCCGACGTTGCGTTGATGCACCACGTCGCCTCGTTGCGCCCCGGTTCAACCCTGACGGAAACAGCGGTTGGTGACCGGTGGCTTTCATTCGCGTTGCGCCCTTCTCATGGAGGTTTGGTGGAGGGCGATACCATGCCCTCGCTGCTCGGCATTGAAGATTCAGGCCACGTGGTGCTGCCTGCGCCGCATCCAACCGATGCGACGTGGAGCATGGTGGGCGACGGTGCGGCGACGTTGTGTGCCGTGTTGTTGTCGGCCGATCGTGGACGAACGGTGGACTTCCATCGAGGCTGGAAACGTCGCGTGTCCATCTCACCAAGCCAACGTGAACGCTGGAACAACACCGCCAGCGTGTTCCAACACATCTCAGCCGCAACGTGCGAAACCCTCGCTCAACTCGGCCTCGCGCCCACCGTTCGCTCAATTGAGGGTGAAGAACACCTGCTGTTGATTCACGCTGAGGGTGCCGAAGGTGTCGCTTCCATCGGTGTTCGCAACAGCGGAACACAAGCGAAAACCAATGTTTCTCTGCGCCTTTCACCAGGACTTGATTCCGCCCCGTACGAACGGCTGATGGCAGACCTTCAAGCCACCCTGCAGGCAGCGCTCCATCCCTAGTCGTCGAGAAGCGCTTCCTCGTTGGCCTGCGTGAGCGAGGTCACGGCAAACAACAAGGCTGCTGAAGCCACCAGCAACATCAGGATGTAGCTGGACGAAGCACCCCCCACCAGCGCTACTAACCCCAACAACCATGCCACGGTCAAATCCACTGCGCCGATGACACGCCAGGATTTTCGCCGGGTGAAGATACCGCTCAACCACGAGGTCGTGGACGCCGCCATCGCCGCCAGGGAGACGAACACGGCCGACTGGGCCAACATGGCCGACGGATAGAGCATGAGGTGACACGCCCACAAGGAGGCAGAAAGCCACAGCCCGTGCTGACCTCGCACCACGGCGGCGGTCCACACCACACTGAGCAGGCCGATGGTTGCCGTCAGCATGGAGGGTGTGAGCCATGCGGTGGTGCTGGACAACACCCACGCTTGGAAACTGACCACCACGAAGGGAAGGGACACCACGCAGGTCAACGCAACAGCGGGTTGCTGCCACGCACGACCTCTCCGAATTCCAGTGAACAAGGCGACCGCACTGGCTGCCCCCAACGAAAGAAGCATCGCGCCAAGCACCCAGGTGCTTCGACCACTCGCCGTTCGATGGTCGTCGAGCGAACGTCGGAGGCGTTCTCCTTCAACCCAGTCGTAAAGGAGAACCATGCCCAGCAGCAACATTTCCATCAGCAACAACGGCCCACTCCACTCGAGGAGAGAGCCGTCAAAGGGGTCGGTCGCCAACGGAAGGGGAACCTGGCCTCCCAACAACAGGCATGCCAGCCGGTCGAGTATCAGGGCACCAAGCACGGCTTCAAGCGCACTTGGAAGACGCAGACCCAAATCGTTGCGCCCAACCAAACCCATGCCTGCAAGGATCAACAGCGCACCCATGAGCACTGCTTGATGAATCACATCGTCGCTGAGCACCCCTGTTGTCATCCGTCCAGCGATGTGAACGAGCACCATGCCGCCCATGGCAACCAGGATGGGCAATTCGACGCCGACGACATCCGGCAAGCGAAGACCGATGCTGTTGGCACGCAAACGGGTCAAGCCGACCAGCAAGGCCGCAAAACAGGCACTGAAAACAAGTGCATGCAGACCGTAACCGGTGGTGTACGCAACCCACATCGACACCAAAAACGCCACGCAAAGGAAGAGCAACAGCACCACGGGCCGATAATGGATGTCTCCGAGGAGCAAGTCGTTGTTCTCAGCAGTTGAGGTTCGTTTGGAACGCTTGCGTTGACGTTCGGACAACGCCAACAATTCAGCGTCAAGCGACTGCAGCGTCACCGACATGGTCCCGTCTTGACTCGACGAGGCGAGAAGGGTGTTCATTCGCTCTCGCTTTTCTTCGTAGGACGCCAGACGTTCTTCTTTGGTCGCCAACGCACGTAAGCCGGAACGGACATCCCCTTGGAAGGCAAGGTAGGCGGCGACGAGGACAAACAACACCAGGGTCACCAGTTGGACATCAGGCATCTCTGCCGATTGCCCGGCCAAGGCCATGCTCACCAGCACCCCCACGGCGCCCATTGATGGAAGCAACAACGCATCAACCGCACTGATTCGATACAGGTACATGGCCAATGAAATCGCCCCCATGACGGTGAGGACCCAGAGGTTGGTCGATGCATCGAGCATCCCTTGTCCGGTCAAAACAACCGTTCGATTGGGAGCCAGTGCTACCACGATGAACAACGCTGCTACGACGGTCAGGTGCAAGGTGAGGAGGCGCCCCGGCAGGGCCCGATGATGAGCTTGGTCGGTGGTTGAAGCGATGGCCTGCGCCAACTGCTTGAGCGAGGCGCCCACCAACAGCAAACTGCCTCCGGTGAGCAGCAAAGCCCAAACGGCTTCCTCACCGTAACGCCACGCCAAAGCGAGACCGACGAGGGACCACACCACGACCAATTGCTGCGGTCGCCCAGGATGCACGCCGTACCACACCATGGTAGCATGAACGAGCAGGAGCGCCCCCATGCCGGCGAGAAGCCCGAGCGCAGTCAGTCCGCCCGGGCGTGTCATGGAAAGGTACGTCAGCGTGGCCAAGATGAAGCCCAGATTCCATAGATTCAACAGATCGGCGTCCCGAATTCGACTGCTGATTTCCGAAGCCCCTGCCCAGTTGGCCCCGAGGTTCAATCGGGCCTCGCCCATACGAGCGCAGACCATCGCCTGCTGGCCTACCAGAGCCAACATCCACCAACCCACATCGGTCTCGGCAAGGACCACGGGAACGAGGTCGGCGTTGACGAGACGTTGTTCAAAATCGGTGCCAAAGGCCAACAACCACAGATAGGGAGCGAGAACCGCCACGCCTGCCATGCTCGGTGAGGAGCGCACCACTGCCAGGGCCCCCAATCCAAGCCACACGACGCCTTGGGTTGCCAAGAGCAGTCGAGCACCTGAATCGTCGTGGTCGGCGGGTATGAGCACGGTCAACAACACCACCACCACCACCGAACCAAGCCACAACACATGGTCTGAGACGCTGGTTTGATGGAGCAACACAACCGTTGCGCACAAAGCGGCCGCCATCATGGCAAACAACGAGTACTCGCTGAGGGAGAACGGGAACGTGAGGGAAACCAACCCACTGTTCACAAGCGCCAGACCTGCCACCATGAACGGAAGCGGTGCCAGAACGAAGGGCATCAGACGGGTCCACGCCACGCCGCGCACCACCAAATAGGAAGCCGTGAAGGCCAGTGTCAGCAGCATGAGTTGGGCCAATGCATAACCGGTTTCACTGCGATGAGCACCGATGGCCATCAGAGCACCAACCATGCCCAGGGACACCGAAACCGCCCACAGGCCGGGCTTGCCCAAGCCCACGGCGTTCACGGCTTGGCTCAGCCAATTTTCATGGTGGACAAACTTCGCTGCCATCGCCGCATTGGCGCCCGTCACCACCGACAAGAGCATGAACAGCGTCAAGTCGTTCTCGATTGGAATCAACACGAGGGAACCGATGGACCAGTTGGAGGAAAGCGCATGCACGCCCACCCAAAGGTAGGACATGGAAATGCCGAGACTGGCAAGGTTGCCCGAAGAGCGCAAGAGCGCCAAACCGTGCATCAGCACCATGGCCAAGACGATGAATACGGCCACACCCGTTTCTCCAAACACGGCTCCGGCCGAGCTTCCGACGGCAAACAACACCAAGGCGGATTGGGCTGCGATGGCATCTTCGTCGTGGCGGAAGGCCATGGCCACGTTGAGCCCGACCAGGACCAGCATCAACATCCCCAGCGTTTCGCCAGCCCCGGGACCGATGCCGTCGAGCCATCCCCAACGCCAGAGATCCAACGCCAGACCGTAGAGCAGTTTCATGGAGATGATGACCCATGTCAGGCCGAGCAGATGCATGGCGTCTCGTTTCATCCATCGTTCGCCCAAGGCAAAACCAACCAGCGCCATAGCGAGCAAGGAAACCGCACTGATGGTCGCTGGAAGAACGGTGCCAACCAACGCCCCAATGGCGGTCCACACCACCACCATGGCCACCGCCAACCCCCGTCCGATCTGCTGTTCAGCAGCCATGGTGGTTGACAGAGGCGTTGAGGCTTGATGCGACGGTTGAACGGTGAACAATTCACCCAACTCCCCCACAGCAGCGTCACCTTCGTCGGTTTCCTCCTTCGCCGCCAGAGAAGAGGGGGGAGGCTCGTCCGTCGTTGCTTCGTTGAGCATGAAGGTGTTCAGGTTGAGGCCGGTCGCCCGTTTGAATTTCTTCTGACGCAGGATGTCCTCCTCGTCGGCAGAAGGAGAGGGGGTGTCGGTGTCCTCCTGCATGACGCGGTGTTCGTCCTTGCGGCCTTGAAGTTGATTGAACCGCGTTGGGCCGGCGTGGTGTTTTCTCGCCGGGTCAATTCGGGTCAAACCGCGCTTTGGTCGTCTTCATTTCTTGTGTTCAAGGTCAATATTGCATTGTCGTTGAGCCAAAAGGGACAAAG
>JAYQAK010000083.1:0-7685 GCA_038136695.1 Candidatus Poseidonia sp.
CAGCGCCGGAACGATTCCCACCTCAAGGGTCGGGTCGGAATTGATGGCCGCCGTTCCCGCAACAAGCCCGCACACCACGGCGAGGTTCGAGAAGATGGCGAACGAGGTCATGGTCGCCGGCCGGGGCGTACCCACCTTGACAGGATGTTCGGGCAGCGGAGAACCGTCGCCGTGAGGCCCGTACGGATTCGTTGCGTCCCAGGTTTGGGGTCCAGGGGCGGGCAAGATCCAATCGTTCGGGTCGTTGGTGGGCACCAGCGTGGATTGCTGGAGGAACCAATTGTCCACGGTGAGGCCGCTTTCCTGCACCTTCGCTTCCAATTGCTCGGGGGGGATGGCGTCTTTGCGCAGCTTGTGCAACCCCTTTTCCAAGCTCCCGGGGGTACCTCCGGCGAGCACGAGCAAACCAACGGCAGCGATACCGAGACCAACATACCAATCCTCACTGCCGGCAGCAACCGCACCGTAGCCGACGATGATGGCCCCGAGAATCCACAGCAACCATCCTCCAAACGTGTAGGGTGTGGTGAGTTTGAAGCCGCCGCCGATGAAATCCATGTCATTTGCAACCATGAATTGCCCACGACCCTACCCAACATAATGTTGGTGGGTGTCCGGAGGTACCCGGAACGAACCTTTGCATCAGCCGAGGCGAGCCTTCATCTCGGTCAACATGGCATCGGGCAACGGCACGTAGCCGACATCGGCCACATGGTCCATGCCAGCGTCCGAGTAACCGTAGTCGAAGAAGCCTCGAACCAGATCCCAGTCGTTGTTGTTGACGTTCATGTAGATGTAGCGAGACAGCGGAGCATAGCTACCGTCTGCCACGGTACTTGTCTCTGGAGTAACAGCGTTGCCAGCGTCCTGGACGCCGTGGGTGTCGTTGTTGGCGATGGCCACGACCGACAGTTCGTTGGCGTTCTCCTCGTAGTAGGCGTAGCCGAAGTAGCCGATGGCGTATTCGTCACCGGTCAAGCCGTTGACGATTTGGTTGTCATCAGCGGAGTTTTGGTAGCCACGGGCGGAATCAAAACCTTCTGCTACAGGGTCAGCGTCTGCAAAACAGTTCTTACAGAACACCTGCTCACCAAAGTACTCGTAGGTTCCTGAGTCGGAATCGGCACCCCAGAGATTGATCTCTTGGTCGGGGCAGGCCGTGGAGTTGTGAAGGTCGCCCCACTCTCGAACGCCGTCATCGTCGTTGTTCGGCGTAACCGAGGCCATGTCCAAGCCACCTTTTTCGTGGTTGGCGAGGTTCTCTTCGCTCCAATCGCTGAAAATCCAGCGCAGTTGGGCCATGGAAAGGCCGCCCATGTCGGTGATGCATTGGTCAGCTGCGCCACCCTTCTTCATGACGACGGACAGACCGTCGATGGCCACCACGAGTTGGGTAACGGTGACGTCGGAGTTAGCACAGGAGTAGGTGTATCCATCGGAACCAACCGAGGCTTCGGAATCTTTCCAGCCACGGCTCATGTCACCGATGTTGACGCTGTCAGCGTCGGTGCTGCACACCTTCGAGGCGCCAGCACCGGAACCGCCGCCGGCAACGGTGACGGTGTAGTCATCGTTGGCGGTGCTGTAGGCTTGGCCCCAGGCGCTGGCCACGGGGAACACCGTACTGCTTCCAGCGATGTTGATGGTTTTCTGTTCGACTTCTTCCGTTTCTCCATCGCCAAGACAACCGGCCAATCCGGTGGTCGTGAGGATCAAGATGATGGTTAGGGTTTTTGCGTGCTTTCTAAGGTTCATTGTATTCGCTCCTCAGGCTTCCCAGCCTTGTGTTGCCCTTTGCATTCTCCCATACACTATATTGGCTCCACCATATATCTAAATAGACCAATATAGATTATGCCCGTACCCTATCTAATCTTGTGAACAGTGGAACGGATGAGGGGGTCACAGCATGGGGGAGGGAGACTATCGTAAACTCCAGTTAACGGGGGGCTCAACCATGATTGTGTCCCTTCCGAAAACCTGGGTCAACGAAAATCACTTGGTCAAAGGCGATGTTGTGACCATTGAAGAATTGGCTTCGGGCGAACTCCGGGTTTCTCCGCTGCAAGAAAGAAGCACCAAAACCAATGTTCGCATTGATTGCTGTTCGCTCGACGTTGGCCTGGTCGATCTGCTCATCGGCGCCTATCTTTCAGGCACGGACACGATCGAAGTCACCTGCGAATCGTCGATATCGCGTGATGTCCGCAACGACATCCGAGATTTTTTGCGAGACACGCGCGGCATGGAGATTGAAGACGACACCGGTAAAACCATCCGAATCGTCTCCATTCTCAACCCGTCTGAACTACGTCTGCAGGTCTCCATCAATCGCATGTACATCCTGATTTCCAGTTTGGTGAACGATGCTTTTGAAGTGCTTCAGGGCGAGGACGCCGAACTCCTTAGCGATGTCCAGGATCGAGAGCGACAAATCGATGCTCGGCGCTTTTTGGTTGAACGTCAAGTCGCGGCCGCCCTGAAAAATCCGACCGTTGAGAAGAAACTCAAACTCAATCGCTTCACGGCGGTGGAACACGCCAACATTGCTCGGATCCTCGAGCGAATGGGCGATCACGCCTCACGATTGGCGTCCCTTGTATACGAGCATTCGCATCTGGTTCAATCCAACACGACGGTCTTGCCGTTGAAGGCCATTCCAATATGGTCTCAAGCGCTTAAGACCTTGGTACACAACATGTACACCAAGGACGTCAACATCATCCACGAAGCGAAAAGAACCCTCGTCGCCCTCATCATGGAGATTGAAGAATCAGAAAGCGCATTGTGGACTGGGCGAAAATCTTCCGAACGCTTGTTTTCAGAGTTTCAAATTTCGGAATCGATTCGACGAATCTGCGCTTACGGCATCAATTTCGCTGAAGCCCTGCTTAACATGCTGATGCATGAGCGGTTGGAAACTGTTTGAGGTGAGATGTCATGGGCCCCATGGTTCGCCTTGAGAAAAAGTATGGACCAAAGAAAACGTCGTTTTTCACTGCCAGAAACATTCTGTTTTTGACAAGTCTGTCGGTGATTCTCATCACACTCGGCATCATCCAAACGTTGTTTTTTGAAGCAATGTCGTTCTTTTCTCAGGTGGCCGACGCACGTGGTTGGTTCACGTTTGAAGTAGATCTCACGGGTCTTTTGTCTGCGGGCGGGTTGTCGCTCATCGTCTTGGTCTTGGGCATTTTGGGAGAATACATCAATCAGTTCAACGCTTCGTTGCTCGAGCGAGCCCCCAAAACGTTCCTGCTCCCATCAAAAACCATTCAGAAAGCAACGTTCGTGACCCCGGTTTTGATTTGGCTCGTTTCCGGCTCGTTTGTCCTCGGACTGGCCCTCTTTGGTCTTGTTTTTGTTTGGCGACGGGCAGGAAAGGCCTACCTTTTGCTCTCTGGAAAATCCGAAACCTCACCCGATCGCTCTGTCTTGTACTTCCTTGGTTTTTCTTCCCTCGCTGTTCTGTTTTTCTCCATCACCAACAACTACGGTGGCGCCTTCGGCGAGTTCTTTTTCCAAACCCAATGGACGCCAACGGGTGCTTGTGCCGACCGACGAGCGCTGTGCGAGAACATGTCGTTTGGTGTCAACAGCCTTCTTCTCACCACCCTTCAGGTGGCCTTCGGCGCCCTGTTTATCGCCGTCCCGCTCGGCGTGGGGTGCGCCATTTACCTCAGTGAGTACGCTTCACCTCGCCTGGTGGCCGTGGTCAAACCAACCCTCGAGCTGTTGGCCGGTGTTCCTTCTGTCGTGTATGGCTTCTTTGCGTTCATCTACATCGGTCCGCTGGTGGTGGAAGTCGGCGATTACGCCTTCGCACAAGGGTGGATCGATGCCCCACCCAACGTCTTGAACCCCATCAACGGTGCCATCGTGGTGGGCGTCATGATTCTCCCGCTGGTGGCTTCGATGTCGGAAGATGCGCTGCGAGCCGTTCCCAACGAATTACGGGAAGGTTCTCTGGCTCTCGGTGCAACAAAAATCGAGACCACATTCAATGTGATGATTCAAGCCTCACTTTCAGGTATTATCGCCAGCATCATCCTCGCTCTTTCTCGTGCCGTGGGCGAGACCATGGCCGTGACGTTGGCCGTCGGGACCGTGGCCGTCTACACGTCCAACATGTTCCTGCCCGCTCAAACCATGACGGCTTACATCGCACAGCGCGTCGGTGGCGATTTGCCCTTTGGTGAAATTGGTTATTTGACCATCTTCGCCGTGGGCCTCTACCTGTTTGCTATTACGCTGTGTCTGAATTTACTTGGCAACAAGGTGTTGTCCGCTTACCGGGAGGCGTACTGATGAAGAAAGACATCGACCTGCTCAAGAAGCGGAACCGTGGTCGTCGAGATCTCATGGAGCGCGCGGGCTCCATCGGACTTGCACTGTCCGGCCTCATTGGGCTGTTGTTCTTGACCGTGCTCGTTTGGCAAATCGCCAAGCCGACCTTCATCGATGGCGAATCGGGACAGATTGAGCCGGCTTCCGAGTTCATCCCCGTCTCCGATTATATCCTCAAGTGGGACCATCCCACCGTGGATGACAACGGCGAACTCATCGGTGACGCTGTCGTATTGGAACTTTCGTGGAACGACGGGAGCCCCCAAATACACGAAATCACCATTACCGTAACGGCGGAGCGAGGTCTCAGCGAAGACATCATTGTGGATTCGTCTGGCGTCTCAACCAATGCGGTGGAGGTCGGGAAGAAGACCAAATTCTACCTTCTTTCGAGCCTGGACGTCCCTGTAACCGTTGAGCAGTTGTCCGGACCTGTCCCGGCCGCCGACCCCACCGGTGCGCCTGCAGTTGGAGCCTTCGTCGTCTCCGGGGAGGTTGACGTTCTCGTGGCCGACGGTTCGTTGGTGTCCACGCCCCTTGAGATAGCGGCTTGGGTGGCCCTTTTCGGCGCCATTCTGCTCATCTCTGTGCCGATGCCGAAGATGCTGGAACGTGTTGAGCGGCTCGGTGGAAAAGAGCGGGCGGTGAAGTACGGTTCCTACCTCTTCGCAGGGGCCACGTTGGTGTTGGGTGCGTTCACGCTGGATGCTTGGCTCGGTGGACTGTGCTGGTTCATGGTGGGCGTCATCCTGGTTCGTCTGCTTGAGGGATTGACCCGCCTTCGAAAGCAAGGACGAGACCCGACGCAGTTTGACCGATTGAAACATTCCATCACGAATCGCGAGGGGTTGCTCATGTGGGCGAGAATGCTCTTTGTGTTCTCGGCACTGTTTATCCCGCTGGCCATCAACATCCCCTTCTTGACTGAACGCTACCAGGACATCTTCATCCCCTATGCTTCGGGTATTCGCTCTGCCTTTTTCGGTACGATTTGGGTCATGACCATCGCCATGTTGGTCTCCATGCCGATTTCCATCGGAGCCGCAATTTACCTTGAGGAGTACGCCAAACCCACTCGCACGACCAAATTGATCCAAGCACTGGTGACCAACCTCGCCGGAGTCCCGTCCATTGTCTTCGGTATGTTCGGTTTGGCCATCTTCGTGAAGCAAGGCGGCATTGGTTTGGGACTGGGCCCCTCCATTCTGGCCGCCGGACTCACCATGGGCGTGATGGCCATGCCGATCATCGTCTTGGCCAGTCAAGAGGCACTTCGAAGTGTACCCCGGACGCTGCGTGAGTCGGCGTACGGCGTGGGTTGCACGCAGTGGCAGGTCACCCGAGACCACGTTCTTCCTTCAGCCATGCCCGGCATCATGACCGGGAGTATTCTGGCCATGAGTCGTATCATGGGCGAAGCGGCGCCACTGGTCGTGGTCGGTGCCGCAGCCCTCGTGTTGTTTGACCCTGAGCCGCTGGCTGGGCTTACCGGTGGAAATCTCAACTTCACCGTGATTCCAATCCAGATCTACTTCTGGACGTCTGAACCCGAGCACGCGTGGCACTCCATGGCCGCAGCAGCCAGCATCACCCTGATTGTGTTGCTGGCAGCCATGAACAGCGTGGCGATTATTCTTCGAGAGCATTTCCGTAGGAGACTGAACCCATGAGTGAAGAGATAGGCGGCGAGTTGGTCCCGGATTCCACCCGAGACCTCGACATTGACGGCGAATTGGATTTGATGATTGAAGACTTGGACCTCTGGTACGGTTCAAACCAAGCGCTCTACGGCGTCTCGCTTCCGATTGCCAAGAACAGTGTCACGGCCCTGATCGGCCCGTCCGGTTGCGGCAAGAGCACCCTGTTGCGAACCATCAACCGCATGAACGACCTCATCCCGATTTGCCGATACGAGGGGAAGATCACCAAAGGCGACCTTGTCATCACCGACAAAGGCGCTGACCTGGTTGAGCTGCGAAAGAGCATCGGCATGGTGTTTCAGCGCCCCAACCCGTTCCCGAAATCCATCTATGAAAACGTGGCTTACGGCGTTCGACTCCACCACCAACCCACCCGTGAAGAATTGGACGCTATTGTCGAAAAGAGCCTCAACCGCGCTGCGATTTGGAAGGAAGTCGCCGAACGTCTCCACGACCTTGGGACATCCCTTTCAGGCGGTCAGCAGCAACGCTTGTGCATCGCTCGAACGATTGCCATCGAGCCCGATATCATCCTGATGGACGAGCCGTGCAGCGCGTTGGATCCCATCGCCACCGCAGCCATCGAAGAACTCATTCTCGAATTGAAGAAGGATTTCACGGTCGTCATCGTGACGCATTCCATGTCCCAAGCCGCTCGCGTCAGCGACTATACAGGGTTCATGTACCTTGGAAGGATGGTGGAATTCAACAAGACAGAGAAGATATTCTCCGAACCGGACCAAGAATTGACCAAACGGTACATTACGGGACGCTTTGGCTGAGGTGAACAAACATGCCCATTAGAACAGGACTTGACCAACGAATGAAATCCATTCAACAGGATTTGAAAGAATATTTCGAAGAAGCAAGGCATGTCTATTCAGACGCCATTGATGCCTTTATCAAACTTGACCGCGAGGTCTATTCCGAGGCTAAAAAAGTCAGAGCAAAGGCCCGAGAAGTGAATTGGGATTTGACCAACAACCTTCTCCTCATACTCTCGTTGAACCAACCGCTGATGAAGGATCTCCGCATTGTTGCGACCTATTTGCGAGCCGTGGATACAGTGGAACGCCTCATTCGTCACGCACGAGACATCGCCCGTTCCGACCGCTCGCTCGATGAGAATGCAGATGAACTCCCATCCGCTATCGTGGACCCCGTGACGTCCATGCACAGCTCATTGAACTCACTCATCGACATCACGATCGAGTGCCTCACGAACGGAGGCGAAGTCCCTGCTGATGACGTCCGTGAACATTGGAAAGCCGTCAAAGCCTCCCATGCAGAAGCGGTGGCTGCTCTGTCCATCTTGAAGTCGGATACGCTTGGAGGAAAGGCCATGCGGCTTGAAGTCATCAACATCGTCAACCGAGTGGATCGCTCCGCCTACAACATCGTTCGGCTGAACGGCATGTGGCACCACGCCCTCAACAACGAGAACATCATTCTCGATTGATCGCTCCGCCTGCAGTTTGAAGAAATAATCTGATTGAGTGCAGGAGGCAGGATTCTCACCAACGCACAATCGAAGATTGTGCTCGGTTCTCCTCCTGCCTTGCGCCGCTGAAAACCGTTTAGAGTGCAGGAGGCAGGATTCGAACCTGCGAACCGTTACGGACTGGGACCTCATCCCAG
>JAYQAK010000084.1:0-1062 GCA_038136695.1 Candidatus Poseidonia sp.
CTCGGCTTCCTCTGTTTGGCGATTTTCCAAGGCATTTCTGAGTACGCATGGCAAACGCTGGGGTACAACATTCAGCACGACCTGCGGATGGACGCCACCCGGTCGCTCATCGCCATGGAGGCGTCCTACTACGACCAACGTCAAACAGGCCAAATCATGTCCGTTCTCTCCAGCGACGTCAATCAACTCGAAGACGTTGTGTCCGATTCGTCCACTTCCATTATTCGAATCGTCATCACGTTTGCAACGGCCTTCATCATTCTCGTGTTGATGTCGTGGAAGTTGGCAGCCGTGCTGTTCGGTCCCATCCTGTTCATCGTGCCTGCCGTGTACTGGTTTTCCACACGGGTGCAACGCAAGTACCGAAAACAACGCGAGTCGACCGGCGATATTCACGCCGTGCTCGAAAACCTGATTTCCGGCATCGCTGTCGTTCAAGCCTACAACGCCGAAGAGTGGGAAGCCGACCGGGTCGCTGCCGAATCGGGGTCTTATCGCGACCAGGCCATGGGTGCGAGCAAGGACCGTAATCGATTCATTCCCATGATTTACGCCGTCGCTGGCGTGGCCTTTGGGCTCCTCGTCACCGCTGGTGGCTACCTTGCAAGCACCGGTGAAATCACCACCGGTCAACTGGTGACCTTCCTGCTCATCAGCACCCGAATGACGATGCCGATGTTCATCTTCGGCATCCTCGTCAACCAACTTCAGCGCGGTGAAGCCGCAGCTCGGCGCGTGTTCGCTGCGGTTGATTTGGAACCGACCATCGTTGACGAGGAAGGGGCTGTTCCACTCGAAGGCGGTATCAAAACCATCCAATTCAACGATGTCTACTTCACCTACCCGGGAACGAGCATCAAGGTGCTCAACGGCATTTCATTCCACGTGAACGAAGGTGACTTCCTCGGCATCATGGGGCACACGGGGGCCGGGAAAACCACCATCCTGAAGCTCATCATGCGCTACTACAAGCCCGACAGAGTAGAGGTGCTGGTCAACGGCCAACCCATCACCGCTTACACGCTACATTCGCTTCGAGAAGCCATCGGGTTCGTCAGTCAG
>JAYQAK010000084.1:1072-2235 GCA_038136695.1 Candidatus Poseidonia sp.
GGGGCTGTCCCGCTTGAAGGCGGTATCAAAACCATCGAGTTCAACGATGTTTACTTCACCTATCCCGGAACCACCATCAAGGTGCTCAACGGCATTTCGTTCACCGTGAATGAAGGGGATTTCCTCGGCATCATGGGTCACACAGGGGCCGGCAAGACCACCATTCTGAAACTCATCATGCGCTACTACACGCCCGACAGCGGTGAAGTGTTGATCAACGGGCAAGCCATCACCGCCTACACGCTTCATTCGCTTCGAGAAGCCATCGGCTTTGTCAGCCAAGACCCGTTCCTGTTCTACGGTTCGGTACGCGACAACGTCGTCTACAACCAAACAGCCACCGAGGACGACCTCGTCGCTGCCTTGAAAATGGCCGGTGCGTGGGAGTTCGTTCAGGACCTCGAGGAAGGCCTTGACACGCTGGTGGGCGACCGTGGAGCCATGCTCAGCGGTGGCCAGCGAGCCCGCGTCTCGCTGGCACGGGCCTTGCTCAAAGCCCCCAGTTTGCTGATTCTCGACGAAGCCAGCAGTGCGCTGGACGCTGAAACCGAACGACGCATCCAGGAAAACCTGCTGTCGTCGGGCAAAGAACGGGCCACCATCGCCGTGGCCCATCGCTTGAGCACGATTCGCAACGCCAACGAAATTCTCTCCATGGTCGACGGTGCCATCGTCGAGCGCGGTGTCCACGATGACCTCGTGGCCTCCGGCGGTGTCTACGCCAGTCAATGGACCATCCAAACCGGCGATATGGCAGGCCTGTGATCACAACGCCTGCGGCCTTCGCATCAACACCATGTTGACCACGGCAACCACGACGACGATGGCCGATAACCAAACGGGCATCAGCGGGACCTGATCGTACGGAAGGTGGAACATGTCCAAGAGGGATTCGCCTCGCGTGAAGGTTCCGCCGATGGAGGCCGTGGTCAAAATCAGCCCCACCGACGCCATGCCGCCAAGGGCTTGCATCGCCCGATTCCAGGGGTTATCCCACACCTCGCGACCGTGAGAGCGCCGAGCCATCAAGACCCCGAACGCAAGCCCGAAGGCCGCCGAGGAAAGCAGCATTTTGTTGATGAGCAGCGGATGGTCCACGCCTTCACCGGGGCTCGCTTGGATGCCCGTGAAAATGGCCATCGGCATGGCCAGCAGGCCAAAGG
>JAYQAK010000084.1:2245-7485 GCA_038136695.1 Candidatus Poseidonia sp.
GGCCAAAGGCGAGGGCGAAATGAGCGACATGGTCCGCCAGCGAAAGGTAGCGATTCAATCCGAACAACCCGTGGCTGGCAAGTCCTGCAAGCAAAAAGGCGGCACCGGCCATGGCGAAGGAGCCCACCGTGAGTTCCGTGCTCACCACGTGAAGCGTTCCCGCTGAGACCATCACGCCTCACCTCCTTCATCGAATTCGTCGGGCGTTTCCTTGGTAGGGGCATCAATGGCTGTTCCTCGCCGGTGTTGAAGCGTCATGAACGCCGCCATGAACGCCAACAACATGGCCATTGACTGGATGTAGGCAGCCGTTTCGTCGACGGTCCATGCCGGGTCCTCGCTTCGAAGTTGGAACCACGGTGACGTTTGTTCTGGCCCTTCTCCTTCCAAATGAACACGCCACTCAACCACGGTGGGCTGGAGGCTGGCTGGGAGTTCAAACGACCAGATGCCGGCTCCGTCAGCGGTGGGCAGCACCTCGTTGATTTCCCCACCGGCCACGCGCCATTCCACCGTCGCTGCGTCGACAAATTCGGTTTCAAGCGTCACCGTCGTGGGTTCGCCCACCGAGCGCTGGGTGGGCGGGATGAAGCTCGATGCCAACCGCGGCAAATCTTCGGGCACCACGCGAACCTCAACCATCGCTGGCGCCACCGATGCCCCGAAGAACGGTGCATCGCTGCCGTCTTCCGTACCGTGGTGGATGGCACCGTAGAGCGGGTATTCGCCCACCGATGGGGCGCGTAGCGTCCATGTCACTGTCCGCTCGGTTGTACCTGCTGGTACCGTCACTTCAACGTAATTTTCAGTGCCCCCTTCGCTGTTGGAGACCACGGTCCAACCGTCGTCAGCGGGTGTGTCTCCGGCTCCGGAAAGGTCGGAGAGCAAGAACACGCCCAAGATCCCGGTTTGACTTGTTTCGATGTTGGTGATGTCAATCGAAACGCTGGTGAGCAAGCCTTCGTAACCAACGGCCGGTACGGAAACAACCACCGTGGCTGGCGAGGATTTGTTCATGTCCGCATCCCCGTGACAGGCACCACCGCACTGGGCGTCAAATGTTCCTTCACCCACGCCGTTGGGATTGGCGGAGCCCAAGGAAGGGACCATCAGCAAGGAGAACACGACCAGCATGGCGACAGCACGCTTCATTCGTCATCACCTCCAAAACGACCGACCATCATCGGTAAGAGGCCCAAGGCCAACACGAGGAGCCCACCAAGCAGGTAGCCAAGACCTTCCGATGGAGAAGGGGCCTCGACAGGTCCTGCTTCAACACTGACCGAAACAGAAGCGGCCCCGTGAAGGTACAGACGATCCTCCGAGAACGGTTGAACGGTGTACTCGTTTGCACCGCTGATCACCGGAAGGTCGCTGAACGAGGTGGCATTGGTGCTGCCAACCACCAATCCGTTTCGCAGGATGTTGAAAGACACGGCATCACCCGACCAGGTCCACGACAAGGCAACGAGGGCTGACTCGTCCGCTTGGGCGGACAAGGCTTCAACGCTGGGTCCGGTGCTGGTCACCAATTCAACGCTGGTGGTGGACGCAGCGCCGTCGATGTCGGTGACGGTCATGGTGACCGTGGTGCTTTGGTCCAACACCAAGGAGACGGTCGAACCGAAGGCCGTTTGACCGTTCCATGACCACGCATACGTGCTGATACCACCATCGGCATCCGTTGATCCGGTGGCGGAGAGCACCGTGGTTTCTCCAAACCAGATGTTGCTCGATACCACGTCGATCACGGCCACGGGTGCGAGGTTGGGAACCGTGAACGAGGTTTGGACCTCTTCGCTGTTCAGGTCGCCATCGGTGGCCTGGGCGTGCAAGGCCCAGACTTGACCTGGGGCCAATTTTGCCGCAGGTACGGTGGTTGCGTTGGTAAGACTCGCATCCCGGAAGCCGTTTTTGTACCAGTTCAGCGTGACAGAGGTGGCGTCCCCATCCACGTCAGCGACGGTGATGACGGGTGATAAATCGCTCAAGGAGGACGCCGAAGCGGGCCATGCAACGTCAACGGACGGTGCCGCATTGGCAACGGTAACGGCTTCAGAGGTGACCAGAACCTCGCCTTCTCCATCGCTCACCAACATCACGGCGTGCCACACATCCCCTTTGGTCAGGAACGCCGCCTCGAGGGTGGTTTGGTTGACGTTGTGTTCCGTCGCCTCGCCGTTGAGGTGCCAGAGGACCAACGGGATGCTGACGGGGTCGCCGTCGGAATCACTGGCGTTGACCACGAGCGTGAGGTCGTCAAGAGCACTCAAGGAGGGAGAGGACAGCAACACCTCGTGAACCGTCGGTGCGGCGTTTTCAACCGTGACCGCTGCACTTTCTTGCCATGCCGACCAGACTTCCCCGTCGTTGGCTCGAACCTTGACCGTCCACACGTCGCCTTTGGCGGTCATGGACGCAGGGAGCGGGTTGAGGTCGTCGGCTGCTTCAACGTGAACCCCGTTGTTGAGCCATTGCAGTTCGTGAACCTCGGTGCTATCGCCCTCAGCGTCGCTCACCGCCCACGAAGCCAACAGATCGTGCACCGTGGTCGGTCCTTCGCTGGGCGTGATCGCAAGGTCCATGACTTCGGGGGCCGTGTTGGTCGAATCGATGATGACCGCCGCTGAAGTCGCCCACGCTGACATGTCGGTGCCGTCGGAGACCCGCACTTGGACGTCCCATACATCACCCGGTCGCGTGGCGTGTGCAGGAAGCGTGGTGGTGTTCTCAAGCCCTGAAAACGGGGAACCGTCCAACCGCCATCGCGATTCCGTGGCGACGACGGCGTCGCCGTCCTGGTCCGAGGAGTTGAAACTGAAACTGACGTCTTCAGTGAGGCTTGGGGCTTCGTTGCTGACCTGAAGGTCATCGACCTGCGGTGCACTGTTGACGATGGTGACGGTGCTCGAGACAACGGGCGTTCCAGCATCAACACCGTCCGAAGGCGTCACCACCACGTGCCATACCTGGCCCTTTGCTGTGGCGGAAGAGGGTAGCAGGGCTGTGGTGTGCGTGGGTTGATGGACGCTGTTGAGATGCCACGCAAAGGTCGTGCCCGATTCCGCGTCCCCATCGTTGTCGTCGTAGGTGTAGGTGGCCGAGAGGTCGTCAACGGTCGTCGGTTGCGAGGGGGAAAGTGCAAGGTTGGTGATGGAAGGTGGTTCGTTGGTTGAAACCTGTTCGTCGATGGAGGTGGCAAAGGTATCGTATTTGTCGGCTGAATTCTTCTGACCGTTTCCGTCCCCAGCCAGCACGGCGAGGTTCACGTTGACCGTGCCAGAACCGGTGCTTGGCGCGGTCCAATCAAAGGTCCATGAAGCGGTGGTTGCCGACAATTTGTGGGTTGCTTGAAGGCCGTTTGATGCGATTTGGGCGTTGGCGTCAGGGTTTGACAGCGTTCCTTTTGTGACTTTGATGTTGAAACCGCCGTTGGCAGGATTTCCGCCCATGCCCACCGTCAAGGTGTAGGTTGTGTCAGCCACGTACGCCGTGGGTAAGCCTGTCAAACTGGGATTCACCGTGTTGGATGACCCGTGGCAGGTACACCCCGAGGAAGCGTTCCACCGACCGTCTTTGCTCGCATCCGCCTCTGGTGTGAACACCACGGCGAGAAGCAACAACAAAACGACCGAGGCGGCGAATTTTCTCATGGACGCCCATCACCGGTTCTGTTTTTCATAGTTGGCTTTCGACCGACCGTCCTTTTGCTGGTCTCCCGCCTCCTTGCCCACCAACCGGTCGCCGTAGGTGATGACCATCGAGAGCAACAAGAACAGCGGAATCCCGCCAATCAGGGCCCATACACCGATGCTGAGGCCGCCAAACCGCACATCGTCGAGAATTTCTCCGATGAAAATGATCAGCACGACCATGACGATTCTTCCCAGAACCAGCAAGGGACGAAGCGAGGTCCATATGGCGCCAGCATCGTCCACATGGTCGGGCCTGTCCAACGCTTCAAGGCGCTCGGCGAGCGTTGGAGGCATGTCCGAAACCTCCTGCATGTCATCAAGAAGGTTCGCCTCAAGGCGACGGCGGGTTGGCCGGTTTTCTCACGGTTCAAGCCGTACGGATGCGGTCGTCGATTTGAGCGCCCTCGCCGGCGCGTCCGCCCGTGCGCCGGATTTCTCGCCAGGCTTTGATGACGCCTTGTCCGTAGGCCCACTGGGCGAGGAACACGAAGAGTGGGGCCAGAAAAACGGTACCAATCGAGCGATGAGGTGAGGTTCCAATCGCTGCACCCAGCCACGACAGTGCAATGTAGAAACTTACCATGCCGAGGGGGATATGAAAGGCGACTCGGGCGAGGTCCCATTCACCGGAAAGCGTGAACCACACGTCGGTCTCAGCCCCGCCCGAAAGACCACCGTACAGCATGGCGGCAAGGGCGAGCACCACGAGGGGTGGGAAGAAACCGATGGCCGTGTGCGACCACGTGGCGATTTCCGGCCAGCGCTTGTTGGCCACCATTCGGGTGTAGCCGTAATTTCGCATCTGCTTCATGTAGGGCTTAAACGGACGACGTCGTCGGTGCGGCATGACATTCGACGGGTCAATGAAGAGTTTGTGGCCTGCTCGTTGAATCTTGGCGTCGAGCACCACGTCCTCCGCCCCAATGCACCCTTCTTCGAAGAAGCCGACTTCTCGCAAGTTGGCCATGCGGTGAGCACAATTCACGCCGGGGTTGTGGGTGATGGGGACCAATTCGCCTTTGGGCTGAGCACCGTATCGGGTACCAGCGGTCATGAATTTCGTACAGAAGGCCACATCAGCACATTTGGCGCCAAACGGGTCGTCATCAGGCGCAAAATTTGGCCCTCCGACAGCACCCACCTCGGGGTTGTCAAACCAGCGCACCAGTTTCTCCACCCAGTCCAGCGGAGGGACGGTGTCGTCGTCGGTGAACAAGACAAGATCGTGGTCCATCTGTTTGAGAGCGTAGTTGCAAGCATCGGCCCGGTTGCGCGACGGGTCTTCAATCCACGTTGCGCCGTGCTTTTCGCACACCGCCTTGGTGTGGTCCCTCGACTTGGAGTCGGAGATCACGATTTCGAAATGCGGGTAGGATTGTTGCCCTAACCGCCCGAGCACGATGTCCAACTCATCGGCGTTGTTGATGGTTGGAATCAAGACGGCCGTCTTGTAGGGCGTGCCGTCTTCTTTGAGCAGCACGGGCACCGGTTGACCACGCTCGCCCATGGACATGCGGACACGCCCGCCTCATAAGAAATCAAGGG
>JAYQAK010000085.1:0-7272 GCA_038136695.1 Candidatus Poseidonia sp.
AAGCACATCTCGAGCATCCACAGCATCATCACGATGTCGAGGACGAAACGAACGGTCATCCCCACAGGGAGCAGAGCCAACAGCAAAGGCGGGAGGTTGATCATCAAGATGCCTGCTCCAGAGGCGACCATGATGGACGCCCACAACAATCCGGGTGGAAGCGGTTCTTCTGGAGCCGTCCATTCTTCTCGTGGAAGCGCCAAGAACAGCAGGAACAAACCGGGTCCAAAGAAAAGGCCGAAGTAAGCACCAACCGACGTTTGCCCACCGGACGTGATGTCCTCAACCGACTCCACGATGTCCAACATCGCTGCGGAGGAAGGTTGCGAGAAGGTGACGTGCATGGCGGGGTCCAACACCACGACGGCGTCCGATGCACCGGTGGGCAGGCTCGAGGCAAAGGTGCTGTCCTCATCCAGGTACACCGCCCATGCTGCGTTGGTGGCGGAGGCGAGGGCATTGACATCCGAGAACAAGGCCCCTTCACCGGTGACCACATGAATGACCGTGATGCGCTCCCCGAGTTGGTCGATGGTACGGTTGAATTCATTGGCTTGGGTGAGGCTTTGTTCCGATCCCGGAAGCACCAGACCAATCACCAACGCCTCGTTTCCGGACAGCAAATCGGAGACGGTAACGGTTGAACCGTCCGGTTTGCTCAATTCGGCATCGACGGCTTTCGTGTTGTTGAGAATGATGGCATCTGCCCCGAGATTGGGTTGGTCGAAGACCGTGGGCAATGTCAGGAGGGCCAGCACCACCAAGGCTCCAAGAATGGGCAAGGGGAGCAAAAGGCCGCTACGAAACGCATTGGCGACGTAGCCCAGCAGCGCAAGAACCGTGGTCAGTGTGAGCCACAATGGGGCACTAGCAAAGCCTTCGTCGCCCTTGGTGACCTCGAACCTGAGGATGCCCTCTGCGTGGCAATCGCTGTTGAGGTTCCCTGCCACGGTACGAAGACAGAATTGGAGATTCATTTCACCGACCGGGAGTTGTTTGGCACCCGACCAGGTGTAGACCGTGTTGTTTGCACCGATATCCCTCGTCATCCGAATTCGACCCGCACTCGTTTCAACGAGGTATTCTCCATCGAGGGTGCGTCGGTCGGAGGGAAGCAGCGGCCCCCAAATTTCCCATTTTTCGTCGCGGAGATCTTCCAATCCCCAAGGCAAGCGGTGCTCAAGTTCAACGTGGGCCAGTCGAGAAGCGTCCACCGTGATTCGGGCTTCGGGCTCGTAGAGAACACCCTCCATGATGATGCCACCGCTGTTCTGTTCAAATCCGCCCCACTGCACCCTTGCTTGGGTCCCTGCACAACGATGTTCAACGGTGAGGGAGAGGCTGATTGAGTCTCCCGGTGAGAGACTCAACGTGACGTTCTGGACTTCACCGGAAAAGTTCACGGCGTCGTTTTCTGCTGCTGAGTTTAAGGTCTCGGTCACGGAGCTGCTGTAGAGTTGACTTCCCCCGACAGAAACCGAGTAACTCAAGGTGGTGCTCGAATCAACCAAGGTTTGTCGGGTACAGGATTGCGGTCCAGCACCGCCTTGAATAATGGCTGAAAAGTAGACACTCATGAACACTTGAGCTTCCACCGCTTGTTCAACCGGCGGGCTTTGGAGCGTGAAGACCTCAACCGGTTCGTTGGTCACACCAACGGTGAAACCCCCCACGGCTGAATCGGGTTGGCCACGTTGGAGAACGGCTTCTTCGATGTTTTGTCCTTCAACGAACAAACGCTCATGAGGGTTGATGGTCCATTCGACGTAGCCTGGTTCGTAGGTGAAGTCGTTGGCACTCGCTGCGTTGACCCAACTCACCAAGAGGAGGAGGCAGAGCGCACCGATGGCTTTGCCCTGACGCCCCATGAACCAACGAAGGGGTCTCGGTTCAAGAAGCCAATGCACCGGTGAACAGGCTCAAGCCATGGACAAGTAGTAGGCCATCAGGACAACACCGCCGCTGATGGCAAGGGCATTGACGGAACCTTTGGTGAGGTAGCCTCTGTTTTCGAGCAGTGCGCCAAGGAAACTGTCGATTTGGCAACCCAACCACCCGATGACGCCCAAGGCGAGGGCCAATTGAACGCCGTCGTCGCCCGAACCCTCACCCATCAGTCGCCAAGCGATGTAGGTCATGATGGCGACCACCGCAGAACCGATGGCCGCCGCCAGTTGACCGTTGGGGGAGAATCCGCCGTTTTCACCTTGCTGACAAGGTTTCAGGGTCGTGATCATGCGAACGCGAGGGTCCAAGCAGCCAATTTCGCTGGCAAATGTATCGGAGGCCGCCACCGCAACCGCTGCACCAAAGACCCATACGATGCTGGTCCAGTCTTCAGAGAGGTAAGCGTAGATGCAAATGAGTCCGGGGATGGCTCCGTTGGCAACCACGTTGGTCCAGCCACGGTGACCGTCGCTGGACTCACACAGGCCAAGTTCGGTTTTTTCATCAAATCGCCACTTGGTCGCTTTGTGGGAACTCAACAGAAAGCCAAGCAAGATGAGCAACCATGTCCAGTGACCCAAGCCGCCCACGACCAAGCCCAAAACGGCTGCAGCTCTTGAGCCAGTGGCGTCGAGCATGCGAGCCCTCGAGGACATCACCAAGAGGAGGGCAACAAGGCCTACGGTGACCAACAGGTTTCCCGTGTTGGGTCCACTTGTGAAGACGTCCATTGCATCCCACCTCCGGTGACCAAAGGGCCATGGCTATCCTCTGCCCAACGCTCGTGGGTTTTTGAAGGCATGACCTGTTTCACCAGCGAGTCTTCGCTTCTTTTGGCCCCAAAACGATGGTGGGAAGCCAGCGCAGGATGCAAAACCACAGCATGATGACCATGAACGCTAACCACGCCAGTTGAATGGCAACGGCCAACCCGGTCTCGTTGTCCGCCAACAACATGCCCACTCCCCATGACGTGCCGTTCCACAACCCGTGGCCGAGGATGGCGAGGAACAAGCCCATGCTGACGGTGGTGGGCATGGGCCAGGAAAAGGATCTGTAGCGCGAGAGTATGCGCACCAATCGCTGGGACGGCACCGTTGTCCACGAGGAGGTGGAGACCGTTCTCCCTTGTTTATCGTAAAGCACCCAATTGGCATTGGCATCGTCCGAGAGATAGGCCGTTCCGCTGATGGTCGGGAGACGATTGCCACGTTGGAGCCAGCAGCCAATGGCGTATCCTGTCAGCCCCGTCCACATCGCGTGACCGGGGATGGAGCTCAGGCCTCGTAGCACCGAGGTGAACAGGTAGGAGATGCTGCTGTATTCACCCAACAACGACATGAAGATGTACTGAGCGTTCTCGAGAAGAGCAAAACCAAGTCCGACCGTGGAACCTACGTAGAACCCATGTTTTGGTGAAATGATCAAATGGGTGAGGGTGAGCACCGCGAGGGCCTTGCACAATTCCTCCCCGATGGGGGCGGAAAGAAAGAGAATCATGCCTTCGCCGAGTGTCCCGGGTTCGCTGGCGTTCAAGCCAATCGAAGCGATAAGCATAGGGCTGATGAGGGAGTTGATGATGATGGCAGGGACGGTGGAGAGCATCCCTGCAGCGAGCACCCATTCAGCGTCTCTACGCGAGATGTTGATGCCCATGTGGCGGCTGGTGATGGACCACCAGGCAAAGACCGGGGTTGCAAAGCCGACCAGCCAGGCGGGGATGATGACCAACAGGGCCAGCAGAATGACAGCGATGCTTGGGTCGCCAAACAGCAAGGGAATCAAACACAATGTCGAGAGGCCCACGCCAAAGATGAACAGCAACCACAAGTGAGACGGGCGGGGCATCTCGAGAGGAGCCGTTGAACGGAAAAGATGGTGCTGGACATAGGTCGGCGTTTGCGATTTGACCACGCTGCCTCCTGCCAGCGGGTGGAGTTGACCGCCTTGGGCATGAGGGTACGCATGAACGGTGTGCGTCAAGCGTGGTCGGCGGAGGTAGAAGAAAAGCAACAAAAACGGAGAGAGGCACAACCCGCTGACGAAGGTGAGCATTGGGTTAAGCGGGCCGGGCCTGCCATCGAAGTCGCCGTCGATGAATCCAGCGGCAATGTAAACGGCGATTGAAGAAATGAAGTAACAGACGATGACCAACCCCAACATCGAGCGAACCGTTTGCCAGGGCGTGGATGCTCGCCACACCGTGAGTTGCTCGGGCACCGGCGTGAGGGGGATTTGGGTGGGTTGGAGGGGTTGTAGCATCCCTTGCATCGTCGCCACCTTGGAGTGTGTACCTGCTCAGTTCGCCCATCAATCGTCACTGAAATACAGCATTCGGCAGAGGCCATCATCATTGCAGGTGCACCATCCTATGCGCATCTCCTTCATGAACGGTGGGGAGGCAAGAAACGCCGATTCATAAGGGCGTATTTGGTTTCCCACCTCATGGAGTTGTTCGACGCGGCCTTCGCTCCCCGGTGCGACCACAAAGGGGTGTCCACGCCGAGTTACGCAGCTCGCTGGTGGCTGTTCCTTTGCACCGGCCTCTCGGCGTACTGGTCGTGGCACGCAACGGAAGGCTTCGTGGTGATGGCTGCAGCGTTAACGATGATGGTGGCCACGCCGCTGCTCACGTTGGGTTGGTACCTCATCGGTGCCGTTTCAGCAAGGGTTCCGCCTCGCTACATGCTCGCCAAGGCTGAACGAGCCCACAAGGCCAGACTGGCGAGGAAGGGCGCCGAATCCAATCAACCATGAGCAGGCTGTCTCAGTCGAGGAAACTGTAGGTCCAATCGTGAGGCGGCGTGAAATTTTCTTTGATCGACCTGGCCGAAACCCATCGCATGAGGTTTGCAGCGCTTCCCGCCTTGTCGTTGGTCCCGCTTCCACGGGCGCCGCCGAACGGTTGCTGACCGACAATGGATCCCGTTGGCTTGTCGTTGATGTAGAAGTTGCCTGCGGCGTACTTGAGCCGAGCAGAGGCGAAGTCAATGTCCCGCCGGTCTTTCGCAAAGATGGCACCCGTCAACGCATACTCAGAGGTGCTGTCAACCAAATCAAGGGTCGCTTCCCATTCGTTATCGGGGTACACATACACGCTCAGCACCGGGCCAAAGATTTCGTCCACCATGCTCTCCCAATGCGGGTCTTCACAAAGGATGGTGGTGGGTTGGACGAAGTACCCCGTGGTGTCGTCGTAGGTGCCTCCCGTGACAAAACTGCATCCGGGTTCTGCCGCTGCCCGGTCGATGTAACCCTTGATGTTGTCAAACGATTTGCGGTCGATCACGGCGCCAAGGAAGTTGGACAAGTCGCTCACGTCGCCGACTTTGATGCGGGCGACCTCTTTTGCATAATCCTCTTTGATGGTCTCCCACATGGAAGCAGGAATGTAGGCGCGAGAAGCCGCACTGCACTTTTGGCCCTGGTATTCAAACGAGCCGCGAATCATGGCGATCATCACCGCTTGAGCGTCTGCTTCGGGATGGGCCACGATGAAGTCTTTGCCACCGGTTTCGCCAACGATGCGCGGGTAATTAAGGTACGATGCAATGTTGTCGCCAACGGTTTTCCACATGTTGCGGAAAACACCGGTTGAACCCGTGAAGTGAACACCTGCTAACATACGGTGCGACATGCAAATTTCACCTGCTTCGCTTGCCTTTGCAGGGATGAAGTTGATGACGCCAGGGGGCAAGCCAGCATCCATCATGATCTTCATGAGAAGGTAATTTGACAAGTAGGAATTTCGAGATGGCTTCCAAACCGCCGTGTTGCCCATGATGGCCGGTGCCGTGGGGAGGTTGCCGCCGATGGCGGTGAAGTTGAACGGTGTGACGGCAAAGACGAAGCCTTCGAGGGGGCGGACCTCAACGGTGTTCCAAATCCCTTTGGGCGAAATGGGGGGTTGTTGGTTTTCGTAAATGCCTCGGGCGTAATGCACGTTAAAGTTGAGAAAATCGATGAGTTCGCAGGCGGCATCGATTTCGGCCTGATGAGCGGTTTTTGACTGGTTCATCATGGTCGCAGCGTTGAGCTCCGCTCGGCGGGGGCCTGCAATCATCTCTGCCACCTTGAGGAAGATGGCTCCTCGCGATTCCCAAGGCATGGAGGACCACATCTCGTGGGCCTCAAGCGAGGCGTCAATCGCCGCTTTGATCTCCTTCTCTCCAGCGAGGTGGACGCGGGCGATGATATGGGCGTGGTCGTGGGGCATGACTTGCTCAACCACGTTGTTGGTGAACACTTCCTCGCCATTGATGATGCAAGGCACTTCAACAACGGTTTGGGACTGCCGTTTGTATTCCGCCAAAACGGCTTCACGCTCGGGACTTCCTGGTGCGTACCCGAGGATGGGCTCGTTGCTGGGCTTGGGGGGTGTCACGACGTTGTTGACCATGTCCGAGTCTCGTGAACGGCGATTCTTGAACCTCACCCATCCCATTGGATGGCCCAGGCAACCCTCCGGTGGCTTGAACAAAGTGAGCCTTGTTCAGCGGTACAAGTGAGCATGCTTGGCTCGAACCTTCGCGATTTTTGGTCCGACCACGGCGGCACAGTAGCCCTGATAGGGGTTGCGGGCGTAGTAGTCGTGGTGCTTTTCCTCGGCGATGACAAAATTCAACGGGTCCTCCAGGATGGTGACGATGGGCTCATCGTACACCTCGCCCATGCCAACAATCATGTTCTCTGCCACCAAACGCTGGTCTTCGCTCAGAGGCATGATGCACGACCGGTATTGGGTGCCGATGTCGTTGCCTTGCCGGTTGAGTTGCGTGGGGTCGTGCACGGTGAAGAAGACCTCAAGGAGGGTCTCAAAGGAGATGATGGACGGATCAAACTGGACTTCAACCACTTCAGCGTGGCCGGTCGTGCCGGTGCAGACAGCCTCGTAAGAGGGGTTGACGACGTGGCCGCCGGCGTAGGCGGGTAGGGCGGACTCCACGCCGTGAATCTGTTTGTAGGCACCTTCAACGCACCAGAAGCAGCCCCCGCCAACGATCATCCGTTGCATGTGATATTCTATTTGCCCCCTCTTTTTCAACCTTGATCTTTCTGAGCGATGAGCAAACATTTAGGTTGGCTGTGCGACAAGAATACGGTGCATGGACTATATACTGTGAGGGCATCGGGAAAATGAGTGATATGGTTTCGCAGCCACTTATTGGTTGGGACCTCGACAGCACTGATGATTTGGGTTTACTTGAAACATATTTACGATGGAATTCCAAAACCAATCCCACGGATTTTTTTGATCTCCAAAAAGACATCTTGGAGACATTGGAATACAGTCCTGATGTTGACGTTGAGGTGCTGTATTTGAAT
>JAYQAK010000086.1:0-7257 GCA_038136695.1 Candidatus Poseidonia sp.
GTCAGTTGTTCGATCAACTTGCGAATTTTTCCCTGTCGGCCGATGATGCGGGCTCGAATGCGCCGTTGTTGGTTTGAGCGCTTACCGACATAGTCCCGCAAATCCACGAGTTCGAAGAAGTGGTCGTCGTCGAGCAAACGTACGGCCGCATCAGGTGCCATGCCTCGTCCGATGGCTTTCACCACATCGGGCAGTTTCATGGCTTTCACGGGGTCGTAGGAGCCGGGCTCGCCCCATTCAACTTCAACATCGCCCGATTCGGAATCGATGATGAATTTCTGACATCCAGCGGCGTTTCGAATCGCCTTGCTGGTCGCTCCCTTGGCCCCAATGATGACCGCGATGCGGTCTTTTGGTACACGAGGAAGCGTCTGGCGCATGGTCGGCCGTGAGGCCCGACGCTTTTCAATCCCTTGTCTTGCGTTGGAGCAAGGAGAGTGCGAAGCCAACGAGCAGCAGCACCAGGATGGAGGGGGCAAAGGACGGTACCAGCCCGGGACTGTCGAGGGACGCTCCGGTGACCACGAGGTAGTTGTTGTTGTTCCCCTCGTCGTACTCATCGATGACGTTGGCGTGATCGATGACCAAGCGCAGGTCGAACTGTCCTGCCCTCGGTACGGTGTACTGCCAAACGATGGTTTCCGTGCTGTTTGAGAGGGTTCCTGCGGGCAAGTTTCTCGTTTCCATCACCGTCCATGCTACGCTGGCGGTTCGGTCTGCAGGCGCCGTTTCCAAACGGACGATCACGCTGCCTCCGTAATCTTCGTTGGATTCGAGCACGCTGGTGATGGTGACGTTGCCCGTTTGCTCTCCCGGTCGTACGATGATGCGGTCGAGGTTGGTTTCACTCAGGTTCCAGTACAGGTCCAAGCCTGGCAAGATTTGGTAGGACGAAGCTTGGGTGGTGAAACTGTTGCCTGCCTCGTCCACCAGCACGGCTCGAAGCATCAAATGCTGACGGGATTTGGTGGCCCAACTGGCCAAGCCAACTTGGCCTGAAAGCCCGTTCACACCCATGGTGAGCCATCGGCCAGAGAGGTCGGGCGTTTCACCAACCCCGTTGGAATCAAACCCGTATTGCAGGTAGGAGGATGAATTATCAATCCCGGAATCGGCATCCTCGGCCAAAAAGGTGACACTGGCGGGACCCACGCGACTCGTGGTCAATTCGTCCACAACCCACGACAGGCCAACGGGTGCCGTGGTGTCAACCTGAATCGGAACCGTTGTGTTGGCGCCGGTGTTGCCAACACGGTCAACGGCGCGCAACGTTAGGGTGTGGATGCCTTCCTCGAGGTTGAGAGTGATGCTATCGCTGGTTGTGCTGGTCCACGTGGCGCCGTCCATGGTGTATTCCACGGTGGCCACACCGGACCCCTGCCCGTCGTTGGCTGCCGTCGTCAGGTCGCTGACCGTGATGGTTCCGGATTGGTGCCAAGCCGAACCGTCTCCGACGATGACACTGCCAACGGTGGGGCCGGTTCGGTCAATGCCGATGAACATGGTCTGGGAGGCCGAAAGGCCCGAGTGGTCGCTCACGGTCAATCGAGGGGACCAAGTACCTTCAGCCATGTTCCCACTGGTCCAATCCCAACCGTAGGCAAGGTTGGATGGACCGTCAGTGGGGGGCGTTCCTGGGCCGGGAACATTGGCCAATGTGGCTTGTTTCAAATCGTCATCGCTGGCACCCCAGCGGAAAGAAATGGCTTCGCTTGAGGCGATGTTAAACCACGCACGGTCGGACAAACTGGTGCCCGTACCGGCATCTGGATTCAACGCCATGAAAGTGGTGATCACAGGCACTTGGTTGGTGATGTTGAACCAGTCGGTGGTGGTCACGGCAAAACTTTCCGTGTCGCTGTCCCAGCCCGATGCTCGAAGTTTGTACGTCCCGTTGGTCACCGTGGTGGTCGCAAACGGGTAGACCCAAGGTGTTGAGGTTAGGTTCACCACGGTGGTCCACGTTGATTCGTCGGAGGTGCGTTCCACCAGGAGGGAATCCAACGTACCGGTTCCAGAAATGGCGAACGTCAGTGTCTTGGTTCCCTTGATTTCGTCGTCTTGGTAGGGGCCGTTGCTGAAGGCGATGGTGAGGCTGGAGGCACCGCTTGTTGCGACGACGGGCGCCTCATCCAATTCGTTTTCAGGCGGTATGAAGGACAGGTTGGAGAGCGGAAGCAGTGATACGAGCAACAGGGTGATGAGCCAAACTGCGTTTGCACCACGGCCCATGTGGTTTGCACACCCACGGACTGCCTTCAATTCTCCCCTTCCGTCCACGGCCCAAAATCGGTTCTGCGTCTACACTTCAGGGAAGCGGATATGCATCCAGCAACGAGCGAAATGGGGCGTGGAGGGAGATGGGTTCAAGTGCTTTGCATGCTCTAACCCCATCATGGAGCGGAAGGCTACGGTGACGACCATCCTGTGCATGCTGCTCCTGAGCATGCTTCCGCTCAACGTCCACGCGGAGGACAGCGGTGGCGTTCAGGCCGGTGCAGCCCAAGTCTCATTGCTGCCCACCAACCCAGCCATGGGCCAATCGGTGGACATTTCCGTTGCGCTCTACAACAGCCAAAGCAGCACAGCGTTCAATGTTGACGTGGCGTTTTACCAGGGAAGCAAACAGCTCACCAACCGATTTTTCCAAGACCAGGTGAACATCGATGGTAATTCCGTCCTTACTGCCACCGCCACCCTGACGAATCTCGTCCAAGGCAACCAAAGTGTTTGGATTGAATGGGCCGCCAACGGGGCCAATCCTGCGAGCTTCAAATACACCTTCGCTGTTCGGGGCTTGGCCAACTTGCAAGTGGAGACGTTGACGGTTGGTGACGGCTCGGTGGTGTATGCAGGCGATGCGGTTGACGTGGCTGTTGAAGTGACCAACACCGGAACGGTGAACGCCTCAGAAAGCAAACTCTTGCTTCAAGTGCCCGGTGCCAACGATGTGATGCTTGACACCCCTGCGTTGACGGCAGGGACTTCGACGTGGGTCAACACCTCCATCGTTGCCCCCTCCAGCGGAACGCACGAAATTGCAGTGACGTCCGATGCAGAAAACGTCGTCGAGGAAGCCTCAGAAAACAACAAAAAGGCCGTTGCTAACTTGGTGGTTGGCACTCGCATGGACCTCAGTTTTTCGGGTGAGTTGACCGTTTCATCCGAGCCCGGCGCACTTGAGGGCCCCTGGACCGTTGAGGGCACCATGGTGCGAACCAACGGCACCGGTCCGCTTGATGTTCCTGTTTGGCTTCAACTTTCGACCCCCTCGGGAGGCTTGATCACCACGCCAACCTTCACCGTCAGTTTCACGGGCGTTGGCTACAGTCAAGAGGCGTTCAGCACCGTGGTGAACGCGAGCACGCTCAGTTCCCTGCCCGATGGAGACCACGTGGTCACGGCGAAGATCAACCCTTTCAACGAGCCAGGTCTCGAACAAGAAGACCCCAACAACGACGTGGTTTCGGGTATCCTCACGATTTATCCCATACCTGACGTGTACGTTGACGCCAACGCACTGCCCGAAGTGCCGTCGGTTGAAGGCGGTGAAGACATCGTGTGGCGTGTGTACATGGAAAACACGGGCGACATCGCCGTTTCGGGGTTCCTCCACTACACCTTTGACGGGCTCGAGGGCGACTCACCCCCCATCAATCTGCCAGCGGGTGAGGGTTTCACGTGGACGGTGTCCCTCAGCACGGCCTTGGGAGCGCACACCGCTGAGTTTGAAGCACAATGGGTGGCTGCTCAGGGAAGTTGGGATTCCAACAAGCAAAATTCCTTTGCCACGGGAACGGTTCTCGTCGAGTCAAAACTCAAGTTGGAATGGGATTACGGTTCCTTGGAAGTCTTGGATGCCGATGGCAACCAAGCCACGATGCCGTTGAAAGATGGCGAGGCCTACACACTCAACATCGGTCTGACCAGCCAAAACACCGGGGATGCCGCCTACACCTGCCAGGACAGTTCCAACACGGTGATTGACACCATGGTGGTAAACATCGTTGACCGGGGTGACCGCGCTACACTCAGTTGCACCTTTTCAGCCACCGCCTCCACAACCACTGTGCGAATGATTCCCGAGGATTCCTCCATCAGCATGACCTTCACCCGTTCCTTTGCCACGCTTGCCACGACCTCAGGGGACAACGTGGATAGCACCGCATCGGGCATGGGGACCATGACGCTGTTTGGATTGGGAGCACTCGTGTTGCTTGGCGTGCTGGTCGCTGCAATCCTGCTGACACGCGAACGTGAAGAGGAAGTTGAGCGCGACATCTACGAGTACTGCCCTGCTTGCGATGGCGAGTTGGAGGGCTACGAGGACCGTTGTCCACACTGTGTCTTCAACCTGAAGAAGGCACGTTCGCAGTTCCACGATTGCGACGAGTGCGGCGAATCCATTCCAGACCTCATCGAAAACTGTGCCTATTGCGGTGCGTTCCAAGACGTGTCCTCGTATTTCGAACGCCGGGAACGCCGGGAACGCCGCGAGGTCGTCAAAGAAGAAGTCGCCTTGCCAGAGGAAGACGACGACCGCATCGTCACCGGTACGCAGAACTTCGCCGATGCGGTCAAGGATTTCGGCTTTGATGAAGAGCATCTCGAGGAAGAATGGGACACCAACATTGTGGCTGCCGAGGCCGAAGTTGAAGCGGCTTACGATCGACGCTTTGCTGATGAATTGGCGATGGAGGAGATGACGGAAGAAGAAATTGAGGCGTACAAGTCGCAGGTGACCACCACCCTACGAACGACCAAAGAGATGGACTCAGATCACGACCTGGACGCCTTCCTCTCAAAGAAGGGAGAGTTGAAGTCGCTTGGAGAAGACACGGGCGAACTGAGTGCCTCCGACGCTGACATCCGCGAGCAACTCTTCGAAATCACTGGTGAGGAAGGTGTTCTGCCCGGTGAGAAGGTCAAGATTGGCATGAACCTCACGGATTCATCGCTCGCCGGAAACGAGGTCAGCGAAGCAACGGCAAACTTCAGTTTCGACGATGACGATGTCCCCCTCAGCGCTTCGATGAAGTCCGACGCTGAGCTGAAGGAAGAAGCCAGCAAAAAGAAACCCGCTCGTCGCCGAAGTTCCCGACAAAAGGCCGAGCAGGAAGCGGCCTCATCGCCCACCGATGAGTGCGGTGCGTGTGGAGCCGATCTTCCGGCTGATGCAACCGAATGCGGTACCTGCGGTGCACGGTTTGGTTGAGTGTCTGTCGGCGTTCATAGGGGTCGTCATCGCCGGAGCTCGGCCTTGTGTTCGCTTCATTCAGACAGAGGCTCGTAAGACGAAGGCGTTTTCAAAGGCTTGGGAAGCACAGCATCGTCGCCTTCATAGGTTGCAGGCAGGTGGTCTCTACCATGGCGACACCTCGCATTGGAGCCGTGTTGCTGATGGCGGTGTTGATGGCGTCAACCTCTGGCTGCATGGGGCTGATAGCGGCGCGAGAATCCGTTGAATCCCTACGCGACCCGGCTTACGACAGCCTCAACAACAAGAAGATCACGGTTTCTCACGAATTCACGTCCCTCGCCGATTATGCCGAAGAATACGTCAACCGGTCAACCTTCATGGTCACCGAACAAACCACCGAGATTGGAATCTACTTCAAAGTCACGTTTGAGCTGTCCGAGTCTCCCCTCATCGGCGACCTCCTCATTGACAACGAATCGCACTACGTCCACGCAACCTTGACCGATAGCAACGGTGTGGTGCAGTGGGAACAAGACGTCAGCGAAGACGCAAGCCCCCTTGAAGAACGGTTGCAACCCAGCCCCTCGTTCCCCTTCGGCGAATGGGTGTTGGATGTCCGCGCCCGTGGTGGTGGTGAAAGCACCCTGAACGCTGTTCACGACAACTTCTTGGTTATCGTGACCGTGACCAACACGTGTGTCCAATACCCTCTGGTTGAGGATTGTTTCTGATATCAGACAAGTCGTTCATCGCAGGCATAACGACGAGAACAGCTCCTGCATTTTCCTTCCCGGTCGTGATTTCGCTTTGCACCACCTTTAGCCATGGCGGTTTGGACGGTCTTGATCGCTGAAAAAAGGCGTTGCTTTGCCCCTTCGTCCCACGGGATTTGGTGCAAATGCTCCTCTCCGTAGCGAAGCAACCCGTAGGGGGGTGAATGCCCGGTTGAACGTTCCACCAAAGCGGTGTAAGCCAACAATTGGAGAACATGGGAATCGTGAGGTTTGACGGGAATCTTTCCTGTTTTCTGCTCAACAGGTATGAACTCGTTGTCGATGATGACGATTTGGTCCGGGCGACCTCGCAGGCCGGTTTCTTGGTCAACGAGCAAACTCGCTGTTTCCTCGTCATCGGAATAGGTCACCTCGGTGGTGGGGGAGAGGTTGTTTTTGGCAGCGAGCACACGAGCCTCGTTGTTGCTAATCAGGGCGCGCTGCAGACGTACGGAGGCCAAGAGCATCCAACCGATGGTCGTCACGGCAAACACGTAGGCTGCTTGTTCTTGGTTTTCGGCAAATTGCAAGGCGATGGCGTGCAAAGCCAAGACGATGGCCGAGATGAACATGGCCGCCTCAATCCATCCTCCTTCGAGCCAGCCGCCACGAAACCCAACCGGTTCGAACACCGGTTCGACCAGCGTCGAATCTCCCGCGAAGACCCTTGGAGATTCGTTCCATGCGCGAACCCCGAAGACCGAACGCCACGGGAGAAAGACCGCACCAATGCCGACCAGCAAACAGGCAAGCGCCCAGATCGCCAACAACTTTGAGAATTCAACCGCGTCAAAGGTCACGCTGTCGGCGTTCTGGAACGCCACGGTGTCGATGGTGAGCACAACGATGATGCCAAACCACCACTGCCAAATCAACAGATTTCGACGAGCTTTGAGCCGGTGACTCTGCATCGATTCAATTGAGGCGTGAATTTCGTGGTGACGTTGCTTTCCTTCCTCAATCTCGGCGCTCTTTCCCCCGTGGCCGGTTGAGGCCAGGTGCCACGAGAGCGGGCAGTAGGTGTACCGTTCCAAATCGCTTGCACTGACGCTCAGTGGAGCCTTATGCTCATCGATCCAGAACCCATCTTCCCGTAACGTGGCGTCAGGGTGTGAAGGGGGAGAACCGCTGAAACCATCCTCCTCCCCGTCGGTCATGGGCACGCCAGCACCGTCCTGTTTTTCATACCTTAGGGCGGTATGCCCAAGCCCATTCCGGCAACATGTGCGCGGCAAAGGCGGACGAAGCGGTTTAATATGGGGGGTTTGTGGGCGGCTTGCTGTG
>JAYQAK010000087.1:0-7254 GCA_038136695.1 Candidatus Poseidonia sp.
GAAGACTTTTGAACCGTACGCGAACAAAGAAAGATATCACGCACTCAAATGAACATTGGAGGATGAATTATGGCCATGCAAGTTGTTAATCGAAAAGGCGAGCGAGAAGATGTACGATTTGATGCCATTCACGAGAAACTCGTGAAACTTTCCGAAGGACTCGACGAGACGTGGGTGGATCCCGGTCACGTGACGAAGTTGACCATTGAAGGCCTGTACGACGGCGTCACCACCCGTGAACTTGACCAGCTCGCTGCCGAGACCGCTGCTTCCTTGGCGTCTCACCACCCCGATTACAGCCGACTTGCCGCCCGCATCTGCGTTGACGATCTTCACCGCGTCACCAAGGACGTGTTTACCGATGTCATCACCGACCTGCGTGAGTACATCGACCCTGAATCCAACAAGCACGCCCCTCTCATCTCTCAGGAGGTTTACGAGATCATCATGGCCAACGCTGAGGTACTCAACGACCACATCGATTACAGTCGAGACCACAACTACGACTACTTTGGTTTCAAAACCCTCGAGCGCTCGTACTTGTTGAAGTTGAACGGCGAAGTCGCCGAGCGTCCTCAACACATGCTGATGCGCGTGGCCGTTGGTATTCACCACGGCAACATCGAGAAAGCCCTTCACACGTACGACTTGATGAGTCAAGGCTTCTTCACGCACGCCACACCCACGCTGTTCAACTCCGGGACGCCCATGCCTCAGATGTCGTCGTGCTTTTTGCTCACCATGCAGGATGACTCCTTGGACGGCATTTACGACACGCTCAAGCAATGCGCTCTGATTTCAAAGTCGGCTGGTGGAATCGGGTTGTCCATCCACCACATTCGCTCCAAGGGCTCGTACATCAAGGGAACCAACGGCACCTCCAACGGTATCGTTCCCATGCTCCGTGTCTTCAACGACACCGCTCGCTACGTCGACCAAGGTGGCGGCAAGCGCAAGGGTTCCATCGCCGTTTATCTCGAACCCTGGCACCCGGACATCCTTGCCTTCCTCGACTTGAAAAAGAACCACGGGAAGGAAGAGATGCGAGCTCGCGACCTGTTCTACGCCATGTGGACGCCCGACCTGTTCATGGAGCGCGTGGAGAACAACGCCGACTGGTCCTTCTTCTGCCCGAACGAATGCCCGGGACTGCAGGACGCCTATGGGGCCGAATTCAAGGCCATGTTCGAAGATTACGAACGCCGAGGCCTCGCTCGAGAGACGATGCCTGCTCGTGTGGTGTGGGACAAGATTGTCGAGGCTCAAATCGAGACCGGCACCCCCTACATGCTCTACAAGGACGCTGCCAACGAGAAGTCCAACCAGAAGAACTTGGGCACCATCCGCTCGTCCAACCTCTGCACGGAGATCATGGAATACACGGCCAAGGACGAAGTGGCGGTCTGCAACCTCGCCTCCATCGCTCTGCCAAAGTTCGTCAACTCGAGCTCCGGTGAGTTTGACCACCAACTCCTCTACGATGTCACCTACCATGCCACGGGCAACCTGAACCGTGTCATCGATGTCAACTACTACCCCGTAGAAGAAGCACGAAACTCCAACATGCGCCACCGTCCAATTGGATTGGGTGTACAAGGCCTGGCGGATGTCTTTGCCATGCTGAAGATGCCCTTTGAAAGCCCAGAGGCCCGCCGCTTGAACAAGGAGATTTTCGAAACCATCTACTTCGCCGCTTGCACGGCCTCCAAGGACGCTGCCGTGGCCGAAGGCCCCTACTCCACCTTTGAGGGCTCGCCCGCCAGCGAAGGCCTGTTGCAGTTCGACCTTTGGGGCATGAACGAGCACAGCGGCCGCTGGGACTGGGATTCGCTCAAGGCTGAGATCGTTGAGAAGGGCATGCGCAACTCGCTGCTCCTCGCTCCCATGCCGACCGCTTCAACCTCCCAAATCTTGGGTAACAACGAATGTTTCGAGGCCTTCACGTCCAACCTGTACGTTCGCCGTACCCTTTCAGGTGAATTCGTCGTGCTCAACAAGCACCTCGTGAGCGACCTCATCGCCGAGGGCATGTGGAGTCTCGAGATGAAGGACGACATCCTGCGTCACAAGGGTTCTATCCAAGGTATTCAGCGTATTCCTGAATACATCCGTGAACTCTACAAGACCACCTGGGAAATCAAGCAGCGCCACGTCCTCGACATGGCCGCTGACCGAGGCGCCTACATCGACCAGAGCCAATCGCTCAACATCCACATGGTGGATGCCAACCCAGCCAAGGTCACCTCGATGCACTTCTACGGATGGAAGCAGGGCCTCAAGACGGGCATGTACTACCTGCGAACCAAGGCTGCGGCCGACGCCATCCAGTTCACCGTTGAGGCGTCCTCCAAGGACGACCAAACCGTCAACGGACTCGCCGAGCGAGCCGATGATGTGGACAGCATGGATGCTATTGCCTGCAGTCTGGACAGTCCTGACGACTGTCTCATGTGCGGCAGTTGAGGCCACCACCGGTTTTGGTGAAGGGTTCTCGGGCGTGGAATCGCCTTGATGGCCAGCGCGTTCGGAGCAAACCTTAGATGAGCCGCTGTCCATGTGAAGCGCATGAATGCGAACGCTCGGGTAGGTCTTGATTCCAAACGAACGACAGCAGCGAGCGTGGCCATTGTCGGTGTGGTCGTCTACCTCTCTCTTCTCCACCTCAAACCCATTTTGATGCCGCTGGCGATGGCTGTTCTGCTGTTTTTCCTGATCAAACCGGTTGAACGTCAAATTCACCGGAGGGTGAACAACGAACTCGTGTCGTACGGCAGTGTTGTGTTTGCCTTCATCGTCACGATGTATTTCATCTCGATATTCCTCTACGAACAGTTGTCGTTGTTCGTTGAAGATGTGCCTGAAATTACCGCTGCCCTTGAAGAAAAACGAGCGAAGTACGCGCAATCTGATCTCTATGGTTTGGAGATCATTTTCTCTGATTCCAGCTGGGTGGACGTTCTCGCTTCACCCAGCAACATCGAAACCTTCGTGCTCGCCATCTTGGGTTCGCTTGGTGCTTTTGTTGGTACGATGATCACCGTCCTCATCTTCCTCCTGTTCATCATTCTTGAGGAGCACACCATCGCGAAGCGATTCAATGCTGCCTTTCCCCAATCGACCGGTCGTGCCCGAAACATCGTGCAGGATTCGATGGAATCCATCAGCGCTTACGTGGTCTCCAAGGTGACCTGCAGCGGTGGCCAAGCGATCGTGATGACCATCATCATCTCGCCGATTGGCTTTGATATTCCTGGGTGGTTTTTGTTTGGCGTCCTTTGTTTCTTGCTCGACTTCATTCCAATTCTGGGAGCCTTGTTTGCCACCATTCCCCCCGTGCTCATTGGCTTCATCATGCTCGAGCCGCTGACGGCGCTTCTGATGTTGGCCCTCCTCATCGGGAACCAGCAAATGTTTGGTTCACTGGTTGAACCGAACCTTTCGGGAGCAAAAATCGGCATTTCTCCCTTGGTGCTGTTGCTCACCGTCATGCTGTTTTCTCAAGTTTGGGGCATTGCTGGTGCCATTATCGGTGCGCCGATGATCATCATGATTCGGCTTGTTCTCGATGAGAACGAGCGAACACGGCCTGTGGCCGTGATGATGGCCAACGATGTCGAAGAGGAATGAGCAACGTTGTTCAAGACTGGAGAGGTGTTCATGGAAACTCAACGAATTCGCGATGGCACTGCCATTGTTGTTGGCATCGTGTTCGTGATGATCGGTGTCGACCATTTTCTGCGGACCCAGTGGTACACGCCCATCGTCCCTGAGGTCCTCGGTTTTCCCGAAGTGTGGGTGTACCTCAGCGGGGTGACGGAGATTCTCTTTGGTGGTGCGTTCATGGTCAAAAAAACCAGGGTCATGGCTGCAAAAAGCGGCATCGCCATGCTGGTGTTGCTTTACTGGGCCAACCTGAACATGTGGATGAACGACATCCCGCTCAACGGCATCAACTACAGTGGTGGATGGCATATCGGGCGATTGGTGGTGCAACTTCTCCTGATGGGTCTCATCGCATGGATTGCAAACATCCTGCCCCAGCGACGTTCTGAGGGTTGAGGTGCTTGGACAGTTGCGTTGGCGTTACCTCAAGTACTTCTGCCCCATCTCCCGGTCATGGGAAAGAAGTTTTTTGTCAAGCTCGTGACCGACCCGGACGTTGATTTGAGAAAGTGTGTTGTTGGCCTCGCATGCGCCTCGCAAGCCATTCAAGACGGCCATGATGTGAGCATGTTTTTTGCAGCCAACGGCGTGAAGTTGCTTCACGCATCCTACGTAGAAGGCATCAATTCGGGCGGCATGCTTCCAGAGAACATGATCTACACCATCCTCGCTAACATCACCCAAGGTGCCCGCAGCATCTACTGCTCCACCGGTTCACAGGCCGCCAACGGCGTTACGAAAGAGAACGCTGAGGGTCTCCTTCTGGAAGGCTTTGACACGTGGATGACGTGGAGTGGGCCACCTGGTGTTGTAGAGTTGAGTGCCAATTCTGAGGTTCAACTCGTCTATTGAACCGTTTGAAAGCAAGCCGACGCTTTGTCTGCCTCACATCTTGTGGATGGCGTGACCCAACGTGTCGAGCACGCCCTCATGGGTCATCTCGGTCATGGTTGGGTGGGCGTGAATCGTCTGCGCAATGTCTTCGAGCACGGCGCCCATCTCAAGGGCAAGGGTCCATTCGCCAACCAGTTCACTGATGTGGGTGCCGACGCCCTGAATGCCGAGGATGCGGTGGTCGTCTTCACGGGCCACGACACGCACGAAACCGCCGGTTTTCTCTGCCTCTTGGGTCAGCGACCGGCCATTTGCAGCCAGCGGGAATTTACCGGTGATGACGGGGTGACCTGCTTCTTTCGCTTGGTCGGGCGAGAGTCCGACGGAGACGATTTCAGGTTCGGTGAACACGATGGCTGGAACCGCCACGGGGTCGTAGGCTCGCTTGTGGCCAGCAATGAGTTCGGCGACCATCTCGCCTTGGAAGGATGCGACGTGTGCCAGCATTTCGCCGAGGTCGCACAGGTCCCCGATGGCGTAGACGCCCTTCATGTTGGTTTCACAGCGCTCGTTGACCTTGACAAAGCCACGCTCGTCCATGGCGATGCCCGTGGATTCAAGACCCGATGAGGCAGGCTTGCGCCCAACCGTGACCAGCACCTTGTCGGCAACAACATGTTGCATCTTCTTCTCGTCCTTCTCGTTCTTGTCGATGAAGTTGAGTTGGACCTTGCCGCCCTTGGCGTCTTCAACACCTTTGGCAAACACACCGGTGTGAACGGTGATCTTGTTCTTCTTGAGGAAGAGTTCGAGGGGCCGACGGAGTTCTTTGTCAAACAGCGGAAGCACCGAATCCATCGCTTCGACGACGGTGACTTCGGAGCCAAGCATGCGGAACGTGATGCCAAGTTCCAATCCGATGTACCCGCCACCAACGACCACAACATGGTCGGGGAGCGTTTCGAGAGAAAGCGCTTCTCGCGACGAAAGAACGTGGTCGCTAAAGGGCATGAACGGCAGTTCGATGGGCACCGAACCTTGGGCCATGATCACGTGGTCGGCTTGAATCAGGGTGGCGTCTTTGCCTTCACCGATTTTCACCGTTTTGGCGTCTTGGAAGACGGCCCAACCCGTCACCAATTCGGCACCTGCGTTCTTGAGCAAGGCTTCCACGCCTTTGTTCAGGCGGTCGACGATGCCCTCTTTCCAACCAACCAAGTTGCTCATGTCAAGTTCGGCCGGGCCGGGGATGGAGATCCCCATGTGGCCGTTCTTGTCGGCGTGCTTGGCCAAATTGTGGAAGGTGTGGGCCGCGTGAATCAGGGCTTTGCTGGGGATGCAGCCACGAATGAGGCAGGTTCCACCAGCGCGCTCGCCCTCAACGATGATGGTCTTCAAACCGAGTTGAGCGGAACGAATGGCGGCCACGTAGCCTCCAGGGCCTGCACCGACGACAAGAACTTGGCATTGCTTTGTTTTCATCCTGCACGCCTCACATGAAAATTGTGGCTGGGTGCTCCAAGTAAGATTTCACCAACTGAACCAAACTCGCTCCGTCGTGACCGTCCACCACTCGGTGGTCCCACGATGAGGAGAGGTTCATGATGCGGCGAACGACCACTTGTCCGTTGCGAACGACGGCTCGTTCGGTGGCGTTGTGCACGCCGAGAATGCCGACTTCGGGTTTGTTGATGATCGGCGTTGCGCCCAATCCACCAAGGCGTCCGAGGCTGGTGATGGTGAACGTTGAGCCCGTGAGGTCGTCGACACCTGCCTTGCCCTCTCGGGTGGCTTGCGTCACTCGGCCCATCTCTTCTGCAGACTGCCAGATGTCCATCGCTTCGACATGCTTGACCACGGGTACGTAGAGGCCACGGTCGGTTTGCGTGGCGATGCCGAGGTTGATGGCTTCGTGGCGTGTCACCACGCCTGCCTCGTCGTCGTAAAGTGCGTTGCATTCGGGTCGCTGCCCGAGGGCCTTGACCAGCGCCTGCATGATGAAGGGAAGATAGGTGAGTTTGGGTGCTCCATCCGGACGGGTGGCGTTGAGGTGTTGGCGAAGCGATTCAAGTTCGGTCACGTCAACTTCCTCAAAGTAGGAGAAGTGAGGAATGGTGCTGTAGGACGACATCATGCCGTCGGCGATCTTTCGTCGCAGGCCGATGACCTTGATGTCTTCCGTTCCGTTGCGAGCAACCTTGGCAACGCCGCCCACGGGGCGAGATGCACTGGCACCCGAAGCGCCACCGGCGATGTGGCGGTCGAGGTCAGCGTGACTGATGCGTCCAGCAGGCCCTGAACCGGCGACCAGTTGCAGGTCAATGTTGGCGGCTCGTGCACGCTGGCGGACGGCGGGTGAGGCGAGGGCCTTTGTGCCGGCGGCTCGAGCGACCGGAGCTGCAGGTGCTGGCTCAACGGCGACAGGTGGGAGTTCGGGAGCAGGAGGCGCTGGTGCAGCCTCGGCAACGGGGGCCTCTTCCTCTTCAACGGCCGGTTCAGGTTCGGCAACGGGTTGGGAGGCTTCGGACGCATTTCCATCGCCTTCAACGTCGAACACGATGCACACACCGCCAACGGGCAAGATGTCGCCTGCGTCACCGACCATGCTGGCTACGGTTCCATCGCAGGGTGCAGGGATCTCGACGGTTGCCTTATCGGTCATCACCGAGAGAATGGGATCGTCTTCCTTGACCGTATCACCGACAGCGACCATCCATTCGACGATCTCACCTTCGACAACACCTTCTCCGATATCGG
>JAYQAK010000088.1:0-7208 GCA_038136695.1 Candidatus Poseidonia sp.
ACCACCGAGACGCTTGGACAGGGCGAGGGCCATGCGTCATTTGAGCGTGCCGAGGGACCAGACACAGGTTTGGCTTGAGCGCTGCAAGGCCCGACAATGGTTGGGCGACACCGGCGTCATCCATCTCAGCGAGACAGAGCGAGGGATACCCCTGAACGCCTTGGCTCCGGAAGACGGTGATCCGTTTTGGGAAGGCTTCGGTACGGTGGATGTTGAACCCAACGCCCGGGGACCCATGCACTGGCGCGAACGCCTCCCTCCTTCGCTCCAAGAACTCCCGGAATCGATTTGGCCCTCGGCTTACGAAACGCAGGGTGACGTGCTGATGCTGAAACTTGAAGATGAAGCAACGGCGCATGCCGAAGCCATCGCCCATGCCATGTTGGAGCAGATGCCCAACGTTCGGGTTGTGTGCGCTGATGCTGGCGTTCAGGGAGATTTCCGCGTCCGGGACTTGCAACCGATTGCGTGGAGAGGTGACGATCCGACCACCCGAACACAAGTTCGCGAGCACGGGTTTTCTGTTCTGGTCGACCCAAGCGAGGTGTACTATTCCAGTCGTTTGTCACATCAGCGACTCGGCACCTTGGAAGCCTTGCGAAGTTTTCGTCAACAATTGGGACGCCCTTTGGTCGTCGCAGACCCTTATGCGGGCGTTGGACCTTCGCTGCCGTTGTTGCTCGCTGAAAATGAACTTGTCAACGGATACCTCGCGGGTGACTTGAATCCAAAAGCGGTTGCGTTGTTGAAGCAGAATCTCGATGTGTGGACGGCAAAAAACCACTCCAATCTCGAACCAGCTACCGTGGTCTGCCAGGATGCAAGGACGTGGAAGGACAACTCCCACCTTTCAAAACAAGCCGATGTTGTGTTGGTCAACCTCCCACACAACAGTTTCGCACACCTCCCGGATTTGTTTGACCTGTTCTCCCGAGAAGGCATGGGCTTGCTCCGTGGTTGGGCCATTGTTGAACGGGCATCCGTCGAGGCCCTCGCACAGCAACTTGAGGGGCTGGTGGTCAATGCTGGTGGGTTGCCCAGCGAGACCGATGTGTCTGAAATCAAGGGCTTCTCCACGACGAAGTGTTTCGTGGTGTTTCAGACCACCGTTGCGTGGGAATGAAGCGTTCACTTGATGAAGCACCGATGATTGGCCTTCATCATGACCAATGTCGTAAAGTGCGAATGCGGTGCAAGCATTGACATCACGGGTGTGACACCCCGCAAAGACGGTACCAAGGTGTGGTGCAAGGTCTGCGGGACCGTTACCGTGCATCACCGATGAAGCACACCGCCTCCTCGCGGTCCGACGAGGTTTGGCGATACCTCCACCCTGCGAGACCGACCAAACAAACGATTTCAACCAGCCCAACAGGTACTGGAAGGGCCTTTCCATCGTCCATATCCACAACGGGCGGATTGAAGGCCATGGATGCATCGTAGTCGTCCCGTTCAATCATGAACCATTCAAGGTCGCGGGGAAGGTCAATAGTGAGGAATTCATGGTCTTCTTGGTTGACCAAGAAATCATCCTCAATCCGGATACCAAACCAATCTTCGAGATAGATTCCCGGTTCGATGGTGATGGCATCGTAGGGCGCCAAAGGCTGTTGGTTGTAGGAGAGGCCGAACAACGGGTCGTCCGTCCCACCAGAAAGCAACGGGGGTTCGTGGACACACACGCCAAAACCATGGCCGAGTGAATGAATGAAATATTCGCCAAATCCTTCCTCTTCGATGTGGGTTCGGGCGATGTCGTCAAGCGCCCATGCAGGCGTTCCTGCTTCAATGAGCGGGAAGGTCAAATTTTGAGCATCGTAGACCGCCATGTAGGCTTTGATGATCGTTTGGTTGGTGGTTCCGCCGATAACATAACTTCTGGTGACATCGCTGACCCAATCGTTGACACGGGCTCCCAAATCAATGACCACAACATCACCGATTTCGACCTGCTTCGGACCCGCTCCATCGTTGGCTGGGTCGCCGTGCGGAATGGCACCGTTCGCTCCCGAGGCAACAATGGTGGAGAAGGAGGGCCATTCGGGGTTGGAACCGTTCTCGATCATTGCACGATCAATTTCGCCAGCGACCTGCTGTTCCGTGAGGTTGGCGCCCATCAGCACTTGCCACAACATTTCACGACCCACGTGTTGTCCAATCTCGGCAAGGCGAACCGACTCCCGAATGGAGTCGTCTTTGTTTGGCGAGATGCCCGTTGGTGATGGAAACTTCCCCTCGAGCGCATTGGCCACCTCGGTTTCACATGCCGCCGCAGCAGGAAGCATACTGACGAGGAGGCACACAAGGACGCCAACGCCCAGTCTTCTGCCCATGAACGCCCTACTCTTCTCCTCTTCTTTGATGCATCGGCATGTTCATGGTCGTTCCTCAATCACCGACTGAGAAGTGAGTGTCATGTCAGATGTTCCGTTGGTGATTGATGTGGTTGACAACGGCGGCCAATGGACGCATCGCGAATGGCGGATGCTCCGCTACCTCAAGGTGGATACGCAAATCATTGAGAACACCACGCCGGTTGAAGAGCTGAGAAACCTCGACGGGCTCATCCTCTCAGGGGGCGCGGCGCGAGTCGGCCTGACGGGTGAGTTGGGCAACTGTGGTGCCTATCTCGACCTCGACATTCCGATTCTCGGCATTTGTGCTGGCCATCAATTCATGGCTCGCCATTATGGAGGAGACGCTCGAGAATCACCCGAGCCCGAATTTGGAGCCATGGAAATTGAACTGGTGAACGGCGGGGGGACCATCTTCGCAGGAACCAGCCCGACACAAACCGTCTGGGAGTCGCACAACGACGAAGTGCACGAAGTGCCCGAGGGATTCTTCATCACGGCAAGCAGCCCTTCATGCAAGGTCCAAGGCATGGAAAACGAAGCCGGCGATCGGTTTGGGTTGCAGTTTCATCCCGAGGTGAACGATTCGGAATTCGGCAAGGAGATGTTCGAAAACTTCGTCGAAGTCTGCCGGGCAGCCAGTGCGAACAATGCGTGATTGGCCTTCTTTTTGTGCGCCAAACCAGCTAGAAAGATGCGAACACCGACGGGAATAGAGTTTTAATGTAGTTGAAGCCGAAGACCTCTGATGTCAATGCTACGACGCGCACCATCCGGCCTGCTTGTGACCCTGCTTTTGCTGACCGCCCTTTCGCCATTGGCGACGGTGCAGGCTCAACCTTCTGAAGCGTCTGAATACTACTATGGCGTGGAATACGACTGGTCCAGTCTTGACAACGATTTGCAAAACGTGACCGGTCTGGACATCGCCGCGTTGTTCACCGAAATCATGGACGATGCCACCGATGCCGGGTTCAACCTTGACATCGGCCAGTTGACCACCGGGGCCACCAACGTCTACGTCCATCAAACCGAGGACATCTCCGTCCAGACCATCCAGAACTTGGACGGTGAGGATGTTGAGGTTTGGAGCCGTACCAGCGATGTTGTGCTGCGACACGGTATCCTGTCCAACTTCGTCCTCCTCACAGACTGGTCAGAAACCACCTTTGGCAGCGAGCCCACCTCCTTTGACATCAACGTGGTCGCTGAAGCCGAGAACGTGTTGACCGTCGATATTCTGTACACCGAATACCTCAACGACGCCTACGAATTGGTGGGCGCTGACATGGACGTCGCCATGACCGTTGGCAATGACATGAACCTCGGCGTTGACATCGGCCTTGAAGGCGGCGGCGAGACCATCGACGTGGACTTCAACACCGGCATCAACTTTGAGTACAGCATCGCCTCGGACGCCGTTTGGCGCCTGGGCTCTACCAGTCCAATCTACATCGAAGCCGCCTCGAACGGTTACACATCTTGGGAGTGCGCTGAAGACGAAATGGACGTTGGCGTGTACGAGGAATGGGGCGAAAGCTACGTTGTTGATCTGTGCGGTATGGTCGAAGGCACCTACGATGGTTCGGCCGATTACGAAATCTTCCTCACCGGACTGCCCACCGAAGAATTTGGCTTTGACGCAGGTGAATTTGACATCACCGTTTCGGACGCCTTCCAAGATGCAGGCACCTACAACGAACCTGCTGAGATGGACCTTGTTGAGTTCTCCATGAAGCAAGACGAAACCCTTCAGGTTGACCTCGGCGATGGAACCACCATCGACGCTGTTCCTTGCGAATCCTGCCCTCCCGGCAACCCCGTGATGTTCATCATGCTCGGCAACGTCCTTGGGCAATCGAGCGTGGCTTTTGGTGAAGCCATCGCAGAAGACTTTGAGGCGCAATTGGACGAATCGCTCGGCGAGTTCATCGAAGATTGGTTCGGTGATGATGGCAGCGATGACTGGGACGACGAGTGGGACAACAGCGAATACGAATGGACCTGTGACAACGGTGAAGTTGTCAGCATTTGGGACTTGAACGACGGCTGGGAAGACTGCTCGGACGGCTCTGACGAAATGGATTTCCACCTCACCATGAACCCCTCAACCAACGATAACGACGAAGAGGTGTACGGTTTCTACGGCGGCATTGTTCCCGAAGCGCTCGGTATTGACACCAGCACCGGTGAGGGCGACAACGTGTACTTCTGGTGCGCCGACTATTCACAAGCCCTCCCCTTCCAGTGGGCCAACGACGGCGTTGCAGACTGCGATGACGGATCTGATGAAGACGGAACGAGTTCGACGGAGTTCTATTGTGACAGTGGCGAGACCGTTTTGCTCGACGAGGTGAACGACGGCACGGATGACTGCCCCGACGGGTCCGACGAAGGCGAGGCCACCTACTACCTCATGGGTGTGTGGGCGTACGACGGCGACGGAACCATGGTGATGGAGTCCGACCAACTGCATGTTTGTGATAACTACATGGCATGCGACGTCTACTACGACGCTTATTCTTCAAACTCCATCTGGTTCCAATTGGACGACGCTGTCATCCCTGCTCCGTCGTCGTACGGTGACGTTGAGACCTGCATGACGGCCGTTCTCTCCGATCAAGATGACGTTGAAATCACCAGTTACGATGCTTGCGCTACGGAATGGAACGGTCCTTCCCTCAGTTACACATCCTTCTACGGTGACGGCTACACGCTTTACCTCGACACTTCAGCGAACGACTACGAAGGCAACGAGTACACCGATGTGACCCTCCATGCCACCCTCTCGGATGAGTTCGACACGGAGTTGTGGAGCACGCAAGAAGCGTTTAATGGAGCAAGCTACGCCTCGGTGAGCGAAACCTACGATGTTTCTGGTCCCGGCGACTACTGTCTCAGCGTCTCTCTCGTTCACGACGGTGAATCTGAACCGTTCGACAGCAGCTTCAACTGCTACACGGTCGAAGAAGAGATGGAAGTCAGCGACGCACTGATTGCCATTGCAGAAGCCTTTGCCGACTCTGGTCTCGAAAGCGTGTTGGAATCGTTTGGCGAGAACCTTGAGCAGACCTTCACCGACCTCGCTGAGGACCAAGAGACCCCCGAGTTCCCTTACGTCGACGGCATGTGGGCTCCACTCTGGAGCACTGAACACGCCACCATCGTTGGTGTGGGCGTGTACGCCTGGGACGATGACAACAACGCCTACGTGATCGCTGGCCCAGAAACCACGGGATACAGCACCGACCTCCCCATGGTCTTTGCCAGCATCAACTACATCACCGGCGTTTCTGCTCAAGAGGCACAAACCGAAATGGCGGAGTTTGACACGCTCGACGACATCGTGGACGTTGAAAACCACGACCTTTCAACGCTCACCGATGCGCTTGAAGCCGCTGGAGCCGACACGGAAGGGCTGGACCTCCCAGAAGGCACTGGCGATGACTCAACCGACGACACGACCGATGATGGGACGCCGACGGCCGAGGACATTGCCGAAGATGCAGGCCTCCTGCCCTTCATGTCGCCGTTCACCTTGATGGCGATGATCGGCTTGGCTGCGATTGCCTTCCAGCCTCGCCGTGAAGCAGACGAGTGATGAAGTACTCCGTGGACGAGGGATGGCCGTGTTCATGCGGCCAACCCCACGTCCTCTGCTGAGTGCGTTGCGCGTGTTCATCACCGTCTTGCTGGCGACTCATGTGTTCATTTCGGCCTGGCTTGTTGCCACCGTCGATGCAGCCTACACGGAAGGACGTCCCTCGCCGACACATATCCATTCCTTGGTGGCTATCGACAAAGACCGAACCCTGATCGATGTCGATATTCAACAAGCTACATCGCTGTTTTTGTACACTCTTTCACGAGACGACAGTGCACAGGCATCCAACGAAACCGCTTCACAACCCCAGGAGGAACGAGAAACCACCCCCTCAACGGTGGACTGGCTGGCGCTCGGTAGGGGGTTGGTGGTGGCTTCGCTGCTGTTGTGGGTGCTGTCCGAGCTGATGGTGGCCAGTCGGTTGAACCACGCCACATGGTTGCGTTTTGGTTCGTTCATGCTCGTCTTGCTGATGTTTTTCATCGTCTTCCCGGCGAGTTACGTGTTGGATTTGAACGCCATGTCGTCTTCAGCCGAGAACTCACCAGGCTTCCAACTTGAACAAACCTCCTTCGTTCACGTCACCACCACTTCCGAAGCGAAGCTGGTGTGGCTTGGGGTTGAATTGGACTCGTCTTTTTCGGGTTACGACCTCGGGTTGGTCCCAGAGGAAAACCGCACCCATGTCAGTGCTTCACCGCCCGAGCCGTCTTCGCCGGATGCAGGTGCGTTCATTGCCTTCGAATCGACGTTCTCCATTTCGTACGGGAAGAACTTGGACATTCTGCTCTTTGCGCCGTTCCTATGGCTGGTGTTCCCTGCAATGAAGACAAATCAGCCTCTTCAGACGGAGGAAGAGTGATGGCGCCCACTCCGGGAATTGAACCCGGGTCGCAGGAATGACAATCCTGCATGATAACCTCTACACCAAGCGGGCAGTTTCAGCCCCTCGGTTACGCAACCGCTATTTAAGCCGCGCCATGTGGGTGAAATGGGTGCTACCATGGCGAAACCGAAAACTTCCGCTGAAAAGAGCCGGGATGACGAAGAACAGTCTCAAGTTGACAACCTGTTAGGTGACGCTTTTGGCGACATCGGGTCTTTGGAAAAGCCACCCGAGCAAGAAACCGAATCAACGTCTCCAACACCCCCTCCCGCGACGCCGCCATCGGGCCCACCTTCTGGTCCTCCATCAGGCCCCCCCTCGGGTCCGCCTTCTGGCCCCCCCTCGGGTCCGCCTTCTGGCCCCC
>JAYQAK010000089.1:0-6971 GCA_038136695.1 Candidatus Poseidonia sp.
GGCAAGGGCTTCCCCCGGCAAAAGTGCTTCTGGTGGACCTTGACCCTCAAGGGAATTGTGCCACGTCCTTTGGGCTTGAGAAGAAGAAAATCAAGAAAACAGTCTACGATCTCCTCACCAACGACGCCGGCGAGGACCTGCCGCTGATGGAGGAGTACCTCATCCCTCCCGAAGAGATCACCAAAGCCATGCAGGAGGCGTGGAGCATTCGAAACGGGGGCAAGAAAGTCCCCGAATCCATCGACGCGGGTCATTTGTACATCCTTCCGAGCGACATCCACCTCTCAGGGGCTGAAATTGAATTGAGCCATAAAATTGGAAGGGAAACACGTCTCCAAGAAGCCCTGATGCCCATTATGGACGAATTTGATTACATCATCATCGACACCCCACCCTCCCTTGGTTTGTTGTCCATCAACGCCATGTGTGCTGCCAATTGGGTGATGGTTCCGGTCCAAGCGGAGTACTATGCCTTGGAGGGCTTCAGCATGCTGATGAATTCCATCAAGATGATTCAACGCAGAATCAACCGCAATTTGAAGATCTTCGGCATCGTGATGACCATGGTTGACGGGCGCTCCAAGTTGAGCACCTATGTGTGCGACCAAGTCAACAAGAAAATGCCGAACAAGTTGTTCAACACCACCGTACGCCGCCTTGCGAAGGTCGCCGAGGCTCCGTGGAGCGGCGCTCCGACGGTCATTTTGAACAAACCAACCAACTCGGGTGCCGGGGCGGGGAGCCTCGAATACTGGACGTTGGCCAAGGAAGTCCACCAGCGCGTGCAAGAAGTCCGCCGAGAATTTGGCGTCACCGAAGAATCCCGACTTCGACTCACCCGCGATATCCGTTGATGTCATCGGGTGCACGATTGAGCGTCCGAAATGCGTCCCGTCGTCCGATGTTTCTTCGCATGGGTTAAGTATGGGCCCGAGTCAAACACCGTCCGGGTAAACACATGACAGCCGAAGGAATGACCTCCGTGAGCGTCAGTTACGAGATTCGTCGTCAACTCAACACGCTTCGAACCACCGGCGGACACAAGAGCGTGAACGACCTTCTCGCCGACATGATTCGCACGCACAAGATGCTCAAAATGAAGGGCGAAATCGACACGCTTCGCGAGCGAATGAAGTTGGCCGTCGATGTGGACGTTGACCACCTCGCAGAACGTCTCAACCTCTCTCCCTATCAGGTGTGAACCCTCATGATGGCCTGGCGACCTCCCGGATACAGGTTCGGTCCCAAGGACTTGGTCAAGGCTCTGTGTAGCGACGAAACCGACCAAGCGATGCTGCTGATGGCGGCCGTGCAAGGAAAGGTAGAGTTGTTTGCAGATTCCACCACGTGGAACAGTTTCCTCTGGTTGGTCATGAACACCTGCAGGGTAGACGGCCAACCCGTCTACACGGGTCAGGAACTTGGCACGCTGAAAGCGAGCTTGCCGATCGTGTGGATCTAGTTCTTTCCGTACTTGGCCAACCACTCGTGGCCGTACCATCGCCATTGGTCCATGGTCCAACCGTCGGGTAGGCCACCTTCTGGAAGCGGCGGGGCTTCTGCAGGCATTTCAGGACCGGTCTGCTCCACTTCCGCGGTGGACTGGACAGGCATGCCGGCGATGGATTCGATGCTCTCTTCCTCGTAAGTCATGGCGGTGGCTTCGACGGGTGCGTCGTCTGCCTTGATGTCCATGTCAGCGAAGCCGTCACTGTCGTCAAAGGTGAGCTGCTCGACATCGTCATCCCATGATGCATCGGAAATGACACCGCCGGCCGCCGAGAGGCCGCCACGGCCTTCCAAGGCTTCTTTGGAAGCGTTGCCGGAAAGGGACGGGTCGATACCGCCGTATTCTTTGCTGGTGGTGGCACTGCTCCTTTTCTTCATCAGGAACGCGATGAGCAAGATGACGGTGGTCAGGCCACCGAAGGCAGCAAGCCCAACGACGATGACTTGCTGCAAAATATCCTCATCCACGTCCAACGGCGTGTTGCCAGCGGGCTCTTCTTGTTGAGAGGTGTTCCACGCATAGAACCCGAGAACGGTCTCGTTTTCACCCAGTCCGTTCACGTAGGCTTGGTAGGCCGGGTTGTTCCATCCTTGACAGGCTTCCGAAGTGTCGTTTTTCTCGTTCAAACAATGATCTTGTTCCGTTTGGATGAACGCTTTCGTGTCGTCGTAGTCGCTGTTGTAGCCAACACCATCGCCATCGCCGTCGAAGTGCTCGTTTGGATCGGCGTCCATCAGCGGTGATTCCGTTCGGTCAACCCATCCGTCGCCGTCCTCGTCAATGCAGCCAAAGGACGGTACGCTGACGAATCCTGAGCTGCTGTTCGCATTGATGCTCACTGCCTGTGTGGAAGTTCCGTATTCCCAAGGACACGCATCGGGTTCCTGGCCGTCCGATGCATCGCCGTAGCCGTCACCGTCGCCGTCCAACCACTGTGTTGGGTTGTTGGGAAGGGCATCTGCGCCGTCTTCAACGGTCCAATCCTCGTCTGCATCGGAGTACCCGTCCAAATCTTTGTCGGGGCAACCGTAGCGGTCAAGGGTTGAAAACGCATTCACGGAAGGGCACGCATCGGGCTTGAATCCGTCCGGATTGTCACCGTATCCATCGCGGTCCTGGTCAGCCCACTGGGTTGGTTCTTCGGGGAAGACATCGCCGTCAAGGCCATTGCTGTTGTCGCCGTAGCCGTCACCGTCCGTGTCCGCCCATTGTTCGGCGTTGTTTGGAAACAGGTCGGGGTTGGTTCCCGCCACGTTGTCGCCGTAGCCGTCGCCGTCCACATCAGCCCATTGCGAAGGGTCGTTGGGAAACGCATCGGCGTCGGTGCCGTCTGGATTGTCGCCGTAGCCATCGTCATCGCTGTCTTCAGTTTGCGTCGCGTCGTTGGGAAACGCATCGTTTCGGTCGTTGATGCCATCCCCGTCCGAGTCGAGGTCGAAATAGCGAACCTTGGTGGTGTCGGGTGTGGTTCCAACCGCGTAAAATTGGCCCGTGAAGGATTGGAGGATTCCGATGACATCGCCCGAGGCGGTGAAGGATTCGAGCAGCGTGAAGTTCGTTGCATCGATGAAGGCCACCTTTCCTTGTTTGGAACCCACGACATACATGTTCCACGATGTGGAGAGCGAGGTGGTTTGTTTGGTGTGGCCCAACGACAAACTGTCCACGGCCCATGTATCGGTGTCGTAAGCATACACCGTTCCTCCCGTGGTCCCGGCGAGCATGGTGTGGTTGTCCACCATGTGCACTTGAGAGACGATACCGTTGGGCTCGTTGAGGGTGTTGATGAGTTGCCCGTCTGGGGAGTTCACGTAGATTTTTTTGTCATACGAAGCGAGCACCAAACGACCATCACTGAGAATTTCAAAGGCAGAAATACCGGCGGAGACCGTGGTGCTGGTCACGCCGGTCAAGCCGGTAGCATCGTACTCATCGGCTCGGCGCTTTCCGGCCGAAAACATCAGCCAGAGGTCGCCCTCTCCGTCAAGCACTGCGTCGTTCACCGGATCAGTGGTGGTGATGTTTCGAAGCACGGTTTGGGTGGAGAGTTGAACCACGTAGGCCCCCGTTTGGTGGGCGACCGTCACCAGTTCTTGCGATTGGTCGACCCTTGCTTTGTTGGCCGCCACGTTGAGGAACACCGTCGACTGGGTTGAGAGAACACCGTTGCTGACCGCATTAACACTGATGTTGCCTTGGTTGTCCACGGTGAGAACCTGACCGGTGTTCAACACCGACCACAGCACCAACGGGCGGTCCAATTCATCGGTTTGGCCCGCATCGGTCAGTGTTGAGAGATTCTCCGAGGCATTGGCCAAGACCACGGCTTGACCGGAGAGCATGAAAACGACCAACAGCGCGAGCGCTCGGTTCATGTCATCACCGAATCAACCGTTAGATATGAACCACGCGCTCAACTGTGAGCGCTCAATCTTCCTGTTCGTCATCCGTTTCGGGCTCAAGTCGGCGTGGAGGTTCCTTGGTCACGGGCTTCAAGGTTCCTTTGACCGGGCGAAGCGTGGCTGTTTTCGGAGCGCCAATGGAGGAAGAGGGTGGAGGCCCACGTTTCTTCTCTGGAATCAGCATGTGACCGACCGGTGTCAATGAGGCCGTGCGAACGTTCTCCTCTTCCTCGAGCGGTCGCAACACACCTCGAATGGGCTTGAGCAAGGTGGTCGGTCTTGCCATCGTGGTGGCTTCGGCCTCAACGGGCTCCTCCGTGACCGCAGGTGCTTCCTCTATGGCTTCTGCAGGCTCGAGTCCTCCGTCTTCGGTTTCGAGAAGCTGTTCCTCAACCGCTTCGGTGAGTTCACCAACCTCGGCTTGTACTTCTTCAACCACCTGCTCGGGAGCATCGTCCTCTCGTTCTTCCATGGCGGCTTCTTCTTGCGGGACCAAGGCGGGAGGTGCAATCGGCTGGCGAACGCTTCGAACGGGTTGGGGCAAATCAGCCTGACCGATCGGTTGGCGTACCGTACGAATGGCAGGGGCAGGCGTCTGTCCTGCCAGTGGCTTGGCGCTGGTCATTGGGGCACGCATGCCTCCCAGGCCCAAACGCGGCTCCTGCTCGGTTTGTTGACCCATCAACCCGCGAAGAGGTCGTCCTGCGGCAGCACCAAGCCCGTCAGGGCGTGCACCCAACGCTGTTGGGTCCATGGCTCCTGCTCCAAACGCAGCAGGGGCTTGTCCGGAAATGGACTGCATCCATTTCTGGCGCTTTTCGGCTCGGGTGTCCGTGGCTTGGAGGGAACTAAATTCACGCTCACGGGCGGTAAGTTGTGCCTCGTCTGCATCGATTTCACCCTGAATTTGCTGAGTGACAGCCTCTCGCATCTTCTCCTCGGCCATTTCCTTGAAGGAATCCATCTTCTCAGCGAGGCCCTTCAAGCGGTCGCGAATTTCAGCACGCTTGAGACCCAGTTGGGCTTCGATTTCGGCGCGAATTTGTGCTTCACGCTTTCGTACATCGATGAGAGCTTTGTTGCGCATGATTTCCTCACGCTTGTCGAGTTGGCGTTCGAGCTGCGTGGCCACTTCGGTTTCCTTACGGGTCTTGAAGTCACGAAGACGCTCTTCCATCTCGACCTCCAACTCAAGGGTGGTCTCCTCCTTGAGGAGGTCGAGATCGGTTTCGTGGGTGAGGCGTTCGTTGCGAAGTTGAGCATCAACCTCCGACATGATGGCCTTTCGGGCAGCAGCTTCACGGGATTGGAATTCCAAATCCAACCGTTCGCTCCAGTCCTGTTTGTTGGCGGAGTACTGCGCTTCCAATTGCTCACGAAGTTCGGCCTCACGTTCGTAGCGGTAGCGAGATAGCCGGTTCTGAATCTCTGCTTCTCGGGCGTGCCGGTAGGCATTGAAATCGTGCTCCATTCGGTGTTCAAGCTCGGTTTCGATCTCGGCTTGCAGACTTCGAGAGATATCGTCGATGGCTTTGTTGAACGTCAGGTCGTACTTGGCCTTCAACCGGGCCTTTCGCTCGGCCAGTCGCCCGGCTTGCTGTTCGTTCAACTGCTGCTCGATTTGAACACGCAGTTCATCGCGACGCTTGGCGATGGCCAATTCAACATCTTCCCTCATGCGGTCTTCAAGCGCATCGGTCTCTCGACGCAACTGGGCTTCGATGTCCTCTTGCAAATGTTGAGCAATGTCTTCTTCGAGGCGCAAACTTCGACGTTCAAATTCGACTTTCAGTCGAGCCTCACGTTGCTTGAGTCGCTGACGGAGTTGTTGTTCGAGTCGCGTGCGGATGCCCCGGCGCAACTGGTCCTCTCGCTCAGAAAGCATCGCTTCATGACCTTCTTCCAAGCGAGCGATTTCGTGTTGCTCCATCTCCTGGAACCGCAGTTCCATTTCATCTTCAAGACGCTGTTCAATGTCTCTCAGACGCTGCTGCAATTCCTGGTTGTAATCCAGTCGAAGGCGTTCCTTTTGGATGGCCAGCCTGCGTTCGTACTCTTCTTGGAGTTGGGCTTCAATGGAGGCTTTGATCTCGTCCTTTCGTTCTTCAAGTCGTCGATGTTGTTCAACACCGTGTTGTTCATGAAGCGCTTCCACCTGTCGCTGAAGGCGTAAATCCAATTCTTGACGCACCCGAGCCTCTTCTTGGGCCAGGGCATCACGTTCCATGGATTCCAATTCAGCTTCCATGTCCGTGCGCAACTCTCGCTCAAGTGCATCGAGGGTTAATTCGTGTTGCGTGGCAAGGTCGGTGGCGATCGCAGCCTTCATGGCGTTGATACGCTCGGTAATGGCCTGCTGGCGCAACCGTCGTTCTCGTCGAAGATCGGCTCGCAGTCGCTCTTCCTGTCGGAATCTTGCCTGCGTTCCCACGGCTTCGTCAAGCGTGGTGGAGTTGGCGCTGGTGAACTGGGAGCGAAGCGAGGCCAACGTGACCCGCTCCGTCGAATCGCGGCCGCTTTGTGTTGCCTTTTTGGCCTCACTGTCATGGCTTTCGCTCATACCCATTGGAATCCCATCCACTTCTTCATGGGCTTCTCTTCATAGATAAGGAGCGCGACGCTTGAACGGCTGAATCTTGCCCTTTTTGACCCTCCAAAGCGGAACGGGCAGGTCAAAACCGAACGACAAATTCCGTGTCACAGGCAGGGCACGCAATGTTGCGTTCACCCGGCCTTCGCTTCATCCGAAGGTTTCGCTCGCATCCCGGGCAGGAGATTTCAACGCGTGGCGTCTGGGCTTGGAGGGTGAAGTACACCTCGCACATGCCGCATTTGAGTTGAGCAGGCCTCGAATCAACCCCGGCCACAAGCACCTTGGAGCAGGACGGGCACGAGAGTTTCTCCTCCACCCACTTTCGCCGTGTGACGGCGTGGTCAACGCGCACCCGGGCCTCGCACAACTGGCACGTCAATTCGCCCAACCCAACCGGGAGCATACCGTCGCATTTTGGACAGGACAACGGTGGGGGGGCAATCTGCGACTCAACGGTCAACTCGTC
>JAYQAK010000090.1:0-6933 GCA_038136695.1 Candidatus Poseidonia sp.
GTTTCACCCGCTTCCCTCAATATGTTCAAATGGGGGTTTCCAGTCGTTGGAAACAGGTGAAGAACATGGCCGATGATTCCCACAGCACTGACCCACCTCAAATCGCTTACCAAGTTGGATTTGCGCTCGCCATCATTCTTTTGGGCGTCACAATGTTCCGTTATCCACTTTGGTGAATTTTTCACGCTGATTTTGAACACCTCTTCAAAAGGGCGGGGCCTGTCCAAGTTTTATGTGCGGCATCGGTGGTATGTTGGGACAACCCGACCGGTCCATTCTCAACCGCATGAACACGCTTCAAGCCCACCGAGGTCCCGACGCCAACGACGTGTGGATGGACGACGATGTTGGCTTTGCTCATGCTCGACTGGCCATCCTGGACCTTGCCTCCAGCCAACAACCGATGCGAGGTGATCACGGTGCGATGTTGGTGGTCAACGGAGAGATCTACAACCATCGCTCGCTTCGAGCCGGACATGCATCTTATCCGTTTCAAACGGCGGGCGACAGTGAAACAGTGCTCGCCCTCCACGCTGCTGCTACAGCGTCGGGACGGCGATGTTCTGCTCGCGAACACGCCAACTGGATCGGTCAACTCGATGGGATGTACGCTTTTGCACTCTGGGACCCACACCATCGTCAACTTCTGCTGAGCAGAGACCCCCTCGGCATCAAACCGCTGGTCCGAACCAAGGTGGATGGCCGCCTTCTGTTTGCCAGTGAGGTGAAGGCCTTCCGTGCGGATGATGGCTACACACCGGTATTGGATGAGGTTGCCCTCGCCGCCCGCCTCGTTTGGGAATATCCACTCGACGGCACCACCCTTCTTCGAGGCGTTCACCAAGTTCGCTCGGGAACCGTGGAATGTTGGCACCTTGATGACGAGGGCCGGGCGACCTTGGAAGATGTTGCCTCGATTGAACGACAGCGCCTTGCTCCCAGCAGCACATGGAACCCTGACACTGAGGCGGCAGGATTGCTTGAATCGTTTGTTCACAGCGTCCAACAGCGATTGATGTCGGATGTTCCCGTAGGCATCGTCCTCTCGGGTGGTTTGGATTCAAGCTTGGTTTGTGCCGTTGCCCACGAGGCCTCCCAGCGTGCGGGTCAGCCGGTACCGGAATGTTGGACCGTGGCAGAGAGCGAAGAGAATCCAGACTGGGTTGCGGCTGAAATCGTCGCATCGCACCATGACCTCGTCCACCACCAACACATTCTGGAACCTGATGCTTTTGAACGACGTCTCCCCCAACTTGCATGGCACGGAGAGGATGCGGATGTTACCGTGATGTTCTTTCATCCCCTGTTTGAAGCGATGGCCAAGAAGGTCAAAGTGGGCCTGTGCGGCCAGGGAGCGGATGAATTGCATGGAGGCTACCCAAGGTACGGCGAACTCGCTCGCCACGGGAAGGATCTTCATGCTCGCATGAACGCCTTGCCCGAATTCCATCGCCACGCCTTGCTTCAAGGCACCCTAACGGCCACCGACGGTTGGTATCAAACAAAGCACGACCCTCTCGAGGTCACCTACGATTTGGAATCCATGTTGAATTTCGAGCTCGAGCACGGCCAACTCAGCAACTTCCAACTTCGTCTTGTTGACCGACACTCGATGGCCCACTCCCTTGAGGTGAGGGTCCCGTTCCTCGGCAAAGAACATCGAACAGCCTCCAATGGTTTACCGTTGGCGTGGAAGCGTGGGGCCATGAGAGAAGAAAAAGCAGCCTTACGCCGAGCCGCAGATTTGACCTCACTTCCAAAAGACATCGTTCGCCGTCCGAAACTTCCTGCCGGAAGAGCCACCTCACCAACGATGTTGGACGCCTTCCTCACCGACCATGTGAGCAACATTGAGCAGTTGTTGGCTCATTACGCACCTTGGAAAAGGGTCCTGAAAGGCCAAGAGGAATTGGCACTCGGTTTGGGGTTGTTTGACGCCATGCATTTGAGAGAAGACGGCCATCGAAAGACGAAGGCCACGATTGACGATTTGGTAGCGGAGGTGCTGACACCGTGAAATTGAGAGACCATCAACATGCCTTGGAGGAGAAGAGGGGTGCCATCACGGCATGGATGAAGAAAAAAAGGGCAGAAGTACCCATACCCATCTACGGCAGCGTTGATGTGCGGGATGCTGGCTGGAAGGTTGGTGTGGTTGATGCCAACCATTTTCCCGCTGGTTTCAACAACGTCCCCCAAGACAGCGTGAAGGAACTGGCTCACTTGTTCTCTGAGCATCTCCAACGTTCGCATCCCGGATGCCAATGGGTGCATTTGTTGCCAGAAAACCATACCCGCAACCAAGCCTATGTTGAAAACATCGCTACCATCAAGGCGATCATCGAACAAGCCGGTTTTCGATGCACGGTCGGCTCTGTCGCCCTCAACGACTTTTCATCCCTTCACGGCCTTTCAGGGCCGTTGATGCTCGATCGTGTGGAGATGAACGAGGACAACCTTTCCGTAGGAGGTGCAACACCCGACCTCATTTTGCTCAACAACGATTTGACCGAAGGCAGCATCCCCGGACTCGAAGGACCCAACATCACGCCACCTCCCCACATGGGTTGGTTTCGACGGAGGAAGTCCGAACACTACGAGGCACTTCGCCCCTATGTGGAAGAAATGGCTCAAATCTTGGACATGGACCCTTGGTTTTTGATGCCCGAATGGTTCGTTTCAGAAGACAAATGCCTGACAGAGGACGCATGCAAAATACGCCTCGCAGCAGAGATAGACGATTTCCTTGACAACCTTCGAGCCACCTACGAAGAAAAAGGAATTGAGCGGGAACCAACGGTGGTGATCAAGAACGACAGCGGTACGTACGGCTTGGGCGTGATGATGCTGAAGTCGGGAAGTGAAATACTCAACCTCTCCAACCGGAAAGCGAACAAACTTCGTTACGCCAAAGGCGGGGCTGAAGTTGAAAACTACCTGATCCAAGAGGGTATTCCGACTGCCCTCACGTCCGAACAAGGCGAAGCTCTCGAACCTGTTGTTTATCTCGTGGACGGAGAGGCTGCGTCTTGGTTTTATCGCATCAACGCCAAGAAATCCGACATGGACAATTTAAACTCTCCAAGCGCACGATTTGAAAACTTCGACCAATCCCAGAATCCCTACCTCAACGATGCCCACGGCTGGCACGCGTTGGTGGCGGAGTTGAGTATGATCGCTATGGGGGCTGAATCCGTGAAGTGGCAGCGTCAGTCCGCCGACTGAAAAACCAACAAACTTTCACGGCAAATGTATCAACGTGACGATTGACCCCCATACCATCAAAACAAGGTGGGCCCACCCCCACGCATGAGCAGCCGTGTGTGGTTGTATCTCATCACCATCGCCGTTGGGTTGTGGTGTTCGGCAACCGGCGTAGCAGGCCTCCTGAGCGATGCATGGGCAGAATGGCCCGTCAACATCTGGTGTTGGGGTGTTTTTGCGTGGATCTATGTGCGAACTGACCGAAAGGAACGCATCGAGATGCTCACGGTGGTGGCGTTGGCTACACCCATGGAACTGTTCTTTTCCGAAATATGGCTCATCTACGAGTATCAGCGTGACTTCATGCCGTTGTTCGTCCCAGCGGGCCATTACTTCCTGTTTGATTTGGGACGTCGAGGTGCAGGCAGACTTACCGAAACTTGGGCCATGCCGTTGCTGCTGCCCTTCGTCCCGATGGTCGCCTACGGTGCATGGACGGGAGACGACACCTCAGGCGTCATCTTGCTCATGCTCGTTCTCGGGTTCACGAAGTGGGGCCCTCAACCACGACTGTATGCCGCCATGGCATGGGCGGCGTTGGCCATGGAACTCTGGGGCACCTATCTTGGAAACTGGACGTGGGCGTCTGAGGTTCCATGGACCGGCTTAACCGCCTGGAACCCACCGCTTTTGGTCGGCGCCTTCTACTGTTTTGGGGACTTGTTGGTCAACCTGTGCGTTGCCAAGTTTGAAGGGGAACCGCCGCAGGAGACAACAACATGACGGGGGCGGACGAGTTGCGAAAGCGACGAGAAGAAGAAGCCCTTCGCATTCGAACGGCCCTCAATCGCCAGCGTGGTGAGCAACGTGCCAACACCAAAGGCGGTGAAGGAACGGTGGCCTTTGTGGAAGAGCGGAAATGCATTGGTTGCGACCAGTGCACCATCGTGTGCGACGACGATGCGATTGAACTCTACCACGTTGACGTTCGCAGTCCGTTGATGACCGTTGAAAGCAACAGAAAAGCGAGAATCATTCGGGACGCCTGCACGGGCTGCCGGCTCTGTGTCTTGGCCTGCCCAACCGACGCCATCACCATGATCGACCGATGAGGTGAACCATCATGTCAAAAAAAGGAAAAGACGCAACAGCCCAACGCTTTGGTGGCGAATTCGGACCGTATCGGAAACCAGGGACCACCGGTGTAAGCCTTTCAACCTTCAAAACGCTGGTGTGGACCTCCAACATAGGAGGGTTGATCTTGGTCGCACTTGCGTTGGAACTGCTCTTTGTTCAGAAGTCCTTCGGCTGGGGTTTTGCATCGTTGGTCGCAGGTGTGGCCATTGCTCTCTTCCCTTCCAATTACGAAATCGTCGGTATGGGCGACGAAGACGAAGAGGGCGCTTGACCCTCGTCTCGTTGGAACTTGTTGGTCCGCTCACGCTTCGACGTTTTCTACCGAGGAGGTTGCAGAAGCCAGCGCACCCTTCTTCTCGTTGACTTGTCGAGCGAGGAAGGACACCACATCGAGAATCTCGATGTCAGCGTAGGCTTCGTCGCCTTCAAACTTCAAACACTCAAAGTGAGAGACGCACTTTGGACACGAGGTGAGCATGGTATCAGCACCGGTGGCGCGAACTTCTTCCATGCGGGTGACGCGGAGGGAACGAGCGTTCTCGTTGCACGACATCATGCTGGACACACCGCAGCACATGGCGTCTTCACCATGGTGCTCCATCTCCACGATTTCGACGCCTTCCACGGCGTTGATGAGTTCGCGTGGTTCATCGTAGATGCCCATTTGACGGCCAAGTCTGCACGGGTCGTGATAGGTCACCGTGGTTTCTTCAGACTTCAGGTTCATGTCAAAGCCCTGTTCAATCAGGAACTCGGTGGTGTGCATGACCTTCACATTCTCCAATTCGTAGTCACGAGCAAAAGTACGGAAACATTCTGCACACGACGAGACCAAGGTGTCGATACCGGATTCGTTGATCTTCCGCTGGTTGTAGGCCTTGAGTTTCTCAAAGACCTCATCCAAGCCCTGCCACTTTTGGTCGTGTCCGCAGCACTTGAGGAAATCTCGGCCAAGGTAGGAGACGTCGGTCCCCATTTCCTCGAACAACGTGAACGCTGCCGTGGTGGTATCGCCCAAATTCATGGTTCCCTCGTTGACGTGTGAGAACACCATTTCTTGGTCGAGGTAGTCAACACAACCGGGATAATACCCGATGTTTGAAGTGATGGGGTAGTCTTCTGTTGCAATGAAATCGTCATCAGCGGCTTCTTCGGCTTCAGCGTTGAGAACAGCCTGAAGCACCGTGTGGGGGATTTCGGCTTGCGGGCCGCCAACGATCAGGCTACGGCGGATATCAACGTAGGAGTCGTAGTTGACAAGTTGAGGACAGGCGTTGGTGCACGCCGTGCAGGTCAGACACGAATAGAGGGGGACACCGTCGTCCTCGTTGTTCCACGAATTGTAGATGATGTTGAGCTTGTCACCACCGTTGAACAAGCGAACCGGACAGGCATCGTCGCACAGGTCGCAACCGTAGCACTTGTTCATCTCAAACTCGTATCCACGGGCCATGTAGCGCAAGAGCACGAAGACCAGGGCACCAAAGGTCACACAAGGAATGAACATGGCGTAGGTGAGTTTCGCATCCAAGGACTTGGGGTTTTGGTGATAAGTCGGGTTCTCGATGTAGGAGAACGCTGCCCCTCCTGCTGCCATCTCTTCGGCATTGCTCAGGTTCACGGTATGGCCTGCCAGTGTTGCTGGAGCGTCATCGTCCCAAACCAAGAGCGGTTGGTAGGTGGCAATGCTAAACGCAGTCTCCGTGGTGATGCTGTCGTTGAGCGCCAGTGCTCCGCTGACCACGACGTCGTAGGCGTAACTGTAGGTGCCAACCTTCATCTCCACAGTGGCACCTTCACAGTCCGCAAAGGAGACGAGGGTGGTGCCGGTGGCATCGGTCACTGAGAGGGTGGTGGCCACCATGGTTTGCGTTGACACGTCGTTGATTTTACGCTCGCTGGAACGGAATTCACAGGAGAGGTCGGTGGTGAGTGTCTCCACCTCCTCGGGGTGGCCATCCGGGAAGAGCGTAGGATCTTCCGTGATGGTGAAGGTTCCTGAAACCGAGAAACCTTCGCCACCGTTGAAGGTGGTGCCACCTGCGGCGGCGTTGATGCCGTTGCTTGGGTCTTGATGCCCGTTGGCGTCAGCAAAGTCGGTGATGATGTACCTGGCAGGCTGATAGATGTTCCAGTCCAACCAAGCCGTGGTGGGGACAACGCCGCTGTCCGACCATCCACGATCGTCCGTGAACTCGTTGGTGTCGTGGACGTGAACGTCCGTGGGTTGGGTGCGCATGGCTTCGAGTTCACCGTAATCTTTGATGGTCAACAAACCCTTGGCGTCCCAGAATCCGTTGTCGTAGGTGTCAAACGTGGCCACGGTGGCGGCAGAGGAAATCACCAAAGCGCCAACGAGGAGTTGGCGACTCTTGGCAACGGTGAATCCAGCACCCCATGCCTTGATGAGCAGAACACGACCAATGAAGTAGATACAAATCCACAACAGCACACCCGTCATCACCCACGGTATCGCATTGAACACATCGGCTATCCACGGCTCACGTACACCACACAGCAAATCCCCGTGCGAATCGAGTTTACAAAAATCAGAACGATTTTTCCCGTACAATTCCAAGAAGATGTTGATGG
>JAYQAK010000091.1:0-6931 GCA_038136695.1 Candidatus Poseidonia sp.
CCGGGAGCCTCGAACAACACGGCATTTCCACCTCAGGAACGGTCCACTGGAACCTCTCTGCAAGCGATTTGGTCAACTTGGCCGTTGAGCGCGGGGAAGGCGTGTTGAGCGCGCATGGAGCGCTCGTCACCGAGACCGGTGAGCGTACGGGTCGTTCACCCAACGACAAGTTCATCGTGGACGAACCTTCGGTGTCTGGCGACATCAACTGGGGCGATGTCAACGTCTCCACCGACGAAGCCACCTTCCAGCGCATGCGAGCCAAGGTCGTCGACTTCCTTTCGAACCAAGAGGCGTTGTTCGTGCAGGACCTCTACTGCGGAGCCGATTTCTCCGAAGCCTTGCCCATTCGTGTCATCAACCACAACGCCTGGCACAACACCTTCGCCCGCAACATGTTCATTCGCCCCGATGCGGCGCAACTCGAGAAGCACGAACCGGAGTTCACCGTGCTTCACGCCCCTCATTTCGAGGCCGACCCCGAACATGACGGGCTCAATTCCCCATGTTTCGTGATCGTCAACTACGCCGCCAAGGAAGTCATCATTGGCGGCACTCGCTACGCCGGCGAAATCAAGAAATCCATTTTCTCGGTGATGAACCTCATCCTGCCCAAGAAGGGCATCCTTCCCATGCATTGTTCCGCCAACACCAACGGCGAAAACACCGCCATTTTCTTCGGGCTGTCCGGTACCGGGAAAACCACCCTTTCCGCCGACCCAAAGCGCGCCCTCATCGGGGATGACGAACACGGCTGGGGCGCCAACGGCGTGTTCAACTTCGAAGGTGGATGTTATGCCAAACTCATCGATTTGTCCGAAGAAGACGAGCCCGCTATCTTCTCCACCACACGCCGCTTTGGAACGGTGCTCGAGAACATCGTGCTCGACAACGAGGGAGTCCCTGATTTCCATGACACCTCGAAGACACAAAACACCCGCGGTTCCTACCCCATTGAATTCATCGACAACCGCACGTCCGACTCCAAGGGCGGTCATCCGCAGAACGTGATTTTCCTGACGTGCGACGCCTTTGGTGTGCTTCCGCCCATCTCCCGCTTGACCCCTTCCCAAGCAGCCTATCACTTCATTTCCGGTTACACCGCCAAGGTCGCTGGGACCGAGATCGGGGTCAAAGAACCACAAGCCACCTTCTCGGCTTGCTTCGGAGAACCCTTCATGCCGATGCACCCCGGCGTTTATGCCGACCTGCTCTCTGAGAAAATGGCCCAACACGGCTCCACCGCCTGGCTCATCAACACCGGTTGGTCCGGTGGCGCTTACGGTGAGGGGAACCGAATGAAAATCAAGTACACCCGAGCCATGCTCAACGCTGCCCTGGACGGCGATCTTGACGACGTTGAATTCGTGACGGACGAACGCTTCGGCTTCGAAGTGCCCACCTCGTGCCCCGGTGTTCCAGCCGAGGTGCTGCAACCACGAGCCACGTGGAACGACGGCGAATCGTACGATGCCACCGCCAACAAATTGGCTTCAATGTTCAACGAGAATTTCAAGCGCTACGAAGCCGGTGTTTCGGCTGATGTGAACGCCGCAGCACCCAAGCCCCTCGCTTGAACCTCGTCAGCGATCATCGCGCCGTTTGGAGCGGCGACCTCGCTGCCCTTGACGATGCCGTGGTTGAGACGGTTGGTGGTTGCCTCGGCCTTGTTGCCCACCGGGTTTTGGGCCTCGCCGTGAGGACGGTTTCTGGCCGCGTCGAGGCTCGCCTGATGGCGCAGGTCGGTTCTGTTGTTGGTTGCGAGACCGGTTTGACTTTCGCTGGTGATCGTCCCGTTTCTGACCACCTCGGTCGTAACGCCGCATGCTGTTGCCGCGTCCCGTTCCACGCTTTTGGTACCCGCCGGATTGGAACCCTTTCACGCGTCCGGGCTTTTGGTCCGGTGAAGGAATGGCCTTGGGATAGTGATAGGGCTGTTCGTCCAAGACCTCGATTTCTTCACCGAGGAGCCGCTGAATGCCCACGAGGTAGCCGGATTCGGTTTCATCGCAAAACGAGTAGGCAAGGCCGTCCTTTCCTGCACGAGCCGTGCGTCCGATGCGGTGAACGTAGACTTCAGGTTCGTTGGGCAAATCGAAGTTGAACACGTGCGTCACGTCGTCCACGTCAATGCCACGGCTGGCGATATCGGTGGCGACAAGAACGAAGACGTCGCCGTTACGGAACGCTTCAAGCGCTCGAGTTCGTGCGGTTTGGCTCTTGTCTCCGTGAATGGAATCGGATGAAATCCCGACCTTGTTGAGCTGTTTTGCCAGCCGATTTGCGCCGTGTTTGGTTCGCGTGAACACGATGGCACACGACACCATTTGACCCTCAAGCAAATCGATGAGAAGTTGACGCTTGTCCTGTTTTTGGACAAACGCCACGTACTGCTCAATCCGCTCGGTGGTGGCCTCCTCCGGACTGATGTCAACCCGGACCGGGTCGGAGAGCAAACGGCCAGCCAACTTTGCAATGGTCTCGGGCATGGTTGCACTGAACAGCAGGTTTTGGCGGCGAGCGGGCATCAGGTCTTGAATGCGGTCAACGTCGTGACTGAAGCCCATGTCGAGCATGCGATCCGCTTCATCGAGGACAAAATGTTCCACACGGCTTAGATCAACGAACCCTTGGTCGTGCAAATCCAACAATCGGCCGGGCGTTGCGACCAAGAGGTCGACGCCACGGCGCAAGGCTTTGACTTGAGCAGACTGCCCCACACCGCCGAAAATGACCGTTGAGAAGAGGGGGAGGTGCCGGCCATAAACTCGGAGACGGTCGCCAATTTGTGCCGCCAATTCTCGCGTGGGTGTCAACATCAACGCTCGGATTGGACGTGGTTTGTCCACCTTGGTCGCAGCGAGTTGGTGCAAAAGAGGGAGGGCAAAGGCAGCGGTCTTTCCCGTTCCCGTTTGAGCTACACCGAGCACGTCTCGCCCGTCCAACAGCGCCGGTATGGTCGCTTCTTGAACCGGCGTCGGTTCTCTGTACCCTTCGGAGGCAAGCGCCTCGAGGATACGGTCGTCAAGATTGAGTTCTGAAAAGGTCGACATGGTTTTGCCTCAGGGACGAACACCCCGGGACCGTGGTCCTCGGACCAACCGACCCAAACAGCCCTCCGACCTCTTCCCTATGAACCCCGAGGGTCGTTCACCCCCTCGGCGGGAGGTCTCAGGGGGGCCTCCATCATCAACCAAACCCGTGCAGAAGGTCTCAAACAAGATTTATGAGGCCAAGCAATCTGGAATGTTCGTGAAATGGTACCCTTTCCTTCTTTCTCTGTTCATCTTCGTGCCGTTGGTGAGCGCTCATGGGGGCGAAGTTACGGTCGTGGAAGAAGTCCTGTCCAACGGTCAAATCCTCCTCATTTCGATGCTAGGTGCCCTTGTGATGTGGCAGTTGACCAGTTCCATGATCACCATCAAAGCCCCCGTTTGGACGCCCGTCATGATGGCTTTGCTGGCCTACACCGGGCTGGTTCATCTTCTGCTCGGGTTGAATGAAACGTTGCTTCTGGTGGGCGGGATTGGTGCCCTCGCTGCAGCCTTCGGCCTCACCATCCTCAATCTCAGTCCGGGGATTGTTCGCGGCGGTACGTTTGCGTTGGGTGGGGGGGTGTGCGTGATGTTGGTCGGTTTTTTCCTTTCCAACCACGATCTCCACATGTTGCTTGAAGACCGATTGGGGCTGAGCACGAAACTGGCAGAAATCGCCCTTCTCGCCATGATGGTCAAGCATGGCGCCTTTGATCCAACCAAAAAACAGTGAGGTTGACGACATGAAGACGGTTCGTTGGGTGGTTGTCTCGCTCCTCTTTTTGGCCTTGCAAGGAGCCCAAGTTGGCGTTGATGCATCGTCGCACGGCATGGAGGGCTATGCTCAAACCGGCTGCAACTGCCACGGTTCGCAACCTGGAACCGACGCCAACGTGACGATAGAAGGTATACCTGATCGCTATTACGGAGGGACAACCTACGTGTTCACCATCGCGCTTGAAGGAGGCCCTGTAGCCGATACTGCAGCCCATCAGGGTGGCTTTAACCTCCAAGCCACGGCTGGTTCATTCAAGCCAGTGGATGCCTCGACCCACGTCATGGATTCAGGCGACATCACGCACGAGCACGCAGGAGCCAATCAGCGAGCTTGGACGGTTGAATGGGAGGCCCCCATCAGCGAGAAAGCAGTCAACTTTTATGTCGCAGGAAACATCGTTGATGGAGATCATCAACCCACCGATGGCGACGATTGGGCGTTAGCGTCATACACAACGCAAGGAGAATCGCTTTCGCTTGCCGAGCAACTTCGACTCCACGCCCCCAAGTTCATCGCCTTGGCGTTGTTTGGTCTGCCAGTGTTGTACATTTTTTGGCAGAACAGAGCACGCTGAAAGAGCCTCAAAGCGGGATATCACCGGGTTGAATCCTTGTTGAAAAGCGTTGAATTTGACCGTCTTCGGAGATCAAGAATTTTTCAAAATTCCATCGAATGTCTCCAGAAACACCATCGCTATCAGCCACTTCAGTGAGCTTACCGTAAAGCGCTGTTCGTCCTGAACCGTTCACCTCCACCTTGGCCATGAGCGGGAAGTTGACGCTGTACTTTGTCGCCGTAAACTCGCAAATTTCGGCATGGGTACCAGGTTCTTGGCCCCCAAATTGATTGCAAGGAAAACCGACGACCGTCAAGTCATCGTGGGTCTCATGGAGGTGTTGGAGGCTTGCATATTGGGGGGTGGCGCCACACGCACTCGCTACGTTGACGACCAACCATCGTGACCCTCCAAGCGCTCGAAGGGTGATCGATTCGCCGTCCATTGTCTCAAAAGGCACATCCAACAGGTCAGTCATGAACCGAAGAGAGTGTTTCCGATTATGAAGATGTGCTTCACCTCAACGCAGGCAAATCCTCTTGAAGTGTCACCCGATGGTTCCGCCATGCAAGTCCTCATGGAAACCAGCGCCGGCAACATCACCATCGACCTCTTTCACGGCAGCGCGCCCGACACCGTCGCCAACTTCGTGAAACTCGTGAACATGGGCCACTACGATGGCCTCCACTTTCACCGGGTCATTGAGGACTTCATGATTCAAGGCGGCTGCCCTCACTCCAAGGACCCCATGTCCCGTCGCGCCGGTACCGGCGGCCCCGGCTGGCAAATTCCCTGCGAGCCTTCGGCGCTCGCTCTCAAGCACGACAAACCCGGTGTGTTGTCAATGGCCAACGCCGGTCGCAACACCGGTGGGTCCCAATTTTTCTTGACCACCGTGGCGACCCCTTGGCTCAACGGAAACCACGCTGTCTTTGGCGCCGTCAGCGACGGCATGGACGTCGTTCACGCCATTGAGCGCTGTCAAAAATTACCAGGTGACCGACCCGCTCAACCTCAACAGATCATCCGCTGCACCGTCGTTGAGTGAGGTGGTTACGTGGTGGTCCTCGCCGTGCACGGGGGTGCAGGGGGAGACGGCCCTTGGCGCGGCATGACCGATGCTGACCCGCAACGCGTGGCGTGCATGCGAGCCCTGTTGGACGACATCGGTCACCGACTGGCCGACGGGGCCTTGGACGCCTTGGAAGCCGTCACGCTTGCCGTGGAAGCCATGGAAGACGAAGCGCTGTTCAACGCTGGGCGGGGTTCGGTGCTGGATGCCAGCGGTTCGGTCACCATGGACGCCAGCATCATGCGCGGTCACGACCGTGCAGCTGGGGCCGTCATCGGATTGCGCTCCTCTCGCCATCCCATTCGGGTGGCTCACCACCTGCTGGTGGACGGTTGGCCGCTGATGCTCGCTGGGTCGGCGGGGGATGACTACGGTGCCAGCAAGGGCGTTGAACAAGTTGAGGAAGACTGGTTGCTCACCGACCTTCGCCGTGCGCAATGGTCGAAATGGAAGGAGCAGCGGTTGAATCCTGGTGCTACCGATGAGGACGATGCACTGCTCGACCATGACGGCGAGCAGGATGGTTGGGGTACGGTGGGCGCCGTGGCGCTGGACGCAGGGGGACACCTTGCGGCTGCGACCTCAACGGGAGGCATGACCGGAAAACCACTGGGACGCGTCGGCGACACGCCGATCATCGGCGCAGGCACGTGGGCGGACGATACCGTCGCTGTCTCGTGCACCGGCGTTGGTGAGGCGTTTATTCGCACCGTTGCTGCTCACAACGTGGCCGTACGCCACGAACGAATGGGGCTCGAGGATGCCTGTCAACATGCCCTCAACGAGGTCGCTCCGTTCGGTGGTCGTGGAGGGCTGATTGCGGTCACCCGTGCAGGAGAGGTTGTTCTTCCGTTTCAGACCATGCTGATGTATCGCGGCTCCTTTGTTGACGGGCACATCGAAGTGGGAATCGGCCCGGGCCTCATTGATGAAAGCCCCTAAGTTCATGACCCGTTGTGGCAGCGATAGCGCCATGCCCGTTGACGCTGACGAAGCACTACGACGGGCCACATTGGTGCGCAGTGACCCTTCGCTGCGCGGCGTCACAAGACGAAACGCCGCCACCGAGGAGGGGGAAGTGGCGTGGGAGTACCTTGCACCGGATGGCGAGGTCATCGATGAGCAGGACCGCATCGAGCGTTGGAACGCACTCGGCCTACCTCCCGCGTGGGTGGATGTGTGGATTTGCCCCAATCCTCGAGGCCACATTCAAGCCACCGGTCGCGACGTAAAGGGGCGTTTGCAATACCGTTACCACCCGGATTGGACAGAGATCACGACGGAGATGAAATACGATGACGTCGCCTATTTTGCCTCGCAATTGCCACGGCTTAGAAAGCAAGTGGCCATGGACTTGGAAGAAAGCACGATGAATTTGAACACGGTCTCGGCCCTCGTGGTGCGGTTGATGGATTTGTACAGTATACGCGTGGGGTCCGATGAATACGCACGCTCCAACGAATCCTATGGGCTCACGACCCTGAAATCCA
>JAYQAK010000092.1:0-6762 GCA_038136695.1 Candidatus Poseidonia sp.
TAATGCACCGGCCTCCTAAGCCGGAGATCGCGGGTTCGAATCCTGCCACGCCCGCCAGGTTTCTGGACAAGAGCCATATTCGCGAGCGACCACGCAGGTTTGAGGGATGCCAATGGCGGACGCAGATGATGACGTCACCACCATGCTTCCCGATCCGTACGGCCACGGGTTTGTACGGGCTGAAAATCCCGTGGAACGGACCATGGAGAAATGGAGGCAGCAAGAGCATTTACGGATGCGCTTCGGCCTTCTCGCACGCCACCGAATCATGCTCACCGTCCGCTTGTTGTTCGGTGCGAGCATCGCTATTGTTGCGCTCGTATCGGTCATCGTCCCGACATGGTCGCCGCCAAACCCTGGCTACGTCGTCCTCTTCTGGACTTTACCGTTCTTGTTGGGCACGGTTCCACCGTTGTTGGCGGGGGAGTCGATGTGGCAGTCGATTCAAGCCCGCATCTCCCTTCGAGAAATTGACGATAAGAGCACATCGGGAAAATTGTCCCTTCGCTCCCAACCCGGCATGGACCGCATTTTAGAGGGCCTGATCGATGTACGTCGGCACAACACGTTGAACGTCTTGCTCGCCTTTGGCGCCGTGTTCCTCCTCGGCCTTGGGACCATCATCAAGGAGGATTCCTTGGTTGGCAACCTCTCCTACCTCGTCTCCATGACGCTCGGTTTTGCGCATTCATTCCATGCCTTCTTCACCTCAGACATGGTTCGCCAGCAAGGGGACAACATGCCGTGCTTGGCCCACCATGCACCTACCCACCACCCAACCCAACTCGGGTCAATTTTGGGCGAACTGATCGTGCTCCATTTGGACCCGGATTTGCACCTTGATTGGTTGGACTGGTTGGCTCAGTTCCGCCAGAGCATTTTACCAGGCTACGACAAAGACCAATCCTGGGAACGCGTCCTCTACATTCTTCATCTTCATGCGAAGGGTGACCTCAGCGATGCCGTCGCTCATCGAGAACTGTGCGAGTTCATCCGTCCCGATGCCCTCAGCGAGGTCCTGCTGGACTCCGAAGCCAAATTCAACTGGCGCTCCCTTCAACGCCTCCTCGCCCACGCCCGTGTTTGGCAGCCGAGTGCGTTCCGTCTGCTGGAACGCCTTCAATTGGATTTGCTTTCGGGAGCCCCCCACATGCTCCGCTCACCGTGGAGAATGGATGTGTCCCTTGATCCCGAATGCGATGAGGGAACGGGCCATTTGTTCATCGCGTTGAACAACCAAACCTTCGAACAAACCGTGGCCAGAATCGAAGTCATTTGCCCCGGGGGCGAACCTTTTGCTCGCGACCATCGTTTCGAGTTGCTCGCTTGTCCCCCGCCAAGGCAAGCGGTTGAACTCAATGCTGAGGGAGAGGACGATGCGTTGGATTGGGTTCCGAGGTACCTCCAACAAGGGGTCGTGTTGTGGTTGGGTGTCGCATGGCCGGAACGTGATGAAGGAGACCGCTACGTCCAAGTGATTCTCAGAGACGAAGAAGGCGTGGTCATTGAATCGCGGGTGTTGCGAACCGTTGTGAAACGACGAACTGGAACACACTCTCGAAAGAAGAACAAGCACCTCGAGCGAGCGCGAACATGGGCTTCGCGACCTCTTCCAAAGGTCTAACTTGAGCGCAGCGCCACGGTTTGACAGCCTTTTCCTCGAACGGTGGAAGCGCGCACCTTATGGCAGTCCTCTGCTTCGCCAGCAACAGGGGCGTTGGAATATGGAAGCATGGGACATCATCGTTCTTGGAGACGGACCTGCTGCGTTGTATGCGGCTGCCGAGGCGGCAAAAGGCGGGGCGAACACGCTGATGATGTCGTCCACCGCTTTAGGCAACCCCGGTATTGCCGCCCTTGATGGCCTTTCAGCCTCGGTTCAGGAAGCCAACAACCGTAGCCATCGCGAGGACACGATTCGCTGCGGAGCGTTCCTTTGTGACCAAGACATCGTGGCTGAGACCACGGCTGGAGCGGTCAGGCACGTCGACCTTTTGGAGCGACGCGGCCTCAATTTCCGCAGAGACCTGAAAGGCCTGCCGATGGTTCGCAAAGGTGCGGGGCACACCCAGCCTCGAACAGCTCACGCAGGCAGCGCCACGGCCCAAGGCCTGCAACAGGTCGCCGAGGAACAATGCATGCGCCACGGCGTGATTCGCCGAGGCGACCAAGTCCCCCTGGTTCTGGTTCACACCAACCAATCCGTCGACGGCTTGATTGCTCTGGACATGATCAACGGTCGCCTCATCGCCTTGCAGTGCAAAGCCCTCATCATCGCCGACGAAGGCTTTGAAGGCGCATTTTCTTCTGGCGTTGTCGGGTTGGGCATGGACATGGCGTTTCGAGCCGGCATCCCTCTCCGCGACATGGAGTTCATGACCCATCACCCGCTCGTGGTCAAAGGCACCAACCTGCTTCTCCCAACAGGGTTGCTTGGGGATGGCGCCAAACTTCACGAAGGTTCGGGTGCCCCCATCGATGTCGATGGCAAAACGAGTCTCGAGATGACGCAAGCAATCCTTCAAGCGGTTCAGCCGGTGTTGGACGCTCGCTCGATGGGCGAAGCAGCCACGTGGTGGGGCTCGTTGTTCCGCTTGGTTAAACAGCGCACGGGGATTGACATGAATCGCCAAACGGTCCCCCTGGCACCGGCCGTAGGCCACACCATTGGGGGCCTTCCCGTGGACGGCATGGGTCGATGTGTGGTCGGTGCATGGTCCCGTTGGTTCACGGGCCTGTATGCGGCCGGCGACGCCGCCTGCACCGGCTTGCATGGAGCCGCACCTCTCCCAGGAAATCGATTGTTGGATGCGTTGACGTCGGGAACCGCTGCAGGACAAGCCGCTGCATCCTGGGTGGGTGACCGCGGTTTCGGGCGTTCCGAACACATGGAATCGGCCCTCAACGAAGCTCAGGCCGACCTCTCAGCCATGATGGAAGACAACGATGCCAGCCACGTCACGCGAAGCGGAGCCGTGATGGCCAATCTGCAAGGTGCGTTGGCTTCCACATCCACGTTCAGCCATGATTCACTGACCGGTCTGTTGACCAAACTCGAAGGCATTGGCCACGCCGCAGAATCACTTCACCTCGACCAGCACTCGTTGATCGCGAACACCAACCTCTTGGAAATTCTGCGCACACAAGCAGCCATTCGTTTGGTCACGGCTTCGGTACAATCCGGTTTGGCTCGAGAAGAATCCCGAGGCTCGTTTACGCGAGAAGATTTCCCGGAGAGCGATGAAGCGTTTCTTCACCACATCACGGTGGATCTCCAAGGGAACACCGACACGCTCGCTCTGAAGAAGGGAGCCGGTGGCCACTGGGTGCTTGCTCCACAATGAACAAAGACATCGGGCACCCCCGCATTGGCCATGGGGACTTTGTTTGAGAAGATCCTCAGCGGTGAAATCCCCTCACATCGCGTGGCCGACGGTGACGGCTGGTATGCGTTCCTGGACATCTTTCCTCGACGGGAAGGGCACACCTTGGTGATTCCAACCAGAGGGGTGCAACGCTTGGCAGACCTGACGGATTCTGAACGAGCGAGGTTGATGGGGGGCGTGGCTGCGACACAATCCGTGCTGGGCAAGCACTTTGACACCGAGGATTTCACCGTGTGCCTTCACGACGGCCCACTTGCAGGGCAAGAGGTTCCTCACGTCCATGTCCATGTGCTCCCTCGGACGCCCGGCGATGGAGGAGGGACCCTGATGTCGATGTGGCCATCTTCATCGACAGGACAACCTGACCACGAACGCCTCCATGCGCTGGCAATCGCTCTTCAGGAGGTGGCTTGATGGCAACCATTGTCACCGAAGAAGAAGAGATGATTCACAACGGCGAAACCCTACCGGTGCTGTCTGCTTCGGCCAAGAAGATGCGAATCGACAAATTGCTCAATGCTCCTCTCCCGACCTACTCGTCCTCCGTCCCCGGTTCGTTTCTGTGGACCAAACTCGCTTTCTGGATGTGCCGCCGGGTATCCAGTGTTCAATTCCGCACGACCAGCAGCAGCACTGTCTTGCCCCTGTTTCGTGAAGGCGCTGGTGCGATGTGTTGTGGATGGCACACCAACGGACTGATGGACCCGTTGGGTATTTTCCTTCATCATCCGAAGGAATTCGTCGTGGGTGCCCGCCACGATTTGGTCACCCGACCGCTCCTTGGTTGGTGGACGCGCCGGTTAGCGGTGCAGCCGGTGGTGCGTAAGGCGGAGTTGTTGCGCGGAGGGTGCACCGAAGAAGAGGCCATGCATTTGAACGGCCGTTCGTTGTTGGCGTTGGCCAACGGGATCGCTCATGGCTTTGGCTGCGTGTTGTTTCCCGAAGGAACCAGTCACAGCGAATCCCACATGATTCGCTTCAAAACCGGGCCAGTGCGGACCGTGTTGGCCGCCGCAGCCTTGGCCAAAGCCAATGATCTGCCCCTGCCACAATTGATTCCTGTTGGACTTCATTTCCGAACCCGGGAACACTTCCGAACCGACCAGTACATCGAGTTTGGCGAACCCATTTCCCTCGACACCTCACTGGTTCCCGATGAGATGGTGGAAGCCGTTCGCAGCGGTGGATGGGTTGAGCCGCCGGCATCATCCGTCCATACCATTCGCGACCAACTTCAATCCGTTCTACCGTCGATGACCCCGCACACGTCCTCTTGGGACGAACACCGCGGTCTGCACTTGTTAGCCCACCTGGAAGCGCGGTCTTCGGGTCATTCGCTCCGGTCGTGGCAGGAGGAAGTGCACGCCGCTCGAACACTTCGCACTGCATGGCCCAACCGTACCGAGGCGTTTCCTCCAGAACCGCTCGAGGATGAACGCATGGTGAAAGCCTCCATGGCGGCCAATGCGTTGAACAAACACGGCTTGGACGGCCGGGACATCAATGCAACCGGAACGGGTATGAAGCGAGCCAATCCGATTCGCAGTCCCATTGCCCTGATTTGGTGGACCATGTTCATCCTGCTGTTCCCGTTCTTCATCACCTCGCTCGGATTACAGGTCCTCCTTGGCCGACTGCTCGGTGATTCAACCGACGAAGGGCTTGACGCCCGCACCAGTTACCAATTTTTAGCGGCGTTTTTTGGCTCCTTGCTGGTCTGGCCGGTCGTGGCGTTGGGGTGGACCGCAGCGGTTTGGTTCAACCAAGGCGCTGTTGGCGACCTGCTCGGCCTTTCGAACAATTGGCTCACCTCGGTTGCAGGTTGGTCGTGGTCGGGCCTCCTCCTCGTTTACCTCATGTGCTTCCCGTTGTTTTGGGCAAGCGGCAAGGCCTTCGCAGGCGCTTGGGATGCTTGGGTCGATACCAGAAAGGCATGGAAGAGGCGATTCATGAAGCGGGACGAAAAGGAGCAACTCTGTCGTTGGTTTGCCGAACTTTCCCCACCGTGAAAAGGGTGGACTTCAAACATGAGGAGGCCTTGGGAAGTTCATGGCCCCCGACGAAGTTGTCGATCAACTCAAGCAGTGGCTCACCGAAGAACGCCTCTCGGCCAAGGCCCAAAATGACCCGCGTGCTCACGCCCACTTTCTCATTCGGTATCCTTCAGGAAAACAAGGCCACATGTTCGCCATCGTCGTGCCAAAAGGGCGAGATTTGGTGGCCGTTTCAAGCATGACTCGGGTCGACGAAGGTCAGCAAAAAGAAATGCTTGACCACATGAACGACGTTGATAGCGATTGGTCTGAATGGATTCACGAAAGTCGATTGCACTTGATTCGAACGGGCGTGGATTGGGTCATTCACATGGGCCATGATGGAGAGAAGAAACCAGGCCCCCTCCAAGCCTTCAACGTGAGCCTCCCAATTTGGTTTGACGGATTGACCAAAAACGAATTCATGAACAGCTTGCGGAGGTTGTGGTTAGCAAAACTGGCGTTGATTCACGAAATCAAGTACTCATACGGCCCGGGTGTTGGAAAACCTGGGCCGGTTGATGACTGGGCAAAATCCAACCCCCCCGCCGGTCAAATCGACGAGCCGTCGGCGGGCCCGCCTGCAGAAATTGAATTCGATGAGAAGATGTCCTTCGGTTCGGGCTTTGACCCCACAGAATGGGCGTAAAATTACAGATTTTCCACCAAATAACCGCCTCACACGAAGGCGTACGTCGTTTGATTGGTATGACCGATAGGGAGCGCGGTTAAGTATGAGAAAACGCTCGTGAAAAGAGAAGAAGTCCGGGGTATACCTATGAACCAGAAAATGAAATCCGTCAGCCTTGCATCCATCATGCTGCTTTCGGTGCTTTCGTCGTTGATGATTGCATCCGTTAGTGTGAGCGCCAGTACCGTTGTGATCACCGAAGCCGTTCAGATCGTTGACGGTGGTACCGCCTCCGATTCTCAAGCCGCCGTCGTCGCCGACAGTTCTGGCAACGTCCACGTTGTGTGGACCCGTAACAACCTGCACCTCTACTATGCCATGTTGTCACCCCGCGGTGAAACACTGATCGATGCCACCCAAATCACCAACGCTGGACTTCACAAGATTTGGCACCCGGACATCGCCGTTGACGAGTACGACCGCATTCACGTGGTTTGGGCCGATAAGGCCGGCCAGCACGCCATCATGTACTCCGCACTCTCGCCTTGGGCTGCTCCAATGGACGGCATGGCGTCCGATGACGGAACCATCACGGCCATCGACGACACCATCATCGAGCGACGCTCACAAAACCGCGACTGGCCCGCTCTCGACATTGACAGTCAGAACAACGTCCACATCGTGTGGCAAGACAACTACGACGAACTTGGAC
>JAYQAK010000093.1:0-6493 GCA_038136695.1 Candidatus Poseidonia sp.
GACCCGTTCTGGGCGTGGTCGATTCGAGCGAGACATCAAAGGCGCGGAATTCAGCTGTCTTCCAGTCGTCTCCCTGCAGCAATTCGGGCGTGAGGTCGGTGATGACACGTTGCTCGGTCAATGCATCTTCAGGAATTGCTTTTCCAGCGTCCGTGATCGACCAGGAACGGTCGGTCTTTTCCACGGTCTGAATCAGTTGTTTTCGGGAGGAAAAATGGGCCAAAAGATCCGCATCGAGCGCGCTTGGGTCGGATGGAAGCGATTGGAGGAAGGCCTCTCGCTGAGCGATGGTTTCACTCACGCTCTTCGGGTCGGCAGCATGCAACACACCACCGTCCAAGGAGACGCCGAGTTGTTTGAGCAAGCCGACACCGGGGCCGGCCTCGTGGCGCTCAAATGCCTCCTGCAAACCCTTCATGGTGGCCGATTCCTGACCGGAAATCCATGTCCAAAGACGTTGTTCCAACAAGCCCTTGTTGACGGCTCGCTCGCCTTCTTCATCCAACCGAATCTCGGTGGTGTGATGTTCAACCACATCGACAAAGCCGTGGTTTTCGAGTCCGTGCCCGGCGCCGACGGCCACCGCTTGGTCTCGCCACTGGCAAGCTTCGAGAAGTTGCTCTAGATTCCAGGACGCTCGAGCCGGCTCTCGTTGCATCGTGAGCAACATGCGTCGCTCAGGATTCAACAAATTGGGAGCATCCATGCCGTTCCCACGGCCGTGCCTGCTTTGAAATCACCGTTCCTCGGGCGAGTGGAAGGAAGGATTCACTCCTCTTCTTCCCATAATTGGACCTCGCAATTTGGGCAAACAAAAACCGAAGGTTTCGGGCCATCTTGGACGGTAACATGGCCGCAAGGTCCGCACAAAATCGAGGAGGTGATGGGCTCGTCAAGGGTCACATCCACCCGGAACATGAATCGTCCAGCATCGGGGAGCAACTCGCCCTCAGGCACCCAATTGGCCACGGCTTCCGGCGACATCCCCGTTTGACGACCAAGGGTCATGCCAACGACGTAAAACACCACGCCAAACAAGCCGACGGTCATCGCCATGGGGCCGAGGTTGGCGACGCTCATCGAGGCGCCGAACACGATGCAAACAAATCCGGTGATAAGGAAATTCTCCCGGCTCAATCGGCTCATTGCATGGCCCCCGCAACCTGTGCAAGGACCTCAGCAACGCGTTCCACCTGTCCTGTTGGGATGGCACACAAACCGATGCGAACCCCGCCGGAGAGAGGGACCAAGTAGACGTGGTGCTGAGCGCAGGCTTCAGCCACCGTGGCCGGTTCTTCGCATTCGTACCACGCAAAGAATCCATCATGGCTTGGATTGATGTTCACGCCGTATGTATCGCACGCTGCGACGAAGCGTTGACGTCGCTCGGACAGCAACGCAGCCAACCGATCTCGCTCTTCAGACCACGCTTGACCACCTTCGGGTGATGCGTGGAGTTGACTCAGCACATGCTGGGCAATCCTTGGCGCAGCAGACCATGTTTGGCGCCCTGTTACCCCCATCACATCGTTGAGACGAGCGACGCTCTCCTGTTCCGGATGCAGGTAAACCAACGCACCGGTTCTCAACCCGTAGATGGTGTGGGATTTCGACAACGAGACGGCGAAACAGATCAGCAGGTTCTCCGGCCATGGTAGGCCCGCATCCAACGCTTCGGCCAGTGTCTCTGCCCAGCCGTGAGGTTCGTCGGCATAGAGGTGGTAAGCAGCATCGATGAGCAAGGTGTGACCGACGTGTTCGTGGCGAGTGGCGCTTTCCATGAAGGCGTTGAGCAAGGCGAACCTGCTTTCGGGAGGGAGGGTGAGACCGGTGGGGTTGTGAGCAGGGTCGTTGAGCCAGGTCATGACCGTGGATTGGCTGGTGGCTAAGGTTTCCAATTCTTTCGAAAACGAAGCAACATCGAGCAGAGGATGGGTCGGGTCTTCGATGACTGGAAGCAACGGATAGGTGGCCAGATTCAACTGACAGCCTTTCAGGAAACCCCCGTAGGGACCCCAGTGCCGGTCACGCAACAGAACCGAATCCCCTCGTTCTGCAAAGTTTGACGCTGCGAGATAGAGGGCACCCGAGCCACCGGGAGTGGCCGTGGCTCCCGAACATACCCCGAAGCTCTCGAGAGCAGATCGGTGTTCACCGAGGGCGAGAGAGACAGCAAGGTCGAGAAAAGGGGGCAATCCTTTGAGCGGGGCATAGGCAGAAAACTCGACCGCTGGGGCGACTCGAAGAGCAGCATCCACCACCTGATTGATAGCGAGTTCACCGCTGTCTTCCAGCAAAGCACCCACCGTCCCGTTGATGGCATCCGCACCGGCCGCTGCTGCTTGCTGGTAACGTGCGAACCAACTGAAAATCACATCGTTTCCCGACTTCTCATGGCCGTGGAGCGCGAGGTATTGCATGCTCCCCTCCACGTCCATGGGCCTCGCAACCCCTTGTGCTTCTTGGTTTTGCCCGTTGTCTTGGACGGAGGCCTTGGCCGCTTTCTTCATCAAGGGGTGGCACCACCCCTCATCCGAAGCCAACGTAGCACAGTCTGGTAGTGCGTCTGATTTGTAATCAGACGGTCGGGGGTTCGAGTCCCTCCGTTGGCTCTTCTGTTCTCAAAAACAGTGATTCATATACTCATGCGTTGAGTAAATCACATGCTCGAATGCAACATTGACGCTCGTGGAAAAGCAGCCCGTTTCCTCGGAGGAATGGCCTCCGTGGGTTTTGCTGTTGTCCTCGCTGGTTTGCTGCTAACCGACACCTTCGCTGTACCTCTCGGCTGGTACGCTGTGGCAGGCGCCCTGTTCGGTGGCGCCTTTGCCATCTTTGAGGCTCGTGCCGGGTGGTGCGTTGTCCGAGCCTTGGGCATCAAGACACCGCTTTGACCGAAGCGAACGCTCAAGAAGAACACCCCTGTCGAAGGGGCGTGACTGCCCGGCGCTTGGATGGTAAACAGTGCGCTGCAGAGGTTGAAGCCAACCTTATTGGCAGGATCGAGAAACTCAAATCTTCCGGTATAGAACCCCACTTGGCCGTGATCATCGTGGGAAACGACCCAGCCTCGCACGTCTATGTCAATTCCAAGGTCAACACCTGCAAGCGATTGGGCATTCGCTCAACGCACATCGAACTCCCTTCATCAACCGACGAGGCCGTTGTTCGCCAGCACGTGCTGGACATGAACGCCCAAGATGATTTGGACGGCATCCTGATTCAATCGCCGCTTCCAAGCCACATGGACGAAGAAGCGTTGACGGATTTGATTCTTCCTTCGAAGGACGTGGATGGATTCCATCCTCAAAACCTCGGCCGTCTGGTGCAGGGTCGGGTGGATGGCATGCTCCCTTGCACGCCATCCGGGGTGATGCGCATGCTCGATTGGGCCAACATCGACCTGAAAGGCAAGCGAGCGGTGGTGCTCGGCCGGTCGAGAATTGTGGGCATGCCCGCCGCCCTCCTGCTGGCGGCAAAAGGAGCCGATGCCACCGTGACGGTCGCGCACTCGAAAACAGAAGACATCGCTGCTGTGTGCGGAGAAGCCGACGTCATCGTTGCAGCCGTTGGACGACCCGACATGGTCAAACCGGCTTGGGTCAAGCCCGGAGCCGTGGTGGTGGACGTCGGCATCAACCGTGTGGACGACGACACGCGTGAGCGAGGCTGGCGACTTGCCGGCGATGTCGATCCCGCCGTCGCAGATGTTGCAGGTTGGTTATCGCCCGTTCCCGGAGGGGTCGGACCCATGACCATCGCCATGTTGATGGAAAACACCGTTCGTTCTGCCGAAGCTCGCCGTGACTCGCCATCCCAATGAATAAAGCAGGGTACGCCAACACTCGTCCGTGGCCCACGACCCTCGTGCACCTCGTCTCGCAGCCATCGCCACCTTGCTGGCAGGTGGGTTGCTTGTCGCCAGTGCCGCCAACCTTCAATTCAACGTGGTTGGTACCGCCGGCATCACTCGAGAGGAGATGGTGGCCGTCGTGGCAGCAGCCATCGCTATCGTGGTGGCTAAATTCGCCAACGTGGAGCACGAAATTCCCGAATTGGGCACCTCGACATACAACAGAACACCGGATGAAGAGACAACCCGTACCCGTCAGCACTTCTCCACCAACACCGAGGTCAACCCGACCACGGCTTCCATCATCACCAGCATCTTGGGGGAGCAGCAGGCCACCAGCGAAGGTGAAGTTGCGAGTGCCATCACCACGCTCTCGAGTGGAACATTCGGTGAATCGGTCATCAACACCATGAACGAGGTTCAGGCCGCCAACGAACAGAACAACAAGCGTGAGGCGCAACCCACGGACGAAGAGACAGGACAAACGCTCCAGCGCGTGCTGGTTCAACCCGTTCCGCTTCCCGGTCAAGAGGACAGGCCGTTGGTGGATCCTGCAAGCATTCCAGGTCTCGCCCACGGTCGGGAATTTGTGCGGGACGGTGTGGCCAGTGTCCCGCTTCCGGGTGCAAACGAGGTCGCATCCTCATCGACGGTGGAACCCGTGGAGGAAAAAGCCGTACCCGACACCTTGTTGTCAAGCCTTCCAGACCTCCCAGACCTGCTCGATGAATCAGCCGAGTCACCGGCTCCCGAAGCAGTGGCCAGCCTTCCTGCGCTTGAGCTTCCGGACCTTGACGAGTTGTTCGCAGATGAACATTCAAGCAATCAGCAGGACGAATTTCAACCAACGGGGCCCAACATCGGCGTACCGGAACTTCCTGATCTGGATGATTTGTTTTGAAAGAATCCTTGAAAGAGGTGGGGGGCTCGGTTGCGTACATGTGGACCGAATCGGTTGACCTCCATTCCCACTCCACCCATAGCGACGGGCAACACGATGTGGCCTTCGTGGCTGAATTGATGGCCAACGAAGGGGTCGTCACATGGGCCCTCACCGACCACGATACCACCGACGGCTGGGTCCAAGCCGCCAAGGAGGCTAAACAGCGAGGGCTTCGCTTCGTGCCGGGCGTCGAGATCACCTGTGAACCCGCACACGCTCCAGACCAAGCATTTCTGCAGACCATGGAACGGGAACGTGCCTCGGCCTCCTGGCATCTTCTGGCCTTGTTTCCCAACCACGACCCTGCCACACCTGACCCCGCCGTGGAGGCGTTCAAGGCGTGGTTGGCACCTCGCCAAGACGGACGATACCCCCGCATGAAGGCGATGTGTGAGCGCCTTGAAGAACTCGGGATGCCCGTGGACATCGAGCGCGTGGCCAAGCGAGCAACGGGCTCGGTTGGCCGTCCTCATTTGGCTGAAGAAATGGTTCATCTTGGGTATGTTGCGACCAAACAGGAAGCCTTTGAACATTGGATTGGGGACGGCCTTCCCGCCTTCGTTGCCCACACAAAACCGACCATCGCTGAGGCCGTTGAAGCGGTGAACAAGGCCGGCGGTAAAACATCCCTGGCCCATCCGTTGTACTACGGTGTGCCAACCGCCACGCTTGCTGCCTGCTTGAATGACCTTGGTGTTGACGCCATCGAAGCCGTCCACCGAAGCCACCACGATGGGTACCGGCACGAGTTGATGATGCACGCACGTGCTCATGGCTTGGCCATCACCGCGGGTTCAGATTTTCACGGTTTGGATTACCAAGCCCGACCGGGCCGCATGCCTGTTCAAACAGCAGCGTTACTTGAGGGACTCATCCCCGAGTGAGTTTGTCCACTGCCATCGCCAATTCAAACAACACGATGACGGGGACCGCCACCAAAAACAGCGACAAGGGATCAGGTGGCGACATCAAGGCCCCCACCACGAAGGCTCCGAACCAAATGCCTCGTCGCCATGAGGCAAGTTGGTTGCGGGAGAACACGCCCAACCTGAGGACGAGGGTCGTGACCAGTGGGGCTTGAAAACCAATGGCGGACGCCGCAAGCAGATTGACCACAAAACCGGCATAACTCGACAACCGCCATTCGGTGGACAAACCAGCCTGCTGGGCGTCCGCCGTCAGGTAGTCCAACAGCATTGGAATCAGTCCGTGCCACGCATAGAGCAGCCCTGCGACCACCAATCCAATCGCCGTCAGTACCGAAAAGAGTGTTGTCGAGGACGGCCGAGGTAGTGTGATGTTCAGCTCTTGCAAGCGGGCTTGAACGGCTTGGTGGCGTGCGCCGTGGAGAGCAACTTGGCCGACCACCATCGTCGTCACGAGCACCAAGCCGACGGAACCAGCGATTCTCAACTGAAGAAACAGGAACTCCACCGGAGACACGACGATGATGTCGACATCACTGGGCAAGCGTTCGGCATCGATCAACCACGCGATGAACGTACTGCTCAGGGGAAAGGCCGTCACAAAGCCGAGGACAAAGAGCGCGACATAGGCTTTGAGGGAGCGACGAAGGCCATCGCCGACCGAAGCCAAAATTTGTCCTCCGCTGGACTGGGACAGGCGCTGAAGCGTGAGTTCGAGCGATGGGTCCGACATGCGATTAGGCCTCTTCGTCCGAAGATACCGACGACGCC
>JAYQAK010000094.1:0-6460 GCA_038136695.1 Candidatus Poseidonia sp.
TGGCGCCGCGTTCCTGAGCATGTCCGGCAGCGCGGGTCAGGCGAGAACGCATCCACCCCAAGGTCATCATGCCCTTCATGGCGTTGATGGACTCGATGAAATGGACGGGGTTGCTGCCGAGTTGGGCGTGGTTTCGAATGTCCTCTTCCAATTCCTCAAGCACTTCGGCGTACAGGTAGAGCAATTCATCCACCGCATCCTTGGTCACCGCCATCTTGGCGATGCTTCGTGCCATGGAAATCAAGGTCGTTGGCGTCAACACACCACCGGCTTGGCTGGCCACAAATTCTTCTGCAGCGCCCATTTCAGGTGCGTCACCACCCTCTTGGTCGCCTTCCGCCGGTTTGGTGTTGAGCACCGCTCGGTCCAAATGACGGGGTTTGATGGTGGACACGCGATCACGTTCGGCAGCCTCGGCGGCATGGCGCAACAACTGACCGAGATGCTGTTCGAGGTGGTCGATGCCCGCTTGCACGGCGGCGGAACCGACCGACTCCACGCCATTGATGCGGTCGATCATCAACTCGCGGGTTCGGTTGTAATTCAGTCGGCTGCGCCGTGGGTCGTCGAGGGTTTTTCGCTCCGGGTCTTGCGAGAGCGTCTCCTGTTCCATTTGAGGCACCAAGCGGTCCAACTCCTCGCACAACAACGCCACAAGGCGTTCCTTGACATCGCCCGAAAGGCGCATCGTCGTGAAATGCGACGACACCGCTGCGATGTGACTGGTGGAGTACGGTTTGGCGACCATGGTGGAGGTCGTGGTCGTGCCGCCCTTCAATGATGTGGTGCGATGCGATGGTCACTCGGTCAGGCCGTCGTCTCGACCCAAGACCTGGTTGAATTCCCATGCGTGCAGGCATTCGTGGCCGCCCAGAAAACCGCCGGCTTCGCGGGAAGGGCCGATGAATTCAGCACCGCACATGGCACAAAACACGTTGACGACCAATTCGTTGTGGTAGGTTCCGTTGGGCGTGACGCGAACCGGAATGCGCTTGCCGACGTCCTCGTGGGTCCACCCGCTGGTCTTCTCGCAGATCTCTTCGTCATGTTGTTGCGTCATGCATCCCACTCCATCACCCATGGAAGCGCTCCGTCGGCGGTGATTGGACGAAGGCCGTTCTCGTCTCGCACCCACGTGTCTTCGCTTCCCACGCTGCCTTCAGCGTACACCACCTTGGGCTCAATGGCCATCGTGCCGCCCACAGGAAGCGGTCGGTCAAACCCGGCCGCTACCACCGGCGATTCGTCCAACTGCAAACCGATGGAATGCCCGAGGAAACGGCTCTGGTCGGGCTTGGTGCCCATGAGATGGTCACCGTATCCGAGTTCCTCCGCCATCGCCAAGCCAGCTTCCCAGGCTTGACTGCAGTGCAATCCTTGGTCGAGGACGTCGACGACTTCCTCCTTGACGACGACCATGTCGTCCAAGCGTTGCTGCCACACCTCGTTGAGGCGACCGGCCACGAACATCCGCGTGGCGTCCACCATGTAGCCGCGATGGGCGTGGACGAGGTCAACCAGCACCGGTTCGTTCGCCTTCACGCGAGTGAAGCCGGCGCCCATGCCGCTCATTGGATGAGGGCCGGTACCGCCAACAGCGGAATCGAAGAACGACGGAATGCCGCCGGCTCGTCCAGCGACGATGACGCCTCGGTCGCACTGCAACGGGTAACGGCGCATCTGAACGTTGCCGCCGAAACCTTCGCTTCGACTCACGGCTTCAGCCGCTGCCACCATGTCCAGTTCGCTCACGCCCTCGCCACCGACGGCTTGAACGGCCTCGAACATACGGAGTTGGATGGAGGCACCGATGTCCATTTGTTCGAGTTCCCAGGCGGATTTGACCTCACGTTGACGATGCACGGTGGCCGTCACGTCGCCGGCATCGCCCAGCGAGGAAAGAGCTGAGGCGAAGCGAGCGATGAACGAGGCAGGGGCTTCACCAACCTGCAAGGCCGGCGCCTCGCGAACGCCCATCTCAGCCAGCGTCTGCGAAAACGTCGACAGGCGGGGGAAGGACGTGACCTGGTGGGGGGCATCGTCGCCACCGGCTTCCCATTGGGCCCGCTTGAGCGAGCGACGAACAAACGCCACGGGACCGTCGCCGCCTGCTTCTTCGCTGCCACCGGCACCGTTGGCTGGAATGAAGAGGGAGCCGTCTTGGCGGCCTCCGCCATAGTAGTAGAGATCCACCGGATGTTGAATCAACGCACCGGGCAACCCTGCCTCGGCCAGCATGACGCCCAAACGTGCCTGTCGGGCCGCCAGTTCGCTGACGGGAACCCGCCAGTCCTCACCGTCAGGGCCGACGATGTCGCCCGATGACCACGCTGTCATGGTGCAACGACGACAGGCAACCGTTGAAAATCCGTTCGGCGTTCTCGGCGAGACTCAGGAGGGTATCTCGTCCAGCGTGAAGGCGGGTGTGGCCGCCAACCGTTCCTCGGCAATGGCGCAATATTCGGCGGACAAATCCACGCCGATGTAGTGGCGTCCATGGCGCTTTGCGGCCACGCAGGTGGTGCCCGAACCGTTGAACGGATCGAGCACGACATCACCGGTGAAAGTGTACATTTCGATGCAGCGCCTGGGCAACTCCTCCGGGAACGGTGCGGGATGATTGACCCGAGAGGCACGCTCGGTCGGAAAGGACCAGATGGATTTCGTATGCTGGATGAATTCGTCCCGACCAACGGTGTCCAATCGCCCTTCTTCGCGTTCCTTCTTGCTTCGCTGCAACTTGTAATCGCCTTTCGAAAACACCAGCAAGTACTCGTGAATGTCCCTCAAGCACGGGTTTGAGGCGGACTGGAACGAACCCCACGCACAGGAAGAGCCTGCGCTGGCTGATTTGTCCCAGATGATCTCCCCGCGCATCAGGAAACCGATGTCGTGCATGATGATGTTGATGTGGGACGCCAGAGGAATGTACGGTTTACGGCCCAAATTCGCCACGTTGATGACCATTCGACCGCCAGGAGCCAGCACCCGATAGCATTCTGAAAACACGTCCTGAAGCAAGGTGAGGTATTCTTTGAGCGACAGGTCTTCGTCGTATTCCTTCGAAGCATTGTAGGGTGGAGAGGTGACCACCAACTGCACGCAATTCTCGGGCAAAGGAAGACGGCGAGCGTCTTGGCAGAGCACCGAGTTCAGCCGTTCCTCCGGGCAGGGTTGCGCCGGTCCGACCTCCCGGGAACTCACCAATCCCTCGTTGAGACGACTGGCGTAGTACACGCTGGCATCGTGACCTTCTCGACGGGAAACCCCGAAGGCGGAGGTGGCCGTGCTGGCGCGTCGGCGAGCACCCTCTAACGGAGTGCCTTCTTCCGACAGTTCATCGGCCATGTCGGCCAAGGGCTTCGCGGGCCTTATCACCTTTCGCGCCCCAGACACCCAAGCCAGGCGCGTCTTGCGACCTTCGCACCATCTCCGCGCCGGTCGGAAAGAAACCGTGCGCGAGGGCGAGGGATGAAAAACCGAAGGCGCTTGGATTGGTTCAATGGCGAAGGTCCTGTCCTTGGACGACGTCAACACCGACGGCAAGACAGTCCTGCTGCGCGTCGACATCAACAGTCCGCTTGACCCGGCCACCAAGACCTTCCTCGACGACACCCGCATTCGAGCGATTTTGCCAACCCTCAAGCGACTGGCCAAGGCCAGAGTCATCCTCCTTGCCCACCAATCCCGCCCCGGTAAAGACGACTTCACCAGCACCTTGGGCCATGCCCGTGAACTTGGGCGCTTGCTTGGACGACCGGTCAAGTGGGTCAACGACATCCACGGCGAGAAAGCGATGAAGGCCATCGAAGCAATGGGACCGGGTGAGTTGTTGATGCTCAACAACGTCCGAATGGACGAGGAGGAAGCCACCATGAAAGGCGACATCGCCGCCATGGCCGAGGCGCAATTGGTGCAGCGTCTCTCCAGCGTCGCCGACATGTACGTCAACGACGCCTTTGCTTGTGCTCACCGCTCTACGCCCTCTGTCGTTGGGTTTGCCAGCATGCTGCCGTGCGTCGCTGGGGAGTTAATGAACAACGAATTGAGCAAACTCGATCGCGCCCTTGAGCGTCCAGACCGACCGTGCTTGGCGGTGCTCGGAGGCGTCAAGGTGGACGATTCCATTCAAGTCGCTGAAAACATGTTGCGCAACGGCATCGCTGATGCGCTGTGGCCCACCGGCGGTGTGGCCAACCTCTTGCTCGATTTGGCAGGCTACGACATCGGCGAAGGCAACCGTGAATTTCTCAAGGGCGCCATTGGCAAGAACTGGCAGGCGACGGTGAAGCAGGCTCGCGACCTCATCGCAGACCACGGCAACAAGATTCACCTGCCCGTGGACTTGGCCGCCAACATCGAAGGCAATCGCGTCGACATCCCCATCGAAGACTTCCCCATCGAGGCCCCGTTCCACGATATCGGCATCAAATCGGTGTTCCACCTCTCCGCCGCCATCAAGCAGGCGGGCACCATCATCCTCAACGGGCCAGCCGGCGTGTTCGAGAACAACGATTTCGCTTTGGGCACCATCGAGATGCTCAACGCATGTGCTGAATCCAATGGCTTTGCGGTGATGGGTGGCGGCCACACCGCCACGCTGGTGGTCAAACGTGGCCTCACCAAGAAGATGGGGCACGTCTCAACGGGCGGCGGTGCCTGCCTCGACTACATCGCAGGTCGTCCGCTTCCCGGGGTCGTCAGTTTGGAGCAAAGCGCCGTGGCGTTTGGCATCGACATCAAGGCTGACCCAAGCAACGCGTGAAGGAGCCACTGGGGAGACTCGAACTCCCGACCTTCTGATTACGAATCAGATGCTCTACCAACTAAGCCACAGTGGCGGCAACCTCCCGCTGTCCCAATCAAACATAAGACCCTCGGTGCAAACCTCAGCGTTCTTGAATCATGGGCCGCACGGACAACCATGAGCGACGCTCCGCCGGTGCGCTACCGCAACACGGTCCTGTACGACCGTGGGGGCGAGAAGGTCACGGGCGATGTGTTGCTGCACGCCGACGGTTCGTGGTCAACGTCCAACGGTGACGAGGACGTCCTCGAGGACATCGATGGTTCAAAGCGGTTGATCACCCGAAGTTTCCAGAACTGGCACACGCATTTGGCGATGCAGTTGAACGCTCGAGACTTCAGCGACGGGTTTCCCCTCCACCGGTGGCTGGGCGAGGCCATCTTTCCCACCGAGTCTCGCATCACCCCCGACTACGTGCGCATGGGAAGCCGTTGCGCAGCTGCCGAGATGATTCGAACCGGTAGCACCTTTGCCGCGGACATGTACTTCTATCCCAGCGTCACCGGCGAGGTGTTGACCGGTGCTGGCCTTCGCGGGCTCATCGGTGGACCGGTCAGCGACAAAGCGCTTCCAAGTCACGAGGACGCCGCTTCAGCGCTGGCCGAGCTCGATGGTCTCCTCGCAAACAACGACGAGAACGCCTTGGTGCAGTACGCCATCGCCACCCACTCCGTCTACCTCTGCAGCGAAGAAACGCTGCAGAACGCTGCCGAGTTGGCCAAGCGGCGGAACGGACGACTGCACATCCACGTCAGCGAAACGAGAAAGGAAGTCGCTGAATGCCATGCCAAGACGGGCATGTACCCGGTGGAATACCTCGACAGTCTCGACTTTTTCCAACCCGGAACGATCTGCGCCCACGCATCCTGGGTCAAGAAGAACGAGATTCGGTTGCTCAAAAAGCACGAAGCAACGGCCGTGCACTGCCCTTCCTCCAACATGAAACTGGCCTGTGGTGGAACCCTTTCACTGCCCGCCTACATGGAAGCCGGCGTCGATGTCCGCCTCGGTACGGACGGTGCGGCCTCCTCAGGCAACGGCCTGAACATGCAAAGCGAGGCTCGATTGGCCTCGTTGGTCCAGCGCCACGACCATTGGGACCCAACGCTCCTGCCTGCGGTTGACGCCATGGAGTTGGCCACCAAAGGAAGCAAGGATTGGGCCGTTTGGAACCTCGATGATGTGCGCATGCGGCCGAGAGGGCGTTCCGATAACCGTCATCTGGCCAACCTCATCTTCAACGGTGCGGATTGTTTGGATTTGTGGGTCAACGGGCAAGCCCTGCGAAGGGATGGAACGACCTTGACCTTGGATGAAGCAACCATTCTCGACGAAATCGATGCGGCCGTGGCCACCTATTACGAGGGCGTTGAATAATCACTCGACCCGTGTATAGGCAAGGCCACCGATACCGACCAGAGCGAACACGAAATACGTGGCGAAACCCGCTTGGAGATGGACGCTGTAGGACAAATCCACCTGCGTCCCTTCCGGCAAGCCTCCTTGATCGAGGGTGCCCAAGCCAGCGTAGTACGTGCCCGATTGAACCTCCCAGACCAGGCCCTCTTCTCCGTTGTTGCCCGAGGCTACCAAGTCCGTATCAAACGGTCCGCAAGAGGTGGAAGGGCCTTCGTTGAACAAGCCGGGAGGCTG
>JAYQAK010000095.1:0-6397 GCA_038136695.1 Candidatus Poseidonia sp.
AAGTAGATTTCCTTCTCACCGATGCCCATGATGGTCTTGTCCGTTCCAGCACACGAAACGGTTCCGTTGGCGTACAACACACAGACGGTTCGGTCGGAGACTTCGACGTCCACCACCGGGCCGCCGGTGTCAATTTGCTGGTACGTGGTGGCATAGGAATCCATTCGTTGTGAAGTGTCCACCATGTGATATACGGGAAAGCCGTTGTACCAGGTGATTGCTGAGCACCAAAGGCTTTGGTTGTCGTCAACCAAACAGGTCTGCTCCGAACTGTAGGTACTTGTGTTGATGGCGGCCCCCATGACGCCGAAGGATCGTTGGGCAGGGTAGTAGGGATTTTGGTCATCCAAGTCCCCAAACGATCGTCCGATGCAATACACGGAATCGTCGTCAAGTTGGACACAACCGGTGCGTCCCGCCATTCCAAGGAAGGTCACGGCCGTCCGACCCGCTGGCATCTCCAGCAATTCAACATCGCCGTTTTGGAGAATACGACTGCCGTTGTCGAACTTGGAAAGGAGGACATGATCGTAACCGTTTTGACCGGGACCGGGCACCCAGACCGTGCACGCAAGGCTTCCGTTTGAGAGAATGGCGCAAAGGTTCCGGTAGGCCACGGCTTCAACTTCCACTGCCGAGGCACCGCTCGGGAGTGGCATCCAGGAAAGGCCGTTGATGGATGGCGGCAAGCCCCAGTTGGAATTCACTGAACGGCAGGCCACCGATCCGTTGCTGAGCACAGCACATTGACCGAAATCGGATTTGTCCACGGCCGTGGCCCCGTTGTACGAGTCTTCCCACGTGATGGTGTAAGGACTGTTCCATTGAACCGAGGTTGGGCAGTGGACCACGGAGGTGGCGTTGAACACGCACCCTAGGGTACCTTCCCCAACCGAAGAGATGTCGAAATCACCCGAAACACGGGCCGGGACGGGCGTACTGAACGTGTCGTCAATCGTGGTGGTGTTGGGGAAGAAGTAGCGTTGGTTCGAAAAGCCGTAGTAAGGGTTGGTGGAGCCGGACATGGAGTATCTTCCCCAACAGGACATGCCGTCGTCGCCGTCCGCACAGAACATGCCGTTGTTCTTTCCGAGGGTGTCAAAGCGACGGTCCTCCACCTGAAGCGTGAAGTTGAAATTGGGCACCGTGCCTTCAAAGGAGAAGGATTCCGAAGCCGTCATCAGCGGCATCAAGCGGTCGAGGTTCGCATCGAAGGGGAATCCGTTGGCCACCACGGGGAAGGTACCGAAGGAGCGAAGGCTGGGGCGAACCGTAACGACTTCCTCAAAGACATTGACCAGTTCACCGCTGTTGTAGTTGGACGGATGATACACTTCCCACGTGTCCACCCACTGTTGCACGACGATGGAGAAGGTGGTGTTGATGACGTTGGCTTGAGCGGTACCGGTGAACTGGAAATTTGAGCCCGTCCAACCGTAGTAGTCATTCAAACTGATGCCTCTGGGAGCTTCGGGTGCAAAGAACGCAGCGCAGCGTTGCCCGAGATCACCTTGAACACAGGTGTCCCGGACGTCAATGGGTTGGTTGACGTAGGTCCCAATCTCGTATTCGTAAATCGGGGCAGTGAAGCGGAACGGCGCCGTGGCGTTCAGTTCGATATCGTAGGATTGCGAACTGGTGCTCGAATTGTACCAGACCGTGAATCGGTGGAGACCGAGGCCGGTGACCGTGCCGTTGATGTAGTGAGCCGGGAGGTCGTAGCCGTGCCATTCAGTGCTGTAATTAATGGTGGAGCCGGTGTATTGGGAGTACGATACGGATTTGTTCACCAAATAGCCTGAGCCGTTGGTGGCGCGGTAATTGTACAACCGGTTGTCGGCGGTGAGGACTTGGCTCGGCCCGTACTCACCGGAGCGGGCCGTGGTGAACAAATCAAGGGTGTTGGCAGGCGCATCCACGGCCGTGGGTACGGGACCAGGGGCGGTGTAGGGCCAGGTGTTGGTTCGGTTCAGGCCCCAACAAGCGATCTCATCCGTGTCCAACAGCGCACAGAGTTGACGAGCGTTGTTGACGTAAACCGACTTTGCAGCGATTGCCGTGGCGTTGGTGTTGTTGGGCAATAGCGCATAGGTGACATCGTGGTAGGACGCTGGCGTCGCCGCACCGTGGCCCATGCCACGCATGTAGGCGTAATTGGTATCGCCGTAACAGGCCACGGAGCCGTTGGTGAGCACGGCGCAAACCGTGTTCTGCTCTTGGGCCATGTCGACCACAGCGGAGCCCGAATTGATGCTCGAGAGCAGACTGGTGGTTGAAGGAGCATCGGCCGATGCGTATTCGGTGGCACCGGTGGTCGGATTGATGGTCGTCCCGAGACAGTATTCCAAGCCCGAAGAGGACAGGGCGCAGATGGATTGGTCAAGGTGGACCAGTTCCGTGATCGTTGAACCGGACCACGTCACGGCGACGGACGCCGTGGTAAACGCAGAATTGTAGTTGCTCGTCAGGATACGAGCGGGGTCCTTGCCCCAGCAGTTGACCTGTCCGGATTCAAACAAGCCACAGAAGGTGTCAGCCGTACCAACGATTTGGGTCACGTTGCTCGAAGGTAAGTTGGTGATGTTGACAAAGGTGCGTGTCGAAACGCCGTTGTCACCCCAGCAACGAATGTCGTTGGCTTCGTTGGCTGCGCAGAACCCCCACATGGTCGACCCCACGGCCGTCCAGTCCAGTCCTGAGGGCTCGTGGACCTCAACAGGAGCGCGAGATTCGTAGACGTAAGAGGAAAAACTTCCCAAGTGATAATTGGGACCAAGCGCCCTGTTGTTATCGTAGCCTTGACAAAACACCCGGCCGTCTTCCGTGAGCGTACACTGCGTGTAATAGCCGCTCTCAGTGACCTGGGTAATGTTGGTTCGTGGGGGCACGTAGGTGACGCCGGTGGGCAGGCCTTCCACTTCGACGGTCACGTCAGGGCTGATCCATGCATCTCCAACCGGGAGCACGTGGACAAACTCAGCGCCCTCAGCCACGTCGAGTACGTGGTCGGCCGGTGCCAGGTAGTCCGTCACCGTCACGAGGAAGGTGGAATTGACGGAAACGGTCGAGGTACCGAAGGTGGTGTTGGCGAACACCTTGACCCAATCCGAACCGACCGCATCGCCTGTGATCGTCACGGCGCCGTTAGTGGCCACGGTGGCGTTGATGGAGCCGTTCGGGCCGAACTCCAAGCCGTAGGTGGCCGTTGGCGGCGTGGAAATGGCGTTGATGTTGAGGCTTGAACCGTTGACCACCGTGACATCGGCGTACTTGGCGCCGCCAGCGGTGTAGGCGTTGGGGTAAGCCAGTCGGGTGGAAGGGTCGAGGGAATCGGTGTCACTGGCGAGGGCTTCCAGCGTCACCGGGTCGTTGGAGAGTCCGTCGTGGCAGACAAAGTCCCCGTTGATGTTGGAGGATTGCGTTGAGGTTCCGAACCAATAGGCCGACGTGGCTTCTCGAGTGATGTCGTGGTCGGCGAGGACCGTCCATGGCAGGATGAAGGTGAGCCAGTAATCGGTGGAGCCGGCGAAGGCGGAGTTGGCGGCCGTTACGTTCCACCAGCTTCCCGTGTTGGTGAATTCAACCGAGACCGATTCGGTGGAATCGGTGGGATCGTTGGGCGTTTGGGTCACGGTGTTGTTCTTGATGTACAATTTGTCGCTCCCAGCGCCGTTCATGATGATGAGGTGCTCATAGGTGGAGAGGTTCCCGTCGGTGTCAAACTCCAACCCCCACGAGAAGGATTTGAGGTTGGTTGAGGTCTGGAGCGGACTCTCGTCAAGAAGCATGCGAATGTAGAGGTTGGTGGCGTTGGATGCCGTCGAGATGGCGGGATAGGTTTCGTTGCCGACGATGTCCAACACGGCGTTGTTGACGTCGGCCACGGTGTCCCACATGGTCTGTCCGCCGCATGTCATCGGGGAAAAAGTGAGGCCGGAGGAGGTTGGCAGGACGGCGTTGCTGTGAGCAAGCGGAGCCAGACTGGTGAGGAAAAGGGTCACGAGGAGCAGGGCTTTTGCTTTCATACAGGCACCGCCACCACAATTTAGCATAAAACGATTTGCGGGTATATGAATCACCGACCGTTCATGATAAAAAGAAGGTAGCCATCCAAGGCGTCATACATCGGCGGTGCACAATTTACACCATGGAATTGGCGAGGCTTACCTCTGGCCTTGCGCTCATCGGCATGGTGCTGGCCGTCGGCGTGGTGGTTCTGGAACTCCGCGGGGTGTTGCATTCCAAAAGCAAGCCCTACCTGATCGGCTTGGGGCTCGGGTCGTTCTTCCTCATGCTCAGGGCCTTCACCCTCCACGAACCGTCCTTCATCGCTCTCGAGGCGGTCAAGGTGATCGCCGCCGTCTCGGCACTGGTGTTTCCGCGCAACGAACACTTGGCGGAATTGGCCGAAGAACTGGCCGTCATGTGAACATGACGTTGAAAGAGAAACCACCACCTAAATATCACGAAGCGTCCCTTGGGGCATGGCTGACCTTCAATCCGGTGCATGGACCAAGGCCTTCAAGGACGGTGCCTTTGTTCGGAAACAAAGCGAGTTTCGCGATTTCATCGTCGAGGGAGGCCTGTTTCCGCCCGAGGACAACCGCTACCACCTCTACGTGTCACACGCCTGCCCGTGGGCTCACCGAACGCTGCTCGCACGGTTGTTGCTCGGCCTTGAGAAGCGAATCACCTACGACGTGGTGGATTGGCGCATGGAGCCTGACGGCTCGTGGACGTTCAATCCCGATGAACCGGGGGCCACCGCAGACTCCCTCAACGGTGAAGCGAGCCTTGAGGGGATCTACAATCGAGCGTTCGAGGGGTGGACGCACAGCGGAAAAGTGGGAACCGTCCCGGTGCTGTGGGACAAACAACTCAACACCATCGTGAACAACGAGAGCCGGGAAATCATCCGAATGTTCGACGCCATGGCCTCGGCGGGTTTAGGCAACGGCACGACGTTGTGCCCCGAGCCCCTCAAGGCCGACATCGATGTCATGATCGACGCCAATTACGAGTCGGTGAACAACGGGGTCTACAAGTCAGGATTCGCCCGTACCCAAGACGCTTACGAGCGTGCCGTCACCGCGTTGTTCACTCGGTTGGATGAACTCGAAGAGCACATGAACGGCCGAACGTGGTTGGTCGGTGACGGGGAAGGGACGCTCACCGAGGCCGACCTTTGCTTGTTCACGACCTTGGTACGGTTTGACCTGGTTTACGTGGTTCACTTCAAGTGCAACCTCAAACGCATCATCGATTATCCCAACCTCTCGGGCTTCCTCGAGCGAATGTTGGCCCTTCCCGGCGTGCGAGACACCTGCGACTGGCACCACATCAAATGGCATTACTTCTGGTCGCATGAAAACCTGAACCCGTACAGGATTGTCCCCCTCGGACCTGTCGAAGGGCCGCACAACGGATGAGGTCAGTCAACGACCGACGCATCGTTGGCAGACATTACATCGGTCGACTGGCTCAGCCGTTGACGCTTGTTGGCCTGCACCACCTCGTACATCGCCAACACAGGAGCAAGCCGTTCTGCACGGGACTGGGTGCGAACCTGTTCCACGCTGCGCTGGGTTTCAGCGTGCATCAACGCCAATTCACGTTGGAGTTCGGCCTGCTCAATCGCTTCCTCCCGAACAGAAGGGGCCTCGGGTTCCGGTTCCTTCTTTCTCAACCAATTCCACAGAGCGCGCACGCCCTGAAACGCCGAAATGTAACCGGATGTGGTCATTTGCATCGTCAATTCCCTACGTGAAGTTGTTCCGGGACCTCTTTATCTCTATTGTCCGCAGAACCACCACTCTTATAGCACGCCGACGAGCGAAAAATCCCATGGCAACCCGTCGTCGTGCGCTGATGTTCACCGCATTCTTGCTCCAACTGATGATGGTTGGAGCCACAGCGTCCCCGCTCGCTGAAGGCATGAACCCGCTTGGTGATGCGAGCAAAATGAACCACGACCTCCTCGAGGCGCTCGATGGAGCCGAGGACACGGAGGTCCTTCCCGTCATCTACCAACTGCACTCTGAAGTCACGGCCACCGACAAGGCGGTCATGACCGACCTCGGATTCCAATTGCTTGGCGACGCACCCCTAGTTGACGGAGGGTTGGTGGAAGGCTCCGCCCAGGCGATTCGCTACCTCTCAACTTGGGACCGAGTTGAATACCTTGAACTCAACAAAGAACTGGATTTCTTCTACCTCCCCCCCGAGTGGGGCGGTGACCCAACCGAACCGGGTATCATGATGCACGAAACAACCCACATTGTTCGAGCTACGGACGCATGGACCCGAGCCATCATTCAACCCAACGGCGAAGTGTTGCGTGAAACCGACCTCTCGTTTTCCGAATGGGACGGTGACGGTACGGCGATCGTCGACCTCG
>JAYQAK010000096.1:0-6290 GCA_038136695.1 Candidatus Poseidonia sp.
CCGGTACAGCGGCTCGCCCGACGTGATGATGGGCGGCTCGTCAAGAGGACCCACCGAAGACGGCCGCATCAAACCCGATTTGGTGGCACCAGGCGGTTACGTGCGTTCCTGTCGTGCCCAAGAGGCGACGGACACCAGCGGCTCAACCTGGTCCAACACCTACTATCTGGAATACACGGGCACGTCGATGGCCACGCCCAACGCCGCCGGTGCTGCGGTGATGATTCGGGAGTATCTGATTGAAATCGCACAGCGTCCATCTCCCCAAGGGGCCTTGGTCAAGGCGCTCATGGTGCTGGGTGCGCAAGACATGGGCAGCAGAGACATCCCCAACAACGACGAGGGATGGGGCCGGGTCAATTTGCGCAACACCCTCGCCCCTTCAAGCGGGCAGGGCATTTGGGTTGACGACCGCTCCGTGATGTCGGGTACCGGCAACAGCAAGTCCTATTCGTTTAACGTCACGCAAGCCTCCGGCCTGTTCAAGGCGGTGCTAACATGGTCCGACGAGCGAGGTTCCCGCTTTTCGACCGCTCAACTGGTCAACGATCTGGACTTGGAAGTCACGGCACCGGATGGAACGGTGTACCTTGGCAACGATTTCGCCAACGGCCGTTCGGCCACAGGCGGCAGTCGGGACGATGTCAACAACCTCGAGGTGGTGTTGATCGACGCGGCTGCCATGGGAACCTGGACGGTCAAGGTCAAGGATGCTCAGCACAGTGGGGCGAAAACACAACCCTATGCCATCGCCGTGTTGGGTCACGGCGTCAACGACCTTCGTCCTGACCCCAAGGTGGTGCCCGAAGACTTTGCCATGGACGTGGGCATTCCACAAGTGGACGACCCGGTGCAGTTGACGACCTCCTTCTTCAATTTCGGAAACGTCAAGGCCGACATGTTCCCCATTGCCTTCGAGGTGGACGGCACCGAAATCAATCGACGCTCCATCGAGCTCGGCGCAGGTTCAAGCAAGGTGCTGATGTGGTCGTGGACGCCTCAAACCTCGGGGTCGACCACCCTTTCCTTCATCATCGACCCCGATGACACCATGGAGGAAATTCGAGAAGACAACAATCGCCTGGACGTTCAAGTCAACGTGACCGCGCCGGGTGTGAAATTGGAAACGCCCACGCCGACCAAAATTCTGCAATCAAGCGAAATCACCACGACGTCATGGAATGTTTCCCTGACCAACACGGCGTTGATTCCCACCAACGCGTCCATGCAAACCGGCCAAGTCACCCACTTGCAAACCGGCCAAACCATGCCGTGGTACATCGGAAGCACCGACTCCAATTTTTCCATGGAGGGGCAAGCCTCCGAGTACATCACCGTCACCTTGGTTCACCCCTCCCCACCCAACCCAGGCACCTACCAAATCGATTTGCTCGGCCTGGACGTGGACAACGGCGTCAGTTATCCCTTAAATCTGGACCTTGAGGTTCCCGATTTACCCGAAGCGGCGTTGGAATTTGACTACGAAATCGTCCCCGTCCATCCATCGGATCCGACCAACATCACGGTGCGGTTTTACAACAACGGAAACGCCCCGATTGGCTACGACCTGTTCTTGGAGGCGCCCGCCGGGTGGCAGGCCGGATTCACCAATTTGGGCAGCGAAGCAGGGGCAAAATCCGGTTCAACCGGTTTGATCAACAGCGAAGCCTATCGAGCCGTAGGCCTCACTTTCACGCCTCCGCAAGTGATGACCGCAGCTGGAGCCGAACGCATTGTGAAACTCACCGCCGTCAGCCAAACCGAACAGCAAGAGTTGACGATGTTCGAAATTCCCATTCAAGTCCTGACCGTGCGAGAATTGTATGTCAACATTGAGTCCTCCATCGGTGTTCAGCGCCCCGATTCCACCCTCACCTTGCGTTATTCCCTCGAGCACAAAGGCAACGTTGACATGCGCCTTACACCGTCGTTTACCCTCCCCAGCGGCTGGTCGGTCACGTCCGCCCTCACCCCCATCGATTTACCTTGGGCGACCAGCAAAAATTTGCTCTTCACGCTCGAGGCAGGCAGCAACGCTCGTTCCGGTGACGTCGTGCTCAACCTCGACAACGGTTCAACCCGCTTCACCTGGGAAGGGGAGTTGGACGTCGAGGTGTTGCCCGAACCTTCGCTGACCTTTGTCGGGTTGGAACTGGCAGACGGCACCTCCTACGGCTCGCCCCAAGGAGCAGGGTCGCATCCGTCGGGCGAATCCATGACCTTCACATGGTTGCTCAGCAACAATGCCGTGACCGAGTGGTCGCCAAGCGCCAGCCTTCTGGCGGACTCGGGCTTGTTTGGGGACTGCACCCCGGTTGAACCCGTCGGCCAAAACGATGTGACACCCGTGGTCTGCACGGTGCTGATCGCCTCCAACATGGCGCCCATGTCTGAACCATCCTTCACCCTGGTGCTCAGCGATGGCGGCGTGGAGTTGTCAACAACGGTTGGCCTTTTGGTTGCCGCTAATGAACAGGTACGTTGGGATGTAGGCGCTGTTCCACCCTTCATCACCGGGGAAGAGCGCTCCATCACGGTCCAAATCGTCAACACCGGAAACATACCGCTGCAACGACAATTGGTGATTGACGCCCCGGAGACCTGGACCGTGGTCGTTGACGGGTCGGACATCGTAACGCTCGAAGAACGCCAAGACGTCTTCGTTCGACTTCGTGTCCGAGCCGATTCGCCTGGAAGCGCCACGCTCGGCTTGGGGTTGGCTGAAAGCACCGCCACCGATGCCACGTATTCCATCACCGTTAGCGCCACCGGCGAACCGGTAGGGACGAGCAGCAGCGCAGGATTGAGCACCACCGTTGCTCTGTCCATGTTCGGAGCCATCTTGCTGATGGCGTTCTTTGCTTTGGGTCTTCAAGCGATGCGATCCCGTCAGGAAGGTGCAACGGTGACCAAGCCTGCCACCCCCTTCCAGCCCCTCGCTGTTCAACCCACCCAAGCCCCTGCACCGGTGGCTCAAGCCGTTCCTGCGCCTGTTCAATCGGCATCAACCAACCCACCACCGATGTGCTGGACGTGCCGGGCCCCCGTCACCACTGCCATGATCGGATGCCCCTCATGCGGTGCTCGATACCACGGCGACGGGTCAACAGGATGCAACGCGAACGAGCTCGAGGTGTGTGTGAATTGCAGTGCCCCTGCGGACCGCTTCGTTCAGGCTTGACGAGTGCCAGAAATTGACGCAATTCAGGCACAGGGTTTTGATAGGAGAACGCCGAGCGCAAGCCATGGAGCATGGTGCGGCCGCGAACGGTGCTCAGCGAAAAGCGCTGCTGTTGGTGGCGTTGATGTGCACGGCCCTGCTCCCTCTCGTCGCCCCCGTCGCTTCTGCCGATGGTGGCCGGGCCATCTCGGTTCAACTCACCGCCATCCCAACGGCCCTTGAGGTGAATCCGGGAGAGGGTGGAGAATACACCATCCGTCTGCGCAACAACGGCGACAACCCGATCACAGTCCAATTAGCCACCGCCGAAGAGGCCGGGGGCGACTGCGGTGGTTATGCATCGACCATCACCCAATTCACGGGCCCCATCGATGCCGGCCAAGTTGAGGAAACCACGTTGAACGTGACCTTGACCCAAACCGCAGAAGGCAGTTGCAAAACCACCGTGACGGCCAACATCAACGAACAGGTCACGCCACCCGATGTCGCCGACCCACCCACGCAGGAAACCGTTGAAGTGACCACCACTGCAGGCGACGGCTCTGGCAGTGCTCTGTTTGGTGTGGACCTCATCATTGCGGAAAGTCAACGCGATAAGAATTGGGCGGGCCAAAGCGAAGTGGATTACCCGGTCACGGTGGAAAACACCGGACGCAGCAACGAAACCATCAACCTCGCCGTGACGGAAGGCACCGGTCCGGGCTGCGGCTCGGCCTCCGAATTGACGGTGACGTTGAGCGAAACCACCGTTCAAGTCAATGAGGAAGAATCCGAAACCGTCACCGTTACGGTTGAAGTCCCTGACGGGCAATCCGCCGACAAATACTGTTGGGAAATTGAAGGCGTCGTGGCCAACGACCCTGCTCAAGAAGCCAAAGACGTCGAAGATTTCAGTTTGACCGTCCCCGAACTCAAAGAGTGCACGGTGGCCCTCAGCAAGACCTCCGTTAGCGTGAATCCAGGGGCGACAGCGACCATCACCGCCACCTACGCCAACACCGGCAACGCCAACTGGATTGTCCATGCGGCCGGTGCGGGCCCAAAGGCCTCGCAATGGGTCAGCGTTGACGGGGCCTCCTCGGGCAACCTTCCCTATGACAACGGGAACGGTGAGCGCGAGTTTGATTTCCTCATCACCCCCGACGATTCGGTCACCGCTGGCTCGGAAACCGTCGTGACCATCGTGGGCAAAGAAAGCGCAACAGGACCCATCAAGGAAGACTGTCAAGCCGACCTACGCATCATCGTCGGCCAGTCCCGAGGAGCCAGCATTTCGGTGGCGACCTCGCTGTTGTCCAACATCGAACCGGGCAGCAACAAATCCACCACGTTGACCGTCACCAACCAAGGCAACGGCCAAGACAACTTGCGCATCGCTTCCTCCATCGCGCCCACCGGCTGGGCCGTGCAGTTGGAACAGACCGCCGTTTCGGTTGGCTCAAGACACGGCAACGAGAAGTCCGTCACGGTCGATTTGACGGTGCGCGTACCGACCAACGCACTGGCCACCGAAGAGGTGGAATTGACCTTCAGCGTCCTGCCTTCAAGCGGTGGGACGGCCTACGATTCCGTGGTGCTGAAGGTGACGGTAGCGGCCGTTCACGGCCTTGAAATCGACACGCCCGCCACCGACCAAACGGGACGCTCTGGCACCGAAGTTCGCTTCCCCATCGATTTGGAAAACGAAGGAAACGTCCGAGACACCATCGGCCTGTCCGTCGTTTCCCAGACCGCCAGCCCAGCGTGGGGGACCTCGTTTGAAACCGAAGACGGTATGCCCTTCACGGAAATTGACATCGAACCGCAAAGCACCACACGCGTGTACTTGGTGGTCAGCATTGATGGCGAGGAGGAACTTGAAAACTCCCGCATCACGGTTCGCATCCGCAACAAAGACGACCCCAACAGCCAGGACCGTGACAACGACGGGATTCCCGACAACCAGCGTCAAGGCGAGTTCCTCGCCATCCTCTCCGACCGAGAATTCTCCATGGACCTTCGCCTCGAAAACACCGATACGGCCACGTCGGCCTCGGTCGTTCTTCCACCCAGCGGCGAGAAAACCATCGGTATGTGGGTTCGAAACACGGGCGACGGCAACGACGATGCGGTGTTCACCCTCGGTGGATTGGAAGGCATCGCCACCCGTTCCATGACCGCTTACGGTCTTCCCGTGACGGGTGAGTTGGCCGTGCCCAAAGGGTACGGGATTTGGGACATCACCAACGCCACCTACGTCATGGAATCCAGCGGTCAACCCTACTTGTTGAGCGATCAAGATGCGGCTGAGATGAAAATGCTCGACCTCGGTTTGACCTTTGAGGACTATCGAGCCCAGCCCTACGAGGTCTACATCGAACTCACGCTTCGGGTGAACCCAGGGGCGCAAACCGGGCAGGGAGGCGTCCTCGAAATTCTTGTCACCAGCGTGTCCAACGCCGCCGACCGAAGCGGGTTGGTGACGGTCTCGCTCGAAGTGAGCATCATCCACGAAATCACGTTCGTTGAGGAAGGCGTCCGGCAAGAGGTGAACATCATCTACGGGCAGAAAGCGAAAATGAAGGAAATCTCCATCCTCAACACGGGCAACGTGCGAACCGAAATCCGGGTGTTTGCCTCTGAGAACCTTCGTGGCTGGTCGGTGTTGCTCGACAGCGACAACCTCGATTGTCAGACCGAAAACAGCGACCTGGTGTGCATGGTCGACGAAGGTGAGCGACTCTACGTCAACGTCACCATCCGGGCACCCTACGGGGCTGAAATGGAAGATCTGTACAAATTCACGGTATCAGCAGAGCCCACCGAGACGGGCGTACTCGACCGTCAAAACATCGAATTTGCCGCCCAGGGCATGCCCGCAGAAGGCGTGCTCGGCCTTTCTTCAACCACGCTGGCTCAAGCCGGGGGCGCCCTCCTCGTCGTGCTGTTGCTTCTGGCGGCCATCGCCCGTCGCAAGTGAGGAAGGTTTCCAGCCGTTCATTTCGCGGCGCAATCGTGACCCTGCGAGGCTGTGAACCCCCTCGTTCTGCCCCCTGTTGCTTGAAGCCTCTTGACAACGCTTATTGAGGGGCCTCAAGTCGCAACAAGCAGAGAGCGTATGCGTTCTCTG
>JAYQAK010000097.1:0-6272 GCA_038136695.1 Candidatus Poseidonia sp.
CAGATGATTGGCCCGTGATGAACATCTCTGCGTTCAAGGACATCGGGCTGGACGAGCTCAAGGACTTCATTTACGACAACTTGGGCTTTATGCGCGTCTACCTCAAGCCGCAAGGCCAGGAAGCCGACATGGAAGAGCCGCTGATTGTCAAGGACGATTCCACGGTGGAGAACATCTGCGTGAAACTGCACCGTGACTTCGTGCGCAAATTCCGCTTTGCCCGTGTGCGAGGGCCGAGTGCGAAGTTTGACGACCAGCGGGTGGGTCTTGACCACCAACTGAAGGACGGCGACGTGCTCACCATTGTGGTCAAGCGATGACCATCTTCAGGCAGCGACGGCATTGAGTGTCCGGTCGGTTTCCTCTGGGTCGATGAAGAGGGCGGCCAAGATGACGAAGGTCTCGAGCACCGCAGCGATGTAGAAGATGGTCTGGTAGGTGTAGCGCTCAGCGAACACCGGCGCTAACTGATAGCCGATGATAGCGGAGAGGTTCATCATCGCCATGTAGCCCGTGAATTGCGTCCCCCCGACTTCCGCCCAGGTCACCCGCATCATCAGCGAATAGGCGCAGATGGAGACGATGGCCCACAGGAAGGTGTGAACCATCCACACGAGCATCATGAACCAGCCTTCGCTCCACAGGTGGTCGAACGTGCCCCACACCAGCGTGGTCAAGGAAGCGCTCAACGCCGCGAACATCAGCGATGATTTTCCTCCAAACCGACGGCCGAGTTCACCCCCCGCCATGGCCCCGAGCATCGTGACCACGAGGATGATGCCACCTTTGGTGGCGTTGAACTCTTCTTGGGTCCAGCCCAACTCTTGCAGGAAGAGCAACGGGAGAATCGGGATGAGGATGAAAGCAAGAGAGATGACCAAACTGACGGCGATACCAAGTTGGGCCGAGCGAACCGAAAAGGCGGTCTTGATGTTGCTCAAAATGACCGAGAAGTCCCGAACCTCCTCACCACCTTCACCACCGACAGCATCTGCGTCGTCCGCCGACACCGCCTCGCCATCGTCCCACGGGAAGCGCTTCTCACCGGGACGCTCCCGCATGAACAAGGGCACCATCATGATGGCCACCAAGATGGGGATCTGGATGAGGAACGCGCCCTTGATGCCGACGATGCCGATGATGGTGCCGAGACCGGCCCCGCCGATGACGCCGCCCAACGACTTCGCCGTGAACATGTAGCTGTTGACCCGTTCGAACTCGTGCGACTGGAGAATGTCGACCGCCAGCGCATCGGTGGAGACGTCTTGGAGGGCGGTGAACACGTTGTACACGAAGAACAACGCACCCAAGAGCGAGATGTTGTTGGTCAAATCGGGCACCAGAAGCATCGTCACAAGCAGGGCGATCATCCCGGTTTGAGCGATGAGAATCCAAGGACGACGTCGGCCCAATTCGGGGAGTTGGAACCGGTCGATGACCGGCCCCCAGAGGAACTTGAACGACCACGGCAGGGTCCCCAGCGTCAGCAGGTAGGCCAGGTCGCCAGCGTCGGCGCCCTCGGCGGCGAGGAAGGTCACCATCGTGACGGTGATGAAGCCCCAAGGCACACCTTGGGCGACATAGAGGGCCGACAAGGTGATGACACGAGCACGGTAACTGTCCACCAGCGTTTCGCCGTCTGAAGTGGATTCGCCCTCAACAACCTCCTTTTCAGGCTCACCGAAGTCAAGATCGAGGTGGAAGCGGTCACGCTGCTTCGTCGAGATGTAGCCGACAACGAAGACCACCGGGAAAATCCAGCCGACAAAAAGCACCAGCGGCAAGGAGCCGTCACCAACCGCCAGCGACACAAGTTCGTCGCCGTTCTCGTCAAGAACGGTGAAGTCAAGCACGAGCAGGCTGATGACGGTGGCGACTTCTTCACCGTCATCGTTGTGTGAGCACAGTGCCCCGTCAAAGGCATCCGCATCAACGGTGACGGCAAGGTCGTAGGCACCCAAGGCCTCATCCCCGAACGCCAACTGGTCCTCAATTTGGCTCTTGGAAAGACCCTCAATGACACCAGCAAGCAAGGATTGGTTGTGCCATGTCAGGTTGACTTCATGGGAGCCCGGATTTTCTCCATCCGCCGACAGCGCCCATTCTCCTTTGGTGGCCGCACCTGTGATTGTATCGGGTGCGTCGGCTTCCCCACCCGTGCACAGAGGGCCACCCGAGGTTTCGTCTTCCCCGTAACTGAGGGTCAACAGGACACCAACCACGTGCCCTCCTGCATCTTCAATCGCCTCGTTAACCGCAGTGGACTCAACCGACCATTCGACGGTCTGACCGTCCTGGTAGTAGGCCGATTTGGTTTCGATTTCAACGCTGGTGATGGTCGAATCAACGGTGAACCTACCCGTCGCCTCAGAGCCGGCCTCCCCGCCATCCAAACACCCTGTCAGCGAGGTGAGCAGGACCAGCATCAGCACAACGTGAACCGGTCGCATGAAGCGAGGTCACCTCGGTTTACCTTCAACATTGTTCACGGGTGCTATTGCACTGGGGCCACATTTGATTGAAAATTCAAACGTTGATTGCTTTATTTCCAATCTTCTTGAATACCAAAAATGTTTTTTCGAGATAGAGGTCCAGCGCTTGATCTAATGTGGAATCCCATGGATTATCGAGAGATTGTCTGGGTAAGGAGATACGCATTTTCAAGATCCCATTCTCGACGTCAGAATCAAAGTGACAGATTTCTCCGCGGAAGATTGAATTATCCACTTCCATAAATTCGTGAATTAATCCGTTAATTTCGTCCCAGTGTGCGTGGACGTACTCTTCATCCAACTCATCTACCCTTGAATTCCAATCAACCATGTGTTGGAGGGTGCAATCAATACCGATGAAAAGAACCAGTTCGTTTTCTTCAACATATGGATTCAATAGGGCTGCTTTGCTCTTTTTATCATCAAATCCATCACCGCCCTCAAAAAAAACCTCAATGTAAAACTGGCAACCATCCGCATGATAATTGATGGGTGCGAGCTGAATGTACCGCTTGAAACTGGGATAACCGTTTGGCTTTGGCGAGTTTTGGCGAAGGTAAACTGGCAACTCTCGATAATAAATTGCATCTTGAATGATTTTGTGTGTGTTTTGCGTCAGATTCATTGGTTGCATTCGAGAAAGCCCGGAGAGTTGTTGCAATCTCGAATAGATTTTGTTCCCAAAAAACTCAGCGATTTGGTTGTACCTCTTGTCTTCGACAAATTCCAAATTTTCATGTGAAGATGAACGTGGAGAATTTGGTTTCCAACCTTTCAAGTCCCGTGGCGTGATCAATAACAACACCTCAGTCCCAAATGCCCATGTCCATCCTCGCATCTTCGCTGGCGTGAACTTTCGGATCCCAACGGGGCGTCCACACGAGGTTGATGTGAACCGAGTGGAGTCCCTCGGTTTGGAGAGCGGCTCGGTGGGCAGCCGCCATGATCTCTGGCGCTGCTGGACATCCGGGCGAGGTGAGGGTGAGGTCAACCTCAGCGTGCAACCCCTCGTCCTTGTCTTCGAAGCGAACGTCGTAGACGAGGCCGAGTTCGACGATGGAGAGCTCCAACTCGGGGTCTTCCACCTCGTCGAGTTTCTCCATCACGGCTTCCTTCGTCGTCATCGTGCTCACACTCCGTGTTCTCGTATCTCGTTCATGACCTTGTCGTACATGTTGCGAAAGCCGTTGGAACGACTGGGCGTCAAGGTGTTGGTCAGCCCCATGTCCTCTGCAAACTGCGGTGGAATCAACACGGCTTGGGCCGGCGTGAGGCCGTCAAGCGCAATGGAGAGAATACCCATCAAGCCCTGGACCATTTTGGCGTCGGCTGCGCCGAGGAGATGAACCAAGCCCTCTTCAAACGCCACACGCACGTGGGCTTCCGACTGACAACCACGGACTCGCGTGGCGTCGGACCATTCGTTTTGTGGCAATTCAACAACTTCGTCAGCCAGCTCAAACAACATCTCCAGGCGTTCTCGCTTATCGTCAACCTCTTGGAATTCCTCGATGAGTTCTTGGAGAGCCGTCGGGTACGTCATGCGAATTTCTCCACGATGTCCTTGAGTTCAGCCACCAAGCCTTCGGCTTCTTCACGGGTGTTGTAGACGTAAAACGACGCCCTGACCGTCCCCGAGATGCCCAAGCGGTTGAGCAAGGGTTGGGCGCAGTGATGGCCGGTGCGCACGGCATAGCCCCGAGCGTCCAGCAGGTGCGCCATGTCTTCGCTGTTGATGGTGGGGTGAAGGAAGGAAACCACAGCTGCGTCTTCGGCCTCGTGACGACCGTAGACGGTCATGCCCATGGACCGCAATTGGTCGGCCACCCATGCGGCGATGGCCACAAGGCGGTCGTGCTCGCCGTCCAAATCAAAGGAGTTCATCCAATCAAGGGCAGCCGACCAGCCGATGGCTTCGGCGATGCGAGGCGTGCCGGCCTCAAACTTGTGCTCGTTGGTTTGGTAGGTGGAGCCTTCGATGGTGACGGTTTCGATCATGTCGCCGCCACCCATGAACGGCTGCATCTCCTCGAAGGTTTCCGGTTGAACCAAAAGCGCTCCAATACCGGTTGGGCCACACATTTTGTGAGCGGAGAAGGCCATGAAATCAGCGCCGAAGGCCGTGAAATCAATCGTGGCGTGGGGCACGCCCTGCGCAGCGTCAACCAGCACTTTTGCCCCGACTTCGTGGGCCATGGCGACGATTTCCTCCAGTGGGTTTCGAACACCAAGGACGTTGGAAGTATGGACCACACACACCAGTTTGGCCCCTTCGAGGGCGTGACCAAAAGCCTCCATGTCGAGGGTGAAATGTTGGGTGACCGGAACGTAGCGAAGTTCCACGCCCCGTTCCTCGGCGAGCATTTGCCAAGGAACGATGTCGGAGTGGTGTTCCATTTCGGTGAGCACGATAGCGTCGCCTTTCTGCAAGTTGGCTCGCCCCCAAGCATGGGCAACGAGGTTGATGGCTTCGGTGGTGCCGCTGGTGATGATGGCCTTGCTGGCGTTGAAGCGTTGCTTGAGTTTGGCTCGACAAGACTCGTAGCCTTCGGTGGCTTCACCGGCCAGCGTGTGAACAGCTCGGTGAACGTTAGCGTTGGATTTCGAATAGTAATCGTTCATCGCATCGATGACGACTTGCGGTTTTTGCGTGGTGGCAGCGTTGTCAAGATAGACCAACGGATGGCCGTTGACCTGGCGTTGAAAAATAGGGAATTGATCTCGAAGCGACACGCCATCACCTCTTGAGTTCGCATTCAAGGTGCACCGTCAATCGGGTGCGCATTTCGTTCACCAGTGCCTCGTGTTCGAGCGTTGAGAAGCCGTCTTGCATGAACCCTTCAATCAACAGAGCCACGGCTGATTCTTCGTCAAGTCCTCGACTCATCAAGTAGTGAAGTTGGTCCGAGTCCACCGGCGCACTGGCGGCACCGTGCGCAGCCGCCACCTCATCGGCCAGAACTTCCAGTTCAGGAATGGCTTCAGCTCGTGCCTTTTCAGACAGGAGGAGATTCTTGAACACCTGACCGGCGTCGCAATGGTTAGCGTGCTCGGCGATGGTTAACAATCCGGTCGCAATGGAATGGCTTTGGTCGTCGCAAGCAGCGTGGACGTGGAGAGAGGAGTTGGTGTGGGGCACATCGTGGTGAATTTCGATGTGATGGTCAACATGGCGTTGTTGTGAACCATGGACAGAAATCGCTTGATTGAAGGAACCGCCGGTGCCCACGAAGCGGGTGCGAAGGTCGCTTTTGCAGCGGAAACCACCGATGGACAGTCCCCCCCATTCCAGGGAGGCATCTCGGTTGATGGTCCAATCCTCGCAATGGAGCAGTTTTCCGTTGGTCGCGAGTTCATTCACCAACCCGAAAGCTGCACGAACGTTGGGGGCCACTTCGCCGGTGACGTGAAGCCCCGTCCAATCGGATTCACCGGATAGATGGAGGAACACCACCGTGTCGTGCTTGACGAGGAGATGCAGGTGGCCCACGGCGACATGTCCGGATGCGACGGCTTGCAGGTGAATCACTTCGGTGCTCCCGTCGGTTTCGAGGGTGAAGGCTTGGCGACCAAGTTCGCTAAGGAACACCCGAGCGATGTCGTCGCCTTGGATGATGCGGGGCGCACCGTCGACCAAGGTCCCGCCGCCTTCAAGCAGGTTCAAGCGTACGGGACTGGCTTCGGGCACTTCGTCCACGGCAGCGGGATGAATCCGTGCCCATGGGGTGTATCGCCACAGATGAAGAGCACGGGAGGGAACGGCCATGTCGGCATACTTCA